>NZ_JACJEQ010000041.1:0-30016 GCF_014164125.1 Pseudoalteromonas sp. SG44-8 | reverse complement strand
ACCAAATTTGCTTGGTAACAATAGCGTTTTGGACCCACCTGACCCCATGCCGAACTCAGTAGTGAAACGAAACAGCGCCGATGATAGTGTAGCATTTGCTATGTGAAAGTAGGACATTGCCAGGCCCCAAATAAGAGAAACCCGTTACAGCGATGTGGCGGGTTTTTTGTTGTCTGCAGGAAAGTGAAAATGCAGGTGAAAGGTAAAAGGCATCAGGTAAAAGGAAAAGAATAAGCGCCTAAAGCCGACTCTATACATTTGCTATGTGGCTCTCTACCGCTGTGGGCACCACGACATTGCCAGGATCTAAATTGAGAAAGCCCGACTGCAATAGTCGGGCTTTTTTACGTCTGTAGGAAAGCTAATGGCTTTGAGCTGTCAGCAGCGTAGTGTTAACCTTTGACATGCGTGTACTGCCATTTTTCTAAGCTTGAAAACTCGAAAATTTATTTCCTCTATCAGCTAAAGAATTTTGATTTTATGACTGTTTCAAATTCATGACAGTAAGTAACTCAGTAATTACAAAATAGGCTGTAATATTTAGTTAATTATATCGCCAAAAACTGAAATAATGTGTTGATTTCTATATGCTCTTGCCAAATTATTATACTAATAGGTGAAGTGCATGAACTCTTCCACTGATGCTGCGCAGTTTGACGCAGTGACAACAAGTAAATCGAAATGGAACTTTCATGATACCCAATGGGTGTTGAGTCTTTTTGGTACTGCCGTCGGTGCCGGTATTTTGTTTTTGCCAATTAATATTGGTATTGGTGGCTTTTGGCCGCTGATCATTTTAGCGTGTTTAGCGTTTCCAATGACTTTCTTAGCCCACCGTGGCTTAGCGCGTTTTGTATTGTCATCAAAGAACAAAGATGCTGATTTTACCGATGTGGTTGAAGAGCATTTTGGTGTGAATGCTGGTAGATTAATTTCATTATTGTATTTCTTATCAATATTTCCAATTCTACTGATCTATGGTGTTGGCCTAACTAATACTGTTGATAGTTTTATGGTAAACCAATTAGGTATGGAAGCACCTTCTAGAGTATTGCTTTCAGGAATTTTAGTTGCAGGTATGATCAGCTTGATGCTCGGTGGTGAAAGGCTAATGTTGCGTGCTTTTGCTATTTTAGTGTATCCGTTAGTCGGTATTTTATTGTTTTTATCGTTGTATTTAATTCCGAGCTGGCAAGTACCAAATATGGCCTTTCCTGAGTTTGCAGGCTTTAGTAAAACGTTATGGCTGTCAATTCCTATTATAGTGTTCTCATTTAGCCACGCAGCGGCGATCTCAAGCTTTGTAAACGTACAGCGAGGTCATTATGGTAAACAAGCGACAGCTAAGTCCGAGGCGATTCTAAAGCGCACCAGTCTATTACTGATAGTGTTCGTTCTATTGTTTGTATTTTCGTGTGTACTTTCATTAACACCAGAGCAAATGTTGCAAGCAAAAGCACAAAATGTATCCGTGTTATCATACTTAGCTAATGTTACTGACAACTCATTTATTGCCACCTTTGGCCCGCTAGTCGCGTTTATTGCTATCACTTCATCTTTCTTAGGTCACTTTTTAGGAGCAAGAGAAAGCTTTAATGGGCTTGTTACTAAGCAAACCAACCTATCAGTGAAGAGCGCCGATAAAATTGGCGTTGCTATTATGTTCTTGGCAATTTGGTTTTGTGCTGTTAAAAACCCAAGTATCTTAGATATGATGGACCAACTATCAGGGCCGATTATTGCGATGATCTTATTCATCATGCCAATGATCGCTGTTTATAAGGTTCCAGCATTACAAAAGTACCGTGGCCGTTTTAGCACTTTGTTTGTGTTAGCTGTAGGCTTATTAGCGGTAGCTGCATTGATTTATGGTTTTGTTGCTTAGCGAGTAGCTTTAGGGACTTTAGTTAGATTAAATAAAGGCCCTGTAGGTGACAAACTTACAGGGCTTTTTAGTTTATGCTATTGCAGCTAGAGCGCAGGTTCTAATATCAGCGGTAAAAGCTAGACTTTTTTGAAACTTGTATCAGACGTGGCAATACCATTTTTACTCTCGTTTGCAGGAGACACAGCTTGGCCTTGTACATTATAGATTTTTAATTTGCACTTGGTAGGCTGAATCAGTCGCACTTGCAATAGTCGTCATTACTGCTTTCGTTAGCTATAAGCTTACTAAGCACTAATTGATTTTCTGGCACGTATAGCAGTGCATCGCCTTTTTCTACGCTCCACTAAAGGTCTGATTCAAAATTGTTTTCGAACTCAGAATTTGTGTAAGTTAAATGTAATGGGATTGATGCAGCATTTTTCGCAAAAACTTTATCAATCAGCAATAATACTGAATCATTATTAGGACTAATCCTGACACTAGACTAGATGCGTTAAAAAATCTCTCATTTAGAACAACTCAATAACGAAATTTCTGCCTTGCTATCGCCCAGATTTCCTCACCTCTAAACAGATCACTTAATTAAGCGAATTGGTATAAAAATCGTACTAATTACATTCAGTTTCTTAAGTTTTATATCAGATTTAATTGAATGTAAAAGCTCAATTTATAACGATCTCGCTGTGTGATTTGTATATTTAATGTACAAAAAATTGACAAGTTTAAAAAAGGGAACAACAATAATAGGAACAAGGATCATATAAAACTTGTTGAGGCCAAACGGCCCAACAAAATAGTTTGAAATAAAAAGGAAATTATAATGAGAGTATTATTAGTTTTTGTCTTTCTTACGCTATTGCTTACAACCTCAAATCTAAAAGCAGAACAAGATCACAAAGATTCAAGTTTAAACAGCATTTCCGATAGTATTCAAAGATTTTACTCGTTAAGTAAAACAGAAAATTTAAAAGAATATGAAGAATTACTACTGAATAAAAAAGCTAATTCAGAAGAAGAGTCACTTTTGGTTCAGTATTTTATCGCACTCATCAACTACAGACTTGGGCTGCTGGATTACGAAAATGGCGAAACCTATTTTCAGAAGTGCCTTGATACTAACAACAATATACTCTCCAAGTCAGCAGAATATACCGAAGCGCATGTGCTCACCGCCGCATGTTCTAATGCTATGATTCGTTACCAACCAGAACAAACAATGGCATTGTCACTTAAAAGCCGTAATGCTCTTGATGCTGCTACGAAAATTGACAGTCAAAATCCTCGCCTTCTATTTATCAAAGGAACAAGCGCAGTGTATATCCCCCCACAATTCGGTGGAGGAATAGACGAAGCTAGTCAATTATTCACCAGAGCTATAACGTACTTCAGAACTCAAAATTCAACGGAGGGCAAGCAGTTACCTAAATGGGGCTTTGACGAGGCTTATCTTTGGTTAGGTATGCTCAAATCCTTGTCAGGTGAGAAAGGAGATGCCATATCTGCACTCACCAAGTCATTAGAAATTTCTGACAATATTTGGGTGAAAAACACTTTGATACCAACTCTAAAGAGGGGGGAGTCAATCGCGCAGTACTTTGGGCTATAAATAACTACTGAATAGCAAACATCAAAAGAGTAAAAAGTTTGGGATTATTACTATGTCAGTCAACATTGAATCGACAGCAATTAATCAACAATACCTTTCTCTGCCTTACATTACAGGAAGCAAGGAAAGTAAAGGGTATGAGGAAATAAACTCTTATTATTACCCAAGAGGACCAATCAAAAGAGTACTTAGTTATTTTAGAGGTTCTGGGGGCTTAATTATGTACACGGGCAACTGTGAATTCTATGAGTTTGATCACATTGCCCGAAATATTCTTGGTAAAAAGTCATTCGAGAGTAGTATACAGCGGACCATCTTTGGTGGTGGTAAAGGCTTTGACTTACCTACCATGATGGCCTCCTCCTTAGGCGAAGTTATCGAGAGGGCAATGGGAAGCTTTATCTCATTTGCATATGATGACCAGTTGATACATGGTACTTACAAAACTATGCTGGAAAAAGGATTCAACTGCTTGCATCCCAGTGAATTACCCTTGTTTGCAGATGAACAATACGAAAAAGAAGGATTTGAATACGAAAGATTTACTGAAGATACCTTTGTGGGATGGATTCAAGGTGAATGCTTATTGAATGGTTCTGAGAATATTTGGGTGCCGGCTCAAATCGTTATGCCATTTAATTTACTTCACCCTAAGGAAAATATGTTTTGCTATGCCACTAGTGGTGGACTAGCGACTCATATTACAAAAGAACTGGCCGTTTACCATGGTATTTCTGAAGTGTTAGAGCGCGATGCTGTGAATGTTCACTGGAATACAGGCCATGCTCCAAAGATCATTGAGTTGGACTGCATGCCAGACGATTTTAGAGTGCAACGTATTTTAGAACATGCCCAAACCCTAGTTGACAATATTACTCTTTATTTACATATGACAGATGTAGAGGATTTTTACACTGTCACTGCGGTTGGTTTTGTCGAAGGTTTTAATAAGTATAACTATATTTCCGGAGGCGGTGGTGGTCTGACAATTGAAGACGCCATCCTCTCTGCTTTAGGTGAATTTGCGCAGGCTGAGGGAAGTAGCCGAATAATTCTGAATTGTCCTCAATGGGTATATTCAGAAAGAGTAAAAGAGCTATTTTTTGTTGAAGAAGATGTACCAGTAGAAAAATTCGATATTTTTTATAAAGTAATTGGTCACTATGGTTATCCCTCTCACGCTAAAAAGCTTCAATGGTATCTGGAAGGTTCCGGGAAAGTTAAATTATCAGAATTAATGAGTAAACCTAAAAAGAGTGAATGTAAATTTGAGCAAATGTTGGAGATATCGAGAAAAAATGGATTAAACCCAATATTTTTCGATTTTACGCTACCAAATTTACAAACAGTCCGTTTGACGAAAGTTTTTTGTACCAAACTTACACCTCCATATTTACATTCAATGCCTTCATATGGAGTTGACCGTTATTTCGAATTACCACAAAAATTAAATTGGAAAGACAGAAAGTTAACTTTTGAAGACCTGACTAAATCACCACAACCATATCCATAGAAACTGGGTTACTTGTAATTTAAAACCGGGTTAGCGGTAATGGGTGCTTGTTGCATTACAACTTGCAGCGTTAGTAGGAAAACACACGGAATAACCGTGAGGTTAACTTTTAAATTTAAATATGAGGAAGACAAATGAAACTTTCAAAATCATCAGCTTTCGATCACAGATATGAGTCTGGATTAGCGTTTGCTCCAGGCGGTTGTAACTGCTGGTGCTGTTGCTGCTGTTGCTGTAACGGCGGCGATCAAGTCAAAGCCCTGTAAGCTGAGTTAATTAATGCCGGCTCTTTTATGAGGGTTGGCATTTTTAAAAGAATCTATGTCGACCATAAATATAAGGTAATTATAAATGGCACTTAAAAACGAAAAGTATCAAATTAACCCGCATCTTCGAGTGATAAAAGTCACCGAGAATGAAATATTGGTTAAACACAGTGCTCGCTCTTTCTTTTCCAAAAATTGGACGGATAAAGGGCGCACTGGTTTATTAGGTCGTGTTATTAACCATATGAATAGCCAAACGAATCTTCAGGATTTAAGAGAAAAAGAGATCGTTAAATACGAAGAACAAGAAGACGCCCTGCAACTAATTGAACAATTAATCGAAGAAAAAATACTGGTGGAAGCTGACCACGATTTGGTTGATGTCTACTACCGAGTTATTCAAGATGCCGAAACTCCATTGGCGGATAAACGGATAGGAGTCATTGGTTGCGGTCAGTCGGGAAGTCGCATTGCCAGGCAACTCGTACAAAGCGGCATTAAGCATTTACTACTAGCAGATGATGCTAAAATCAAAAATACCAATACAGTTCATCGCTTCCTTGGTATTGAGCCCAGATACATACAAGAACAGGCTCCGATTGCTGATTGTTTAGCTGAATCTTTTCAACACTATGATTTAAAATGTATTTCTACTATTACCGAAGATAGTTTTTCTAAGGAAAACATCGCCAAGGTTTTCGAAGAGTGTGACTTTGTGGTTGCCGCATTAGATGAATATATGCAGTCTATTTTGCACTCTGTCAATGAGCAGGCTCTGGAAGCTGATAAGCCTTGGGCTATGACTATATTTGATGGCTCTGAAGGTGTCGCTGGGCCCATTTTCGTTCCTGGAGAAACAGGCTGTTTTAACGAGTTTGATATTCAGGGTATTGCCGCAGCGGGCACCTTAAAGCGTGATGTCATCACTTATTACGATGCCGTCAGCGCTATGGGACAACCTGATTTGGGAATAGCCCCCCCTCCCTATGTTGATGTGGTATCAGGACAGTTTACCGCAGGACTGCTGACCTACCTTACAACTGGGAGAAGCTACTTGGTGAGTCGCGCCATACGGACTGACTTCGAACGCATGTCTGTAGATTATGAAGATATTAAACGTATCCCACGCTGCCCGGCTTGTGCTCCATTCCGTCCATTTAGAAACGTGTTCTTGTAGGAGTCCAGTTATGCCATTTATCGATCCTGCCGATTATTTTCTAGATCAGAAAACCACGGCTGAAGGCACTTTTATGCCGCCGATTAACAGCATTGACTTGCTGCCAGAAGTATATAGAGAGTTTCAATGTCGCTTCGGTGAGCTTTCCATTAACCCTGCGGAATTCTTCCACGAAAACTCGAAAGTATCCCGCCATACCACGAGGCGAATCGCTGAAAATCAAGAGAGCATAGATCAAATTATTCAGCATTACATGGATACTTCCTACAACTATAGCCCCGACACTGTAAGTGATATGAATATCAGTCCAATCCTGCCGGCATTTGAATGGTGTAAAGAGGTTCCCGAGTGTTTGCATTCACTGGGACAATTTTCCCCCAAGCGCTTCTACGCCATAGATGCTTATGTACTCACTGGGGACAAGTTGCGCAAGATCCTGCCCAACAAACAAATTCTGGTTAAAGACAGAAATTACGACGCAGCAAAGCTGAAAAAATTGAACCAGTCATTTTACGGACCTAATGTAGATTCGGTATCCAATCAAGACTCACTGGTGTTTCTTGTTGGTTGCCCTTGGAGATATATGATGATGTTTGGGGCTAAAGGCTATCGCAAAATGCTGTTAGATCTGGGTTATATTCTGGGCTTCTACGAAGAAGATATACAAAATGGGCAAATGACGCAACTGGATTACTTCTATGATAACGAAGTGGATCGATTTTTAGATCTGGACGGAATCGAACAGTCTATTCAATGCATTCTCGGCGTTACAAACGAAAAGAGTGGAGTACACAGTCATGGATAATAATGAACAAACCATAGGGCAGGAAGTGTCATCTTCTACACCAATGGCAGAGCAATCTAATCAAAGCGGTCCTTTTTCGAATCGAGATACGGTTACACCTCTTTTGGAACAACTGGAAGCGGCAAATCGAGCGGCCATTGAAGTTTATGTTAAGCGCGCATTGGCTAGGCAAGAAGAAGGTTTAGCGATTAACCCTCTCGCTCTGGCTCATGATGGATTAAAACTGGATGTGGGTGTCGGTAAGCAGGTCACGAATAACATTTTATTCTCAGATAGGCCTGCGATCAATGAGGGAAATGACAACAATACTTTTATCAAACTCCCTGAGCCATGTATACAACCCACGGAAAAGTTTGAGCAACTGATGCGCCGAAGGAAATCAGTGCGAGATTATACTGATGAAGAAGTATCATTGGCAGAAATATCTAGCTTGTGTACATCCACAGTGAGTGCCAGAGATAGATTCAAAATCACTTCATCTCAGGTTATTCCTCATGCACCTCTTGCTCCAACAGGGGGAGGCTTACTCTCTATTCAGCTGTACTATATTTCGCTGAATACGGAATCTCTGTCCCGCGGCATATATAAATACAGAGCTGACAAGCATGCGTTGGAATTGGTGAGTGAAGGTGAAGTAAGGGGTCGCATATTTGAAATTACTTCATTCCAGGACTGGATTGCTCGCTGTGCAGGTATCTTTGTATTAGTTAGTGATTTAGATAGAGTGCAATGGAAATATGAGGACAGAGCTTATCGTTTAACCCATATGGATGCTGGTGTATTAGGGCAAAGCTTGCACTTGGCGGCAACCTCTATTGACCTCGGATCGTGCATGGTGTTCGGTTTTCTGGACAATGAAATGAATCAACTTATGGGCATTGATGGAGACCGTCAATTTGTCTCTCTAATTATGCCAATTGGTAAACCGATATCGGATTTCACCTCACTTTAATAGGAGATGGTTATGATGCTTTATTTGGTGCTAAGTTTTGTTCTGATTTTGGCTGCTGTATTTGCAATATCGGCTCGACTCCTTTCCAGATGGCGCATTGATAGCTATGATTTTTTCAACCGAAACAGCTTGCTAATGTACTCTGCCACCCTAGGTCTTCTGTTTATCGCTGTGTTCTGGGGCACTTCCCACTCCGAAGTTGTGCTGTTGTTCGCATTGCCCTTGGGGTCTGAGCACTGGCTAGTGTTTACAGCAATTATTTTACTGTCCACTATTTCAGGTCTATTACTATTTAAACTAGAAGCTTGGATGATATCTCTAAAAACCAAACAACAAGCGCAATCCCGTACGTCAGTGGTGTCCTATTGGCAAAAGAAATGGTTTGTTCCTGTTGTGGTCTCAATTGTGTTGATGGAAGAGGTTATATGGCGAGCCTACTTGCCATTAGCCATGTTTCAAGAGTGGTCGTTCTCTCTCTCATGGGCGCTCGTCATTAGCTCACTAGCATTTGGGGTTCATCACATATTTTTTGGCTGGATACATGTTATTTTTAAATCAGTATATGGCTTTATTTGGTTGTTAATGACTTTGAGTTCCCAATCATTACTGCCTGCCATTATCGCCCATTGCGCCTTTAATTTTGCAGTCTATTGGCACAGTGCAAATCAAGTCAACACTTTAATCAATGTGAACGAGGAGCAATAAGGCTGATATGTCAAAAATACTCAATTTCAAAAATATCCACAAGTCTTATGACTCCAACCTCGCTCTCAAAGATGTCAGTTTTTCAGTTAGTGCTGGCAAAGTTCTGGGAATTTTGGGCAGAAACGGGGCTGGAAAAACCACCATAGTCAATTTGTTAGTGGGGCTTCTTTCATCAGACGAAGGAGAAGTGGAGTTATTCAATTCGCTTCCTCCGTACGACCAAAACACTCGTTCAAAAATAGGTTTGGCGCCTCAAAGAATTGCTTTGTACAGCAGTTTGTCTATTATGGAGAATCTGACTTTCTTCGCGACTCTGCAGGGCTTAAAGGGAAGTGAACTTGAGCACAAAGTAAATTACGCCTCGGAAAAAATGGGACTGCATACCTTTATCCATCGCAAGGTGAAGTCTTGTTCTGAAGGAATTAAACGTAGAGCAAATATGGCGGTGGCACTGCTGAGTAACGCTGAACTATTGTTACTGGATGAACCTACTGCAGGTGTAGATATTCAAAGTCGGCAACACATATTAGACGTTGTTCTAGATCTGAAAAATTCAGGCAAAACTGTATTGTATACCACGCATTATATCGAGGAGGCGGATCAGGTCTGTGACGAGGTCCTAATACTACACGAGGGCCGAGCTTTGGCTTGTGCTTCCACACTGGATCTTATTGCTCAGTATGGCGGCGATAGTCAAATCTCTTATCAGCAGAGTGAGCAGGGGCAACCTGTGGTTCTTTCTAGCAGAGAACCAGCGAAAGCTGTGCATCAATTATTTAATTCTCACTCCAGCATTTTTAATCTCAAGGTTATTCCGCCCAGCCTGCAAGACGTGTTGACAAATTTGCTGAACGGAGAAAAACTCAGTGCGTGAAATCATCTATTTAATCAAAAAAGATTGCATGTTAATTGTCCGTGATGCATCCAACTTAGTCATGATTTTGTTGTTACCTCTTTTGATCGCGACCATCTTTGGGGCCATTAACAGTGTCAGTGAGGAAACCAATAAACTAGCCATAGCCTTGGTGGACAATGATAAGACAAAAATAAGCACCGCCTATGTAGGTAGATTATCAAAACGAGAAGAGCTGGAAATAATTCAAAGCTCGTTGGAAGAGGCACAAAATGCCACGCGTTTGGGGGACGTCATTGCTTATTTGATTTTGGAGCCAGGTTTTGGCGCTGGATTACAACAGTTTCCTTTTATTACCTCTCCTTCCGAAATCCGCATAGTATCGGATCCCAAGCGCAAGATGATTTCTGGCATGATAACCGGCATCACGATACCTACCGCGATGGAGTTAGTGCAGGAAAGACAAGGAAGTGGTAATTCGGATATGGCCAGTCAAAGCCTAGAGCCCCTGAAAATCACTCATGAAGATTATGTCGTTGAAAGCGATCTACCCGTGAGTGCTTTCAGTATTACAGTACCACAAGCTTCACTTTGGTCCATATTAGCCTGTGTAGCCATTATGAGCTCCAGCCTCGCCACAGAAAGATTGCAACAAACCATTTTGCGATTAAAAGTCTCCCCTACTCCCATGTGGGTTATTTTGTCCTCCAAGATTCTATCTTGTATGTTCACTATTTTTGTTTCCTTTGTAATTTTAATCGTATTCGGAAAAATTGCGTTTCAACTCAATATTCAATCTTTCGCTATGCTGAGTTTCGCCATTTTGTGTTCGGCATTTTGTTTTGCCGGACTTATGTTAGCCATTGGCAGTATTGGATCTAACCCTGAATCGGTAGCAGGCGCAGCCTGGTCGATTATGGTCATATTTGCCATGTTAGGGGGGGGTATGATGCCCCAATTTTTAATGCCTGAATGGCTGTCTTATCTCAGTAACATAAGTCCTGGGAAATGGTCTATTTTGCTGATGGAAGGGGCAATTTGGCGTGATTATTCAATAGCAGAAGCTCTTTTGCCGGCAGCTATTTTAATCGGTCTTGGCGGATTGGGTTGTGCCGCTGGCATTAGAAACCTCAATCAAGAAAAATTTTTATGAGCCAAATGCAAAATAATCAACAAAAGGACGTAGGCAAAGAGGCCTGTGAGGATATGTTGTCCATTCTGCACAAACTTGAATTTGGCGACACAGCTCCGTTGCACAAACCAAGTAATCTCAAACCGATCTATTATTCAATTTTTGCTTTATTAATACTAGGGGCTGGCTATATTGCAGTTCAGATCTTATCCACAGGTAAACCAACTGAGGTCAGCGTAATTGGCACTCCACAGAACACTAGCTCTTTCGGCTTGGCTCTAGATGCCCAATTAGAGGTATCTGGTTTTGTTGTTGCACCAGAGAGCACCACAGTGTCAGCCAATGTAACGGGTAGAGTGACCGGTATTTCCGTAGGGCTTGGGGATTTGGTGCAAGCGGGTCAAGCTGTCGCCACTTTAGACGACAGGCAAGCAAAGATAGAGCTAAATACCTTTGAAACGAACTTGAAATCTCAGTTATCTCTTAGAGAGGTTAGGCTGGAAGATTTAGCTTTAGCACAAGCTTCCAGTGATAGAGCCAAGCGACTATTAGAAGAGCAGCTCATTAGTGACGAAGCCTACGAACAAGTAATCAGTCAGGTCATTATCAAGAAAATAGCAGCCATCCAGTTAGAGCAATCCATTGATGAGTTAAAAAATGGAATTCTGCAGACTCAGCTGTACCTCGATGACCTAATTATACGCTCGCCGTTTAATGGTATAGTGACCGCTATGAGCGCTAACGTCGGCGAAATTATTTCTCCTGCATCTGCCGGGGGCACTTTTACCCGAAGTGGCATATGCACCATCACAGATTTGTCTTCTTTGGAATTTCATTTCGATGTTAATGAACGCTTTCTTCCACAAGTGGTAAACAGCGACAGTATTAGTGTCAGTTTTACCTCTCAACCCGATTTGCTAGTTGAAGCCAAAATTAAACAAATCGCTCCAATTACTGACAGTCAAACAGGCACTGTTATAGTCATAACAGAACCTGTTGAGCAAGTGCCCACAATCAATCCAGGCGCAACGGTAACAGGGGTGTTTACTAAAAAACCAGACCATTTAAATGACGCACCTAAAGCTATTCTGATTCCTAATTCAGCGGTGCATATTCTAGATGGAAAAACCTATGTATTTGTTGAGGTAAACGGTGTTGCAAGACGGAGGCTAGTTGATGCAAGACAAAAGGCAAATGACGATTATCTGCTAACAGATTTGCCGCAAAGATTAACGGTTATCTCATGGTCTGCTTCACCTCTAACAGATGGTCAAGACATCATTATTAAGCGATAATATTATGTTTTTACAAATAAAAAAATTGTCAAAAGGATATCGAAAAGGCGACACACGCATTATCGCCTTGGATCAAATTAACCTGAATGTCGAGCAGGGGGAGTTTATTGCTTTAACTGGCCCTTCGGGCTCAGGAAAAACTACACTGCTGAATATTATCGGCGGGTTGGACAATCAGGATGCAGGTCAAATACTCATTGAAGGCCAGGTACAAACCAAAGGTTGCGATGCAGAATCTGCGTTTTGGAGAGCGCAAAATATAGGTTTTGTTTTTCAGTTTAGTAATTTACTGCCTTATTTAAGCGCTGCACAAAATGTGGAATTGCCACTACTCCTAACCAGTCTATCATCGAAAAAGAGACGAGAACGAGTCAGTGCAGCACTGGAACTTGTGGGACTAGCCGATAGAGCCTCACACTATCCCAACGAATTATCTGGTGGACAGGAACAAAGAGTCGCGATTGCAAGAGCTTTTGTCAGTTCGCCAAAGTTAATGTTGTGCGATGAACCTACCGGTGATCTGGATAGAGAGTCTGCCAAATCAATTCTGAACTTACTCAACACATTAAAAACAGAGTTTAAGAAAACGATCATTATGGTGACACACGATATGATAGCGGCAGAAGTAACTGACCGACGCATAGAGTTGTACAAAGGAAAGCTAACTCAAGCCATTGTTTCTTCAGAGATCTCCCCATTTTCAGATAAGGAGCGCTAGTGTGGGTTTGTTGCAGATAATAGTGAGGAATATGTTACGTAAGCCGGTACGGCTTGTACTGACTATTATACCTATGTGTTTGGCATTTTTTGGTTTTAGTTTGATTGTTGGCATCGATAATGCGTATGACGTAGAATTTGAATTAGACGATAAACGTCGCATAGTTACTATAAACCGGCAGTCAATTACCCAGCCGTTAATGCAACCTGCCATCGAACGGGTTAGAAAAATGCCACAGGTAAACGATGCCACTTTCGTCACTTGGTTTGGCGGTTACTTTCTCAAACCTGACCAGACCTTTTCTCAATACGCTATTGAAGAAGACAATTATTTTGCAGTGTTTGACGGAATTCAAGTTCCAGATACTAGTTTGCCCTTGTGGAAGGAAGATCCAACAGCTGTTTTAGTCACACCGGTACTTGCTGAGCGTTTTGATTGGAAAACAGGTGACAAAATCATACTCACTACTAGCATTTGGACCCAAAAGAATTTCAGCAGTGATTGGCCCTTTACCATCGCTGGGATTTTTTATGCCGAGGACGGTACTGAAGAGGAGTCCATGTTAATTAAACATACTTATTTGGAACGGAATCGTTTGTTTGGTAGAGGTATGACTAGTTTTTTTGTATCCCGGATTCGTCCTGAATATGACGTCAACAATACTATCACCCAGTTAGACAACCTGTTTGAAAATAGCAAAAGTCCGACTTTTACATCAAAAGAAAGCGCTTTCGCTGAATCATTTCGTAGGCAGTTAGGCGATTTAGCACTAATGACAAAACTCGTATTAGCCATTGCCGTTCTGGTAGTGTTTTTACTCACATCTAGCTCTATGGCTCAATCGCTGGTGGAGCGAAAAAGAGAGTTGGCACTCTTTAGTGCAGTGGGTTACTCAAAAAGAAAGATTAGTTCATTGTTAGTGATCGAGAATATTTTGGTTGTTGTGTTGGCAATGCTGATTGCTACTTGCATTACTTTTGTAAGCTCCTGGATACTGGGACAAATACTTGTGGATGGTCCATTCTCTGATATTGAGCTCAGGTTTTGGGACATAGTTCAAATTACCGCCATCGCTATTTCTCTTGGTGCAACAGGCGCAACTCTTCCTTTGCTAAAATTGCTGAAGGAAGACTTGTCAGCTAACTTAAAATCGGCGATTTAGCATGAATCTGTTTTTAAATTGTTTACGATTAGACATTAAGAGTTCAGCCAAAAGGCGTTACGAGGTTGCTTCTATTCTAATTTGTTCCGCCAGTTTGACTTTAATCATTTTGGTGTTTTTGTCACTTCGCGTGGGGTTATCTGAGATGATTCAAACAGCGGGATCGGATAAACAATTGATATTACTGGGCAATGGTTCAGAAAGCGAAGTGATCAGTTCCTTTAATTTTCAACAAATTGAACAGCTAAAGACACTCATCTACGCGAATTCCAGTAACCCAGTTATCGCTCCGGAGCTTTTTACTAATATTCGAGTCGGTGACGCCACCAAGCGCGAAGCCCAAGTGATTGCTGTTAGAGGTGTAGGTGATGATTCACTGAAACTGAGAAGTCACTTCAGTATACAAAGCGGCAGAATGTTTGAATCAGGCAGACGTGAACTCATGGTTGGCAACAAGCTGATTTCGCGATTTCCCTGGTTGGGACTGAATCAAAAAATCACTTTGGGTTCATTAGAATGGATTATAGTGGGCGTTTTCTCAACAACTGAAACTGTTGCAGAGTCCGAGATTTGGGGGGACGTTAGCTTACTACAGGATGCTTACAACCGGGGGGCTATTTTTCAATCTATTCGAATTGGATTTGAAGATGCTGAAAGCGCTCAGGCGATAATGAATATGCTCAATCAGGAGAACAACAGAATCAGTTTAGTTGCCAAAACGCAGCGACAGTACTACGCAGGCCAAATTGATGAAATGACTCAGTTTGTAGACATTATCGCCATTCCCAGCATTATAATTTTAATCCTAGCCACAGGTTTTTCGTCATTGCAGAGCATGCATACCATGATTGAAGCGCGCCAGAGAGAAACCGCGTTACTAAGAGCAATAGGCTTTTCTTCGGCAAGTCTGGCGTCCAGTATTTACAGTGTCACCATACTGATCAATATAGCTGGTGCGGTAGTGGGAATATTGGTGACATTGGGCATATTTACCCAAACCAAAGCCGTGATTTTGAATCATCTCAGCCTAAGTGAAGTGGTTTTTCCATTTAGCATTACCTGGCAAAGTGCCTTCATCGCTGTTCTGACATCTATAGCTATGGCGTTGGTTAGCGGACTACCCCCGACTTTTATTTCACTAAAGCGCTCAATCGTTAACGGTATTAGAAAAGGTTAATTCAAGTAAGGAAATAATAATGAATCAACAAATGCATCGCTTTTTAGACATTGAAGCGCAAATCTGGCAGCTAAAAATGCAACATGATGCCGATGGATTAAAACAGTTCTTTACAGCCTTTGTTGAAGAGCAAATGCCAGAACAATTAAAGCACTGGCAGATCTATTATGGCGCATTTGTGTTATTGACATTGAGTCAATTGGGAGGAGACAGCAAAACACATTCACAACAGGCCATAACCTTGTTGAAAGATGCTCATGGTATAGAAGACAATAGCGATGAATTCTATAATCTGCTTGCCTGTTGTAGTGGTCACTTGGCGGCTGCAACTTCTGAGCCTATAGCGAAGGCGAGAGCAGGGATGACATCGGATAAATCCTTCAAGATTGCGCTTGAAATAAATCCTAACAACCCCCGTACTTACCTATTGCAAGGTTTGTCCTTTATGAACAAACCTAGGCTAGTTGGTGGGAGTAAGAAAAAAGCGCTTACGCTACTGACTAAATCTGTGGAGTTATTCGAAACTGCGCTGCCAGTAACAGAACAAATACCATCATGGGGGCACCTTGATGCTCTTTATTGGCTTTCTAATTGTCACCTGTTCTTCAATCACTTTAAAGAGGCTAGTCAGTATGTAGATCAAGCACTTCACATGGATGCCAGATTTAATTGGGGCTTGTCGCTAAAGCAAAAAATTGAACTTAAAAGTGCTAGTTAAGATTGGAGAAAGCAGAGTGTCTAAGTCTATCCAACAGAACCTGATGATAGCCTCTTTTCTAATCGGGATGAGTTTAGACATCTCTGCCGCCATGATAACCAAACCTGTGGAGAGTTGGTCTCACGTTAAACCTGAGCCCTATATTGGTGTAGGTGAGCTTGACTCTATAGAGCTTGCAGCAGACTTTTCTCTTCGGAGGAAGATCGCTTGGCAAATTTCAGCTGAAGTTTTAGCGCCTGCCAAACAACAAACCGGATTTGGTTTTATTGTGGAAAATAACCTTACTTCACTGTGGCAAACCTGGTTTTCCCGTGATGACATTGAGTATCTTTTAGACACAATAGATTCAAATTCAGCGTTTACGGGTTCGGGGCTTACAGAAAGTGCAGCCCAGAAGTTATTGTCGAGTATTCAAAGACCTAAATCGCCCAATATTGATCCGGCACCATTGACAGGGGGGTTCCAACTATTTTCTCCTGCAGTTTACAACTCTGATTATGTGCTTCACATATTGCAACACTTTCGTAGTATTGCTGCATGTCAAGCGGTGACGGTAAAATTAATGGACACACCGCTAGCGGACAAAGCATCTCATTCCAATTGTATGGTGGAATTTCCGGCAACCTCCATAATGATGAAATTAGCCTGGGGCGAAGTTAAATCTCAAAGTGCCAATGGCCTTTGCTATAAAAGTAATGTTAAAGATTTGAGCCCCAGCGGTGTACATCAGGTTATCGCTAATAGCGGTGCATGGGTTGAAAGAGGAGAGTATTGCCTAGATAAAACTAACGCTTTTACCATGAGTGATGGTGATAGAACCTTTGTCCTAAAAGGTTTTCACATTGTTACTAAAGAGCTTAAAGATTGGATATGGATCTCATTTATTTGGCAACCCGAACCAGATATAGGCTTTGGTAGTGACAGACCGGACAGTATCAGTGATGTCTACAGCAACTATATTATGTTAGTGTCGGTCAATGAACTGGAAATGGATCCCTCCCCAGGAAATGGAATGAATAACCTCCCGCTGTTTACTGGCAGTAAAAAATTATTTTTAAACTATCGCAATAAAAAAGAGGTAATCACTTGGAACTCTAACCCTTTTATTGAAGGGCCCGATTCCACCAGTAATTGTATTAGTTGTCATCAGGGAATATTTGCCACGGGCAAATTTGGGCCAAATACAGAGCGTAAACATTTTCCTTATGACTATACCTTTGGCACGCAAAACCGTGATCTTATCTTGATGCCAAGAGTATCATTCAGAAAAGCCATTAACCGAGCCGCAGCGAAATTTAGGTCTAGTCACAAAGATGACAAATAGGGTAAGCGAACTCAGTTTTGAAAATTAACAATGTACTTGAAAAAGCTAAGGAGGTTAGAAGTGCCCCGATGGTGGTGGTGAATAGTCTAATAGTATTTGTAGCTTTAGAGTATCAAGCCAGAGAGAAGCTGAAAGAATAAAAGGCCTACGTAAGGGGCAAGCCCCTTGTATTTGCATATTTGTCGGCGGGGTTTTATGCCGCGTAGCTTTAAATAGGTCGCTGTTAATAATTGCTATTTATGGAACGTAATATTTCCTATAATAGTAATTATTGATTAAGTATTGATGTAACCAACTAATGTTAAAGCAACTTGTAGTCGCTAGTAGTCTAATTATTGTTAGCGGATGTGATGACAACGTTAAACCTAAGCAATCAAAGGCTGCAGTACAACCTTATCAATTAACAACACTTGAACATTATCAGCATCAAGCTAATAACTTACTTCGCAGTATTAGAGTGCAAAAAGACGCAGCTAATTTAGAAACTCAATCTGCTGATTTAGTCGCGCTATCGCAGACTATCCTCAATGACTTGATAGTTGATTATCCACAATGTGCTGAATACATAAATGCGCTTATTGCTGTTGCTGATTTGCTCCCTTCATTGCCCCTAGAAGAAATTGAAAGTGGTTATCATAGCGATGGTAAGCTACCTAAGTTTGACGATCCCATATGTTATCACGGTAAGGATTTATTGGTTCATCCTGCGACTGTACAGGCGGTTGCTCGTTTAGGATTTGTTGACCCACAAGCTTATGAATATGCTGAACTTGAGATTATTGAGGTGATAGCTCATTTTGATCTGGTTGAACAAGCATTAAATAAATAACAAAATGCCGGAGTGTTAACGGGTACTGACATAAAATTGTCATACCAGCTTGCTACTTTAGCACTCTCTTAATGAAGTAATGGGTTGATGATAAGTGAGTGCTCGGCTAGGTATATTAGAAAATATCTTAAAAAACAGTGAAATAACGACACTGTTTCAACCCATCTTTGATATTGCAGGGCAGCAAATTTTAGGTTACGAAGCATTAAGTCGAGGCCCTAAAAATTGCGATCTAGAGATGCCAAATGCGCTTTTTAGTGCTGCAATTGTGCACGATAAAATCTCAGAGCTTGAGTTGTTATGCCGTTCAAAAGCGATCGAAAATTTTGTAAGGTTAAAACTACAAGGCAAATTATTCTTAAATGTAAGTCCTAAAACGTTACTTGATCCCTGCCATCCGAAAGGCGAAACATTACACCTAATTAAGCAGTTTGGCTTGGCCGCTAATAGAGTGGTGATTGAAGTTACCGAACAAGAAAAGGTTGATGATGGTTTTTTATTGCTGAAAACAATTGCCCATTATCGCCAGCTCGGTTTTTCGATTGCCATCGATGATTTAGGTGCAGGCTACTCAGGGTTAAAGCAATGGTCAGAATTATGTCCTGACTATGTGAAGATTGACCGTTATTTTATTGACCATTGCGATGAAAGCGTGGTTAAAAAAGAATTTTTAAAATCAATTATAGAGTTAGCGAAAGTTACCAAAACAGCGGTGATAGCAGAGGGCATAGAGCGGGTTGAAGAACTCAGTTTACTTGAAGGGCTAGGCATTGTGAATGCGCAAGGCTTTTTGCTGGAACGACCAAGTTTAAAACCTAGCTTAGCGTTTGACTCAGCTCAATTACAGCAATTAAGTTTTACCCCACTTAACAATCAGTTTGAGCAATCAATGGCGATAGGTTGGTTAGCAATCGAACAAGCCCCAATAGACAGTCATACTCGTTGTAAAGATGCGCATAATATTTTTGAAAAAGATAAATCGATTATCAGTCTTGCGGTTGTCAATGAAAGCTTGCAGCCGATAGGCTTATTACACAAAGATCAACTGACAGAAGTATTTGCGGCTCCTTATGGCCATGCTTTATACGACAAACAACCGGTTACGGCACTAATGCACAAGCAACCCTTGGTAGTTGATGAAAATCAGCTGCTTGATACTGTTAGTCAGCAAATTACCGAAAATGATTTTGATATTCGCCGTCATATTGTGATCACTCGCACTGAGCAGTACTTAGGGCTCGCGCCACTGCGGGATATTTTAAAACATATTACGGAAGAGAAAATTCGTCATGCTCAGCATGCTAATCCACTTACTATGCTGCCGGGGAATGTTGCAATTAACGAAGCAATTGAGCATAGATTAAGAGCCAAACACAGCTTTGCATTAGCCTATATTGATTTAAACCACTTTAAGCAGTTCAACGATTTATATGGTTACGCCAGTGGTGATAGTGTTATCAAATTATTGGCCGATGTTACCACCCAAGCTTGTAGTAACGTGCCCAGTTTTGTTGGTCATATTGGTGGCGATGATTTTATGGTGGTCTTTGATGGTGATGATGCGGCTACAGTATGTAACAACATAATAACTGAGTTTGAGCTGAAATCTCGTGCATTCTTTACGCCAGAGCATATTGCCAGTGGTGGTTATTGGGCAACTAATCGTGAAGGTGAAAAGCAATTTGTACCTTTACTTACTTTATCGATTGGCGTTGTTGAACCCGATCTAGAGCAGTGTACTAACAGTCATCAAATTGCTGCATTGGCAACAGATGCTAAAAAAGAAGCAAAACGTTATCGCCACAGCTATCTATTTTTATGTAAACGACGTGGCCCTGCTTTGGCGGTTGTACGTTTAACTCCTGAGAAACAAGTCATATAAAATAACGTTAAGTAGGGCTGTTTTTCTTGAGTATTTATTGCTCAGCGTGTAGCTTTACTAAAACACTAGAAAATAATAAATATGACTAGGTATTTCTTTTCACTCATCTCGCTCTCGGTACTTATTGTTAGTACTGTATGCAGTGCTAAAACTGCAGCAAAAGAAACGATCACAATCGCTCAAGAACCTCGAACATTATATAAACGAGATGCATACTTAAAAGAGTTACTGCAACGTGCGCTTGATGCTGCTAATTATTCAGCCCAGTTAGAATCTGTCGTGGTACATCCTCACCAGCAGCGCGCGCTCATAGCCCTTGCCGATAATAGCGTTGACCTATATTGGAGTATGACCAGCCCCGAACGCGAAACCTTAGCAATACCGATAAAAGTGCCGTTATTTAAAGGTTATATTGGTAAGCGAGCCTTAGTAACTAGGCAGTTGTTTCTTAATCGCTTTGCTGATATCAAGAGCAAAGAGCAACTAAAAGGGTTTACTGCAATTCAAGGGCATGACTGGCCCGATACCAAAATATTGGCATATAATGATTTATCGGTGCGACCGTTTGCAAATTATCAAGCGATGTTTAATATCGTTTTGACCGGACGAGTTGATTACTTTCCTCGCTCCTTTATAGAAGTAAGCTCAGAGTTAAAAGAAGTTAATAAGCAAGCGCTGGTTATTGTGCCAAATTTATATATTAGCTACCCGAGTGCTTTTTATTACTTTGTGGCCAAACACAAGCCAGAACTGGCAAAAACGCTCAGCGATGGCTTAGCTATTATGCAAAAGAACGGTAGTTTTGATGAGCTATTTAACCAGTATTTTGGCGATGATTTAAAGGCCTTGCCATTTGATCCGCAAAACACTGTTGAGATCAAATTAGAGAACCCTTATTTTAATCATTAAAAAAGGAGCCTAGGCTCCTTTTAGTATCGATCTGAGTATAACTCGCTATTAGCGAAGTAACGCTTCAGTTAATACTGGGCGAATTTCACGGATCATCGCTTGTGTTAATTTTGGTGCGCCACAGATAATATTACCGCTGTGAGCGTAATTATTACCACCGGCAAAATCTACAACCATACCGCCAGCTTCTTTAACCATTAGTTCACCTGCAGCTGAGTTCCATGGTTTCAAACCAATTTCAAAGAAACCATCAACACGGCCAGCTGCCACGTATGCCATGTCTAGTGCAGAACAACCGGCACGGCGAATATCAGCAGTGTGAACAAACAATGCTTTGAATGCTTCAGTATACGCATCCATATGGTGTTTGTTTTTGAATGGGAAACCAGTGGCAAGAACAGTACCAGAAAGAACGGTAGTTTTACTTACACGAAGACGTTTGCTATTTAGCTGTGCGCCTTGACCACGAGAAGCGGTGAAAAGCTCGCCACGAATTGGATCGTAGATAACAGCTTGGTCTAGACGACCTTTAACTTTAAGTGCGATAGAAACCGCGTAATGAGGGATGCCTTTGATGAAGTTTGTAGTGCCATCAATAGGATCAACAATCCATTGGTAATCTGCATCTTTACCTACGTGCTCACCTAGCTCTTCACCAACAATAGAGTGAGTAGGGTAAGATTGTAAAATAGTGTCGCGAATTACGGCTTCGGCTTCTTTATCAATATTCGTTACTAAATCATTAGTGCCTTTTTGTTGCACTTCAACTTTTGATAAATCTTCGCCAGCGCGAAGTAAAATTTTGCCTGCGTTACGCGCAGCGCGAACCGCAATGTTTAACATTGGATGCATGGTATTACCTTTGGGTTGTAAAAGAACGTGTATATATTTCTATATATTTCAGCCGGCGTATTCTAGCGATTTTTGGCACAAAGTAAACAATAAACCCCAAAAATTTTTGCTTGTTTTTTGTACTGGCTTGAGTTGCAAGGTAAAAATTACAAGACAAAAGCCAGCATTGATCGTTGATACATAAAACTTCCCATATTTATTACCTAGAACCTAGAACCTAGAATCTTTGCTGCTTACAGCTTTTCTCTATGTTATAATTCGCGCAATTTTTTGGTATGAGTTAAACAGTAATGATCTTAGATGACATCCGCATTGTTTTAGTAAACACCTCGCATTCAGGTAACATCGGCTCAGCGGCGCGCGCGATGAAAACCATGGGCTTATCAAAACTGTATTTAGTTGATCCAGCGTGTGAAGTTGATAGCCACGCCAGCGCATTAGCAGCCGGTGCAACTGATGTGCTAGGTAATGCGGTAATAGTTGACACAGTTGCTGAAGCGATTGCAGGTTGTGCTCTAACTATTGGTACTAGCGCCCGTTCACGTACTTTATCGTGGCCGATGGTGGAACCACGTGAGTGTGGTGAGAAGCTAGTTGCTGAAGCTGTTACTGGTCCTGTGGCATTAGTTTTTGGTCGCGAAAACAGCGGCTTAAGTAATGAAGAACTACAACTATGTAACTACCATGTGTGTATTCCTGCTAATCCTGAATACAGCTCGCTTAATTTAGCAATGGCTGTGCAGACCTTGTGTTACGAAACACGTATGGCGTTTTTAAATCAGCAACCAAAAGCCACGCAAGTAGATGATGCTGTGTATCCAAGTTCAAAACAAACCGAGTTATTTTACGAACACTTAGAACAAACCTTACTGGAAACAGGCTTTATTATTAAGCAGCATCCGGGCATGGTAATGACTAAGTTACGTCGTTTATTTAACCGCGCACGCCCAGAAGATGCAGAGCTAAATATTTTGCGCGGTATTTTAACCTCAATAAATAAGTCTACTAAATAAGCGAAAGTTATAAGACTAATACTTGACTAAATTACTCAGGTAATTACAATGAACACAGTACTTGACTAAAACAGTCGGGTATTGAGGTTTAGCTGATAGCTGATAGCCTCTAATATAATACTTGACTATTTTACTCTGGTAATTAAAATTTGCACTCTTTAGTGCGGGGGCTCCATGAAGTTAACATCAAAAGGCAGGTATGCCGTCACAGCGATGCTGGATGTTGCGCTACATACAAATGTAGGGCCAGTTCCCCTTGCCGATATTTCAGAACGACAAGAAATTTCTTTGTCGTATCTAGAGCAGTTATTTGCCCGGTTACGTAAAAGTGGTTTAGTCAGCTCTGTGCGCGGACCTGGTGGTGGTTATTTACTCGGTCGAGAAACGCATGCAATTTCGGTTGGTGATGTGATCAACGCCGTTGATGAATCAATAGACGCAACCCGATGCCATGGTGCAACAGGCGGCTGTCAAAGCGGAATGCGGTGTTTAACTCACACCTTATGGTCTGATCTAAGTACCAGAATAGAAGACTTTTTAAACGGTATTACCCTTGCTGAATTGGTGGAAAAGTCAGATGTGAAGGAAGTTTCATCTCGCCAAGATAACAGCGTTAATAATGCACTCAAGCAATTGGAAAATATTCAAGTAAGCTGCCAACTATAAGTTGGCGTCCAGCGGAGAAAGAAATGAAGTTACCGATTTATTTAGATTACGCAGCAACCACGCCAGTTGACGAGCGTGTAGCAAAAGAAATGATGCAATGCCTGACAATGGATGGCAATTTTGGTAACCCTGCATCACGTTCACACCGTTTTGGTTGGCAAGCTGAAGAAGCGATTGATCAAGCTCGTACTGATATCGCAGATTTAATTAACGCAGACCCACGTGAAATCGTTTTCACTTCGGGTGCGACAGAATCAAACAACCTTGCAATTAAAGGCGCAGCACAGTTTTATAAAAAGAAAGGTAAGCACGTTATTACCGCTAAAACTGAGCATAAAGCAGTGATCGACACCTGTCGTGAGCTAGAGCGTCAAGGGTTTGAAGTAACCTATATGGACGTTGAAGAAAACGGCCTACTTGATTTACAAAAATTAGCCGACACAATGCGCGATGACACAGTATTAGTGAGCATTATGCATGTAAACAACGAGCTAGGTGTAATTCAAGATATCGCGACTATTGGCGAAATGTGTCGCGAACGTAAAATCATGTTCCACGTTGATGCTGCACAAAGTGCCGGTAAAGTTTTAATCGACGTGCAACAGCTTAAAGTTGATTTTATGTCTTTCTCAGCGCACAAAGTATATGGCCCGAAAGGTATCGGTGCATTGTATGTTCGCCGTAAACCGCGTGCTCGTTTAGAAGCACAAATGCATGGTGGTGGTCATGAGCGTGGAATGCGCTCTGGTACGCTAGCGACTCACCAGTTGGTTGGTATGGGTGCAGCATTTAGAATTGCCAAACAAGATTTCGAAAAAGATCATGCTCACATCAGCGCGCTTCGTAAGCGTTTAATTGATGGCATTATGGCTGATATGGATGAAGTGTACTTTAACGGTACGCCGGACCAATCAGTACCAGGAATAATTAACATCAGCTTTAACTTTGTTGAAGGTGAGTCGTTATTGATGGCTGTTAAAGATATTGCTGTATCATCAGGTTCTGCCTGTACTTCAGCAAGTTTAGAGCCTTCTTATGTATTACGTGCGCTTGGCCGCAACGATGAATTAGCACACAGCTCAATTCGTTTTAGTATTGGTCGTTTTACCACCGAAGAAGAGATTGATTATACCGTCAATTTAATGAAAAACTCTATCGGTCGCTTACGTGAGATGTCTCCTCTTTGGGAAATGCATCAAGAGGGTGTTGATTTAGATTCAGTTGAATGGGCTCATCATTAATTGACGAGCACATCCACTAGCAGGTAATGAGGATAGAATTATGGCGTATAGTGATAAAGTAATCGATCATGTTGAAAACCCACGTAACGTAGGTGTATTAGACAAAAATGATCCATCAGTAGCAACGGGTATGGTTGGCGCACCAGCATGTGGTGACGTAATGAAGCTGCAAATTAAAGTATCAGCTGCAGGCATAATTGAAGATGCTAAATTCAAAACATACGGTTGTGGTAGCGCAATTGCTTCATCGTCACTTGTAACAGAGTGGGTTAAAGGCAAGACATTAGATGAAGCTGCAATGATCAAGAACACTGATATCAGTGCTGAGCTTGAATTGCCTCCAGTGAAAATTCACTGTTCAATTTTAGCTGAAGATGCAATTCAAGCAGCAATTGCAGATTACAAAAGTAAACAAGCGAAGTAAGAGATAAATCATGGCAGTGACATTGACAGAAGCGGCAGTAAACCGCGTAGAATCATTTTTAGCAAATCGCGGAAAAGGCTTAGGCCTGCGCGTAGGCATTAAAACGACGGGCTGTTCAGGTCTTGCATATGTTCTTGAGTTTGTTGACGAGTTATCTGAAGGCGACGAAGTATTTGAATCTAAAGGGGTTAAAGTAATCGTCGACGCTAAAAGCTTAGTTTATATTGATGGCACCGAGCTTGATTACACTAAAGAAGGTTTGAACGAAGGGTTTAAATTTATTAACCCAAATCAAGCTGATGAGTGTGGTTGTGGCGAAAGTTTCACAGTATAAACAATAAAGTGATTGTACTCTTAAGCCCTGCACCTGTAGGGCTTTGTTCTATCTGAATTTTAAGCCAATAGATTGTTGGCATGGTTGGAATTATGCGCTATTTTGAATTGTTTGCGATACCCGTTGATTACAATGTAGATTTGGCAAAAGTAACTAAGAATTACCTCGAACTCCAGCGTGCCGTTCACCCAGATCGCCATGCCAATGCCAGCAGCCGTGATAAGTTATTAGCCGTACAAAATACCGCAGAAATTAATGATGCCTTACAAATTTTAAAGCATCCGGTAAAACGCGCAGAATATATGCTGAGTGAATTGGGTGTTGATATTCGTGCCGAGCAGCAAACACTACAAGATCCACTCTTTTTAATGCAGCAAATGGAATTACGTGAAGAGCTTGAAGAGCTAAGCACAAGCGATGATCCAGACACAGCGATTGCTCAGTTCGAGAAGCAAATAAAACAACTAGACAGCCAATACAGTGCGCAACTTGCTGAGCAATTGGCAAGTAATGACGAGCAGCAATGGCAGTTAGCCGCTGATAGCATTCGAAAATTAAAGTTCGTGTATAAATTACGAGATGAATTAGAGCGTATTGAAGACAGTTTATTCGACGATTAATTATCTAACTTACTGCACCATTGGTAAGTCAAACAAGAGTTAAAGATCATTATGGCATTATTGCAGATTGCTGAGCCGGGGCAGAGCGCGGCACCACATGAACATAAGTTAGCAATTGGTATTGACCTTGGTACTACCAACTCACTTGTTGCGACAGTACAAAGTGGCGAAGCCCGTACATTAACCGATGTTAATGGCGCAGCCATGTTACCGTCTGTTGTACGTTACGCCGCTGATGGTATAACAGTAGGCGAACTTGCCGCTCAAGCTGCAACACAAGATCCTGTAAATACTTTAATTTCAGTTAAACGTTTTTTAGGTAAAACTCAAGCTGAAATAGAGCAAAGCTACGGCCAATTACCGTATGATTTTTGTCAGCATGATGGCGCATTAGCGATTACCACCGCGGCTGGCAACATCAGCCCAATCACCGCATCAAGCGATATTTTAAAAGCATTAAAGCAACGCGCCGAAGAAAGTTTTGCAGGGCAAGATATTTTAGGTGCCGTGATCACAGTACCTGCTTATTTTGATGATGCACAGCGCCAAAGCACCAAAGATGCTGCAGAGCTTGCTGGTATTAATGTACTGCGTTTATTAAACGAGCCAACTGCAGCCGCGGTTGCTTATGGTTTAGATTCAGGCCAAGAAGGCATTATCGCAGTTTATGATTTAGGCGGCGGTACCTTTGATATTTCAATCTTGCGTTTAAACCAAGGTGTATTTGAAGTACTGGCAACCGGTGGTGATTCAAGCCTAGGTGGCGATGATTTTGACTCATTATTAGTGGATCATTTTAAACGTGAAACCGGTGTGATGACGCTATCTCCATCAGTATTACGCTTATTTATTAATAAAGCTAAAGCTTGTAAAGAAGCACTAAGCCAATATGCTAAAGTGAATGTTGGTCTTGAGTTTGATGATGAAAAATACACGGTTGAAGTCACTCGCGAAAAGTTTGAAGAACTAGCCATGGTGCTGGTGAAAAAAACACTCCGTTCGTGTCGCCGTGCAGTTAAAGATGCTGGTATTACAAACGACGAAGTACTGCAAGTAGTTATGGTCGGCGGTTCAACCCGTATGCCAATCGTACGTAACCAAGTCGCTGAGTTTTTTAATAAAGAGCCGCTTACCTCTATTGATCCGGACCGCGTCGTTGCACTTGGTGCAGCATTACAAGCGGATGTGTTAGTGGGTAACAAGCCTGATTCAGACATGTTGTTACTTGATGTATTACCACTGTCGCTTGGCCTTGAGACTATGGGCGGCTTAGTGGAAAAGATTATTCCGCGTAATACCACTATACCTGTAGCACGAGCACAAGAGTTTACCACTTTTAAAGATGGTCAAACTGCAATGTCTCTGCATGTATTGCAAGGTGAACGAGAGCTAGTTGATGATTGCCGTTCATTGGCTAAATTTAGCTTAAAAGGTATTCCACCAATGGCAGCCGGTGCGGCGCATATTCGTGTGACCTTTAAAGTCGATGCCGATGGCTTACTTAGCGTATCTGCAATGGAAAAATCAACTGGCGTACAAGCTGAAATCCAGGTTAAACCATCGTTTGGTTTGTCAGATGACCAAGTAGCTAATATGCTTAAAGAGTCGATGACTAATGCCAAAGATGATATGCAAGCGCGTATGCTCAAAGAGCAACAAGTTGAAGCATTGCGTGTTATCGAAGCACTTTATGCATCATTAGCAACAGACAGTGCTTTACTTGCTGAACATGAATTAACTAACTTGAACGCTGAAATAGCGAAGCTAGTTACAGTTCGTGAGACAGCTACCGAGCCAAATCAAATAAAAGCAGCCATTGAGAAAGTTGATAACGCCAGCAGTAAATTTGCTGAGTTAAGAATGGATGCATCGATCAAAAAAGCACTGCAAGGGCAGTCAGTAGACAACGTTTAAAAGAGGTTAGAATGCCACAAATTATTTTTCTTCCCCATCCGGAATTATGTCCTGACGGCGCTGCAATTGATGCACCAAGTGGTGAAACAGTTCTTAATGTTGCACTTAAAAACGGTATCAGTATTCCACATGCTTGTGAAAAGTCATGTGCGTGTACCACTTGTCATTTAGTTATTCGTGAAGGTTTTGACTCACTTGATGAAAGTGACGAGCTTGAAGACGACATGCTAGATAAAGCATGGGGTTTAGAGCCTGAATCACGCCTAGGTTGCCAAGCAATAATCCGTGATGAAGACTTAATAGTTGAAATACCGAAGTACAATCTCAATATCGTTAATGAAGAGCATTGATTTAAAGCGCAGCTATAAGTTGTAAGCCTTAAGCTTTAAAGAAAACACCGCGCTCAATTTGAACGCGGTGTTTTTGTTTTAGCTTACAACTTACAGCTTAAGGCTCATAGCTACACACCGGAGGGATTTCTATGTCACATCTTATATTTACTGATTCATTTATTAACGGTGAGTTTTACTCCACTGAAAAACACTTTAGTGTTGATGATCCCGCTACACAGCAAAGCATCATCATGGTAAGTGATATCGATGATGATGGGGTTCATAAAGCCATCAACGCCGCTCACGGCGCATTTATTAAACTCAAAGCCACCAATGCCACAACGCGTAGTAATGTATTAATGCGTTGGTTTGAACTGGTTATGCAACATAAACAAACTCTTGCTGAATTAATGACTAAAGAGCAAGGTAAACCATTAAAAGAAGCCCTTGGTGAAGTTGAATATGGGGCTGGGTTTATTAAGTGGTTCGCAGAGCAAGCCAAACGTAGCTATGGTGATGTGATCCCCGCCACTGATGACAATCATCGTTTAACTAGTTTTAAACAGCCTATTG
This sequence comes from Pseudoalteromonas sp. SG44-8, assembly GCF_014164125.1. NCBI lineage: Bacteria > Pseudomonadati > Pseudomonadota > Gammaproteobacteria > Alteromonadales > Pseudoalteromonadaceae > Pseudoalteromonas > Pseudoalteromonas sp. SG44-8. Next base: position 1,136 of record NZ_JACJEQ010000041.1, on the reverse strand, counting down.
GTGTGGTTGCAGGCATAACTCCTTGGAATTTTCCAATTGCTATGGTTACCCGTAAAGTTGCACCAGCCTATGCCGCTGGGTGTAGCTTTGTACTAAAACCTTCGGAACATACACCTTTATGTGCTTTAGCATTAGCTTATTTGGCTGACCAAGCCGGTTTTGAAAAAGGCGCTTTTAATGTATTGCTCTCTGAAAACGCTAAAATGGTGGGTGAGTTACTAACTGAATCTGAACTTGTTCGTAAGTTCACTTTTACCGGTTCAACGGGCGTAGGTAAGCAATTACTTGCACAATGTGCCCCTACTATTAAGCGTACTTCAATGGAACTTGGTGGTAACGCGCCGTTTATTATTTTTGATAATGCCGATTTGGATGAAGCGGTAACGGGACTTATGGGGGCAAAATTTAGAAATGGCGGGCAAACTTGCGTCGCGGCTAACCGTATTTTTGTACAGCGTAGCGTGCTTGATCAAGTTGTCGATAAATTAGCTAAAAAAGTTACAGCACTGAAAGTCGGTAATGGGCTTGATGACGCAACAGATATAGGGCCGTTGATTTATCCTAAAGCTAAGCAAAAAGTACAAGAGTTGGTTGCAGATGCCAAAGCAAAAGGTGCGGTACAAATAGGTGATAATGTTGAGCTTGGTGGTAACTATCAAGCACCGCTGATTTTAAATGGGGTAACTGCGGAGATGGACATTTACCATCAAGAAGTTTTTGGCCCGGTGGTGAGTATCATTGTATTTGATGAAGAGCCTGAAGTTTTAGCACTGGCCAACGATGTGCCTTATGGTTTAGCTGCTTATTTTTATAGCCAAGATTTGAAACAAATATACCGAGTGAGCGAAGCGTTAGAGTACGGCATGGTAGGTATTAACGAAGGGTTAATATCAAACCCCGTCGCACCGTTCGGTGGGGTTAAGCAGTCAGGTCTTGGTCGCGAAGGTGGCCACCAAGGGCTCGACGAGTACCTCGAAGAAAAATATGTGTGTATGAAAATTTAGCTTTAGAGCGGTAAGCTATAAGTTTTAAGCTGTCCGAGTGCTTTTTAAGTGTTGACATAATAATTTGCAACGCTCAAATTTTTGGCTTACCGCTTACCGCTTACCGCTTACCGCTTACCGCTTACCGCTTAC
>NZ_JACJEQ010000040.1:0-32152 GCF_014164125.1 Pseudoalteromonas sp. SG44-8 | reverse complement strand
AAATAAAGCGCTAACTGCGTTATAATTTTTTCAAGTAGAACAACTACATGTCAAAATTTACGCCTTGTTATCACTGTATTTATCTGTCGCTATAAATGGTCAGTAACTTAACACGATTGGTATTAACCTTCGACATGCATTCACTGCCATTTTCTAATCTTGAAAACTAGTGCCCTTTATAGTTAAAAGCCAAACTACAGCGCAGCATACCGACTTTTTTGTGTATGATAGAAATTTAACTAGTTTCAAGATACTAATGTCGCAACGTTTTTATAAAATCAATAATGAGAGAAATAATGTCTAATATAAATTTGCCACAGCATTCTATTGTCGATGACTTTATTGCATCGGTTTGTCATGAGCATGTGGAAATTTTATATAAAGACGATGATATTTTATTGATCAATAAACCCAGTGGCTTACTGAGTTTATCTGGTAAAAATCCGGCCAATTGGGATTCTGTGCATTATCGTTTAGTGAATGGGCAGCCAGGTCTGACTGCCGCATTTCCGACAGCTAAATTGCCGCATCGATTAGACTATGGTACTTCAGGTATTATGATTGTAGGCCTTAACCCTGAATCAACTAAGCTCCTTAATAAGCAGTTTCAATCAGGGACAATAAAAAAACACTATATAGCCATGTTGGATGGCTGGTTATTAAATGACGTAGGTCAAATAAACGCTGCAATAGTCAAAGATAAGTTACTCTTTCCATTAGTTAAAATTTGTAATGTGACGGGTAAGTCTGCCGTCAGTGACTATTTAGTATTACAGCGCTTAACATCACCGCCGCGTACTTTAGTGCAATTTACCCCTGTGACGGGGCGTACACATCAATTACGTATACACAGTCACAGCATTGGGCACCCAATTATTGGCTGTGATCTGTATAAAAACCAACATAGCCAACAACTGGCTGAGCGCTTACAATTACATGCCAGCGATCTGTTTTTTGTACACCCTCGAAGCTCCAAGCAAACGCACCTACATTGCCCACAGCCATTTTGATTGTAAGAAAAAACAACTTAACTTCCGTGTTTATCTTGCTATGGCTTACTTTTTTGCTCTTTTGACTTGAAGTTAACAAACCGCGCCCCATATTAAGTGCATAACGCAGACACTTTGCAAATTGGAGATATATAAATGACTGCAGCACAAAAAGAAACATTAGGCTTTCAAACAGAAGTTAAACAACTATTAAACTTAATGATTCACTCACTTTATTCTAATAAAGAAATTTTCTTACGTGAGCTTGTGTCAAATGCCTCAGACGCAGCTGATAAATTACGCTTTTTAGCACTTTCAAACGGTGAACTATACCAAGGTGACGCAGACTTACGTGTACGTATCAGTGCCGATAAAGAAAAAAATACCGTAACTATTTCTGATAACGGTATTGGTATGACTCGTGATGAAGTGATCAGCTCGTTAGGGACTATTGCTAAATCAGGCACTGCTGAGTTTTTCAAAAACTTAACTGGCGACCAAAGCAAAGATTCGCAACTAATTGGTCAGTTCGGTGTTGGTTTTTACTCTGCATTTATAGTTGCAGACTTAGTGACTGTTCGTACTCGCAAAGCCGGTGAAGAAAAAGGCGTTGAATGGCAATCACAAGGTGAGGGCGAATACACGCTAGAAGAAATTGAAAAAGCAGGCCGTGGTACTGAAATTACTTTACATCTTCGTGAAGATGAAAAAGAGTTTGCTGATGAATGGCGCCTACGTAGTATTGTAACTAAGTACTCGGATCATATTTCAACACCAGTACAAATGTACAAAGCCGAAGTGCCTGAGTCAGAAGGTGAAGATGGCGAGAAAATTCCAGCCGTACCTGGTGAGTGGGAAAGCATTAACCGCGCCACAGCAATGTGGACGCGTGATAAATCAGAGCTATCTGATGAAGAATATAAAGAATTTTATAAGCATGTAAGCCATGATTGGGAAGATCCACTGAGCTGGGCTCACAACAAAGTTGAAGGTAAAACTGAATACACAAGCTTACTGTATATTCCTAAAAAAGCACCATTTGATTTATGGAATCGTGACCGTCAAAGTGGCTTAAAGCTATATGTACAACGTGTATTTGTAATGGATGATGCTGAGCAATTTATGCCTAGCTACTTACGCTTTGTAAAAGGTTTACTTGATTCAAACGATTTACCGTTAAACGTATCACGTGAAATTTTACAAGATAACAAAGTAACGCAAGCAATCCGCAAAGGTTGTACGTCACGTACCTTAAAACTGCTTGAGCGTATGGCGAAAAATAAAGCCGACGATTACCAAGTATTTTGGAATGAATTTGGTCAAGTGATCAAAGAAGGTCCAGCAGAAGATGCAGCGAATAAAGAAGCGATTGCTAAGTTACTGCGTTTCTCATCAACACATACTGATGAAGAAGCACAAAACGTTTCATTAGAGCAATACGTTGAGCGTATGAATGAAGGCCAAGACGCGATTTACTACGTTGTTGCGGATTCATTCACTGCGGCGAAAAGCTCTCCACATCTAGAGATCTTCCGTAAGAAAGGTATCGAAGTACTGTTGATGAGTGACCGTGTTGATGAGTGGATGATGAGCCACTTAACCGAGTTTGCTGAAAAACCATTTAAGTCAATTACCCGTGGTGACCTAGACTTAGGTAGCTTAGATGATGAAGAGACCAAAAAAGCGCAAGAAGAGTCTGAAAAAGAAGTTGCAGGCTTAGTTGAGCGCATCAAAACAGCACTTGGCGATAATGTTAAAGATGTACGCTTTACGCATCGTTTAACTGACTCACCAGCCTGTGTGGTCGCTGATGACAACGACATGAGCTCACAAATGCAAAAGCTAATGGAATCAGTAGGTCAAGCTGCTCCAGAAGCAAAACCAATTTTTGAGCTTAACCCTGAGCATCAACTTGTTAAGCATTTAAATGTTGAACAAGACGAAGACAAATTTGCACAGTGGTCACATGTACTGCTTGATCAAGCCTTGCTTGCAGAGCGCGGTACATTAAAAGATCCAGCAGGTTTTGTGACTCGCTTAAATAAATTAATGTTAGATTTGAGTAAGTAATTGCTCAAAAACTAACATTTTAATAAAAAGGGAACTTCGGTTCCCTTTTTTTATGATCTCAACGTAGTCAATTGGTATAAGTTGCTTGAGTATCTGCGGCGCTTATGGAAGAATTCAAGCTTTATAATAAATCATACTGATATGCTTTTTGTAAAATCAGTATCAAACGAGGACAATGATATGCGCATTATTCTTTTGGGCGCGCCGGGTGCAGGTAAAGGCACTCAAGCTCAGTTTTTGATGGATAAGTACGGTATTCCACAAATTTCAACTGGTGATATGTTACGTGCTGCAATTAAAGAAGGCACACCACTGGGTCTTGAAGCGAAAAAAGTAATGGATGCAGGTCAGTTAATTTCTGATGACATCATCATAGGTCTTGTTAAAGAGCGTATTACTAAAGCTGATTGTGAAAAAGGTTTTTTACTAGATGGTTTCCCACGTACCATCCCACAAGCTGATGCAATGAAAGAAAATGGCGTAGTTGTTGATCACGTTATTGAGTTTGATGTGGCTGATGAAATTATTGTTGACCGCATGGGAGGACGTCGCGTTCACCCAGGTTCCGGCCGTGTTTATCACGTAGTTTACAATCCGCCAAAAGTGGAAGGTAAAGACGACGTTACAGGTGAAGATCTGATCATCCGTGCTGATGACACAGAAGAAACAGTACGTAAACGTTTAGGTATTTACCATGAGCAAACAATGCCATTGGTTGATTATTACCAAGCGGAAGCGCAAGCGGGCAATACGCAATATCATAAACTAGATGGTACCCAAGCTGTTGAAGCTGTTAATCAGCAACTTGCTGAATTATTGGGTTGATAATTCAATCAATAAAAAACCGCCGATTGGCGGTTTTTTTATCATTGTAATGTACTCGAGCGCAATAAATTACAATGCGTTTAAAGCACTTATAACTGGGTCATACTTTGGCTCTGTTGATAAATCAGCTACTAACTGCTTGTAAACAACTTTATGACTTGCATCTAATACAAATACGGCTCGTGTAAGCAGACCCATATCTTTAATGATCAGACCATAGTTTTGACCAAAGTCACGCCATACTGAATCAGATAAAGCAGTAATTTTATCTATGTTCTCGGCTTTGCAAAAACGTTTTTGTGCAAACGGTAAATCAGCACTAATGGTGAGCATGGCTATATTTGGAAATTGCGATGCAACCTTTTCGTTAAAATGCTTGGTTTGAATGCTACAAACACCAGTATCCAGACTTGGAACAACGCTTATTAAAACGGCTTTACCTTGGTAATCGGCTAAAGTAATTGGCGTGAATGAGCCATCAACCACTTTAAAGTCTGGTGCTTTATCGCCTAGTTTTACACCTTGTCCTAATAAAGTGATTGGCTTAGATTGTGCTGATACTTTTCCCGCATCAAGCGTGTTTTCGGTCATATCGGCGGCAAAAGCCATTGAACAAAAGGCACTTAAAGCAAAAGTGAGTGATCGGAGCATAAGGTATTTCCTTTAGAGTTAACGCAATTAGGCTGAGTGTATTATAATCATCCATGGACACCAAGAGTTTAATGCAATTTAAAATTGTAATGTATGGTTACATTGATTAACATAAAGCAGTAATAAATGTTTACATTTTTACTAATAAAAATAAAAGCAATCAGAGAGAGACTATGTCAACATCGGTACTAATTTGTGATGATTCTAAGCTTGCGCGCCGTCAGTTAGCTCGTTCGTTGCCCGATGATTGGGATATTAAAGTTGAGTTTGCTGAAGATGGCGTGCATTGTATTAAGCAAATTAAAGCGTTAAACCCGGAAATCTTATTTCTCGATTTAAATATGCCGCAAATGGATGGCTACGAAGTACTGCAAGCGATTCAAGAGCAAAACTTGGATATATTAACCGTTGTTGTCTCTGGCGATATTCAGCCCAATGCGCATCAACGGGTAATCGAACTTGGCGCGATAGACTTTATCCAAAAACCATGTGATGCCCAAAAGCTTGCCGATATTATCGAACACCATGGAATTAAAGATAAAGCAATGCGTGAGCGGCTCTCACACCGCTTAGGTGAGCAAGTTGACCCAGATGTCAGAGACATATACCAAGAGCTGACTAACGTGGCAATGGGGCAGGCTGGAGACTTATTAGCACGGCTATTAAATGTATTTGTTGAATTGCCTATTCCTAATGTCAATATTCTCGAAGTTAATGAACTTGATATGGCACTGCGATCAATTGATGCCAATGCAACAACGTCAGGCGTGTGCCAAGGTTTTATTGGTGGTGGTGTATCCGGTGAGGCATTGTTACTTCTAAATGATTCTAGCTTTAAAGAAATTGCGTCCTTGATGAATTATGAAGGGGAGCTCACTAACAAAATTGAGCTGGAGTTATTAATGGATATTAGTAATATCCTGATTGGTGCAATCTTAACGGGATTATCTCGCCAATTAGATATGACTTTTAGCCAAGGACATCCGGTGGTGTTAGGCCAACATTGTGATGTATCTGATTTAGTTAAAGCAAACAAATCACGCTGGCAACGTACTCTGGCAATAGAAATTAGCTATGGTATTGAGAACCACAATATTAACTGTGACTTGATGCTATTATTTACCGAAGACTCACTAAAAACTTTGAAATACAAAGTTGCTTACCTATTAGAAGACTAACATTATGCCTGCTGCTGATTTTAATATGAATGAAATCCATTGGTTAATGGATATGTTTAATACCGTAGATGTTGGTTTAGTGGTGTTAGATAGGGACTATAAAGTGTGTATTTGGAATGGTTTTATGGAAAACCATTCAGGTATGTTACCCAGCGCTGTAAAAGATAAAGACTTGTTTGATTTATTTCCATCAATTGATGAAAAGTGGTTTCGTAGTAAGTCAGAATCAGTGTTTATTTTGAAAAACCGTTCATTCACTATTTGGGAACAGCAGCCATATATTTTCCGCTTTAAAAATTACCGTCCAATCACGGGTAAAGCAGACCATATGTTTCAAAACGCTACGTTTATTCCTCTATCAAATACGATGGGAGAAGTTGGCCATATTTGTATCATTCTTTATGATGTAACTGATATGGCAGTGAATAAAAAAGAACTTGAAGAAGTAAATCGTAAACTTGAACAAGTGAGTCAAACGGACGCACTAACAAAATTGACTAATCGAGGTCATTGGGAAGATACCCTACGAAAAGAATTTCTTAGGATCAAACGCAGTGGTGGCACAAGTACTTTATTGATGTTTGATATCGATCACTTTAAAAAAGTAAATGATGAACATGGGCACCGTTGTGGCGATGAAGCACTGCGTAACATTGCTGATTTACTGCGTAAAACATTACGTGAAACAGACATCGCAGGTCGTTATGGCGGCGAAGAATTTGCAGTAACGTTATTAGACACGGATCACAAAGGTGCTGAGATATTTGCTGAGCGTTTGCGTAGTTTAATTGAAAACTCATCCATTTACTTTGACGAACAGCAAATTAAAGTGACTGTTAGTGTTGGTTTTGCCTGTTTTCAAGATGAATTCGAACGTTATGAAAAATGGATTGAAGCGGCTGATAAGGCACTTTACTTTTCAAAAGAAAATGGCAGAAATTGTATTACTGCATATAAAGATTTGAGTTAACCTTGATGAGTATAAATACCCTCGCGACACAATAGCAAAAGTTTAAATTAAGTTGCTTTGAATAGGCATAAAAAATGACGCAAAATGCGTCATTTTTTATGCTATCGCCAGCAGGTATCTAGCATTCAGGTGGCAAAATAAGCAAGTCTGTTTTTAGTAACCGCATAACTTTTTCAGCGGTATTGCCAATTAACTTACCTTTTATACCTATGTTGCCTACTGAGCCCATGATCACGAGACCGGCACTAAGCTTAGCTGCAATACTTGGGATCACTTGCTCGGCTAGGCCCGCTTTTATATGAAGGTTATTTTTTATATCGTGCTCAATAATTAAATTACGTTGAATGACAGGTAGTTTGTCAAAAGCATTCAGTACTTGTTCGTCTGAAAATACAATGCCTAAGTCTCTTAAAATTGGGGATACATGAACGGTATAACAAGTATAAAACTGACAGTCATAATGCTTAGAATAAGCTAAACCAGTTTCAATTATATCTTTGTTTAGTTTGTATTTAGTGGCTTTTTCGCTACCTAAATCAAGCGCAGCTAACACATTGGTGTTATTGCGCCAGGTATTATCCGCAGCTAAATAAAGTGGTAGTGGGGTAAAGCGGATCAACTGCCAGTCAAGTTCACTAAATTGACAATGCTCGTCAATATGCCGCGTTTTTATCACCATCTCATAATTTTCAAAGTCACTCTCATTGGCTAACCATTGCTCAGGTGCCTCATGCCAAATAATATTTAATGAATAATCTGATTCTGACAATTCGCTTTCAAGTAGTGGTACTAATTCTTTTTTGAGAGTAGCCAACCTTGTTTCTTGAATTACTTGCAATTGTTCAGCTGGCGGCGAGAACAAAATATTACCAGCACTTTCATAGGCAAAGGCGACAATATCAATATGTTTTTGCTTACCAATTGCTTTGTGTTTCGCGTGCAAAATAGCAGTACGTGCAAATTCTACTGAATCAATTAGTACGAGAAGCTTTTTATCCATTCTATTCACTCTGTTGTATGGCGTGAATCATCTGATGGACATTGCCCGAGTATATTCAATTCGCCAGAGGTTGACTCTTGTTCCAGTTTTACCTTAAAGCCCCATAGTCTGTAAAGGTGTTTTAATACCTCATGGTGAGACTTTGCCAGTGGAATATCCTGATGTGGCACGTAGCGCAAGGTTAAAGAGCGATCACCTCTAATATCAACATCATAGATCTGAATGTTGGGTTCGTGATTACTGAGGTTATATTGTGCTGAGAGCGCAGTCCGTACCGCGTGATAGCCGCTTTCATCGTGGATCGCACCAACTTGTAGATTCGGATCTTTTTCATGATCGATAATAGTGAATAATTTAAAGTCACGAATAAGTTTGGGTGATAAAAATTGGCTAATAAAACTTTCGTCTTTAAAGTTTTCCATTGCAAAGTGCAGCGTATCTAACCAGTTGCTCCCGGCATATTCTGGAAACCACTGTTTATCTTCTTCGGTAGGGTTTTCACAAATACGGCGGATATCCACCATCATATTAAAACCCAGCGCATAAGGGTTAATACCCGAATAATAATTACTATTGTAAGGGGGCTGATACACAACATTAGTATGACTTTGTAAAAACTCTAACATGAATGAGTCAGTGAGTTTCCCTTCATCATATAAGTGATTCAAAATAGTATAATGCCAAAACGTTGCCCAGCCTTCATTCATTACTTGGGTTTGCTTTTGAGGATAAAAATATTGTGAGATTTTACGCACAATACGAATTATTTCTCGTTGCCAAGATTCCAGTAATGGCGCATTTTTTTCTATAAAATACAAAATATTTTCTTGTGGCTCTGAAGGAAAATGACGCTCGTGTTTTTTAGTTTCCTGTTGATGTGAAGGTATTGTGCGCCAAAGTTCGTTCACTTGTGATTGTAAGTAATCTTCGCGCTCTTGTTGGCGTTTTTGTTCTTCAAATAAAGATATTTGCTGTGGGCGTTTATAACGATCAACACCGTAATTCATAAGTGCATGGCATGAATCGATTAGGTTTTCGACTTCATCAATGCCATGTTTTTCTTCGCAACGAGCAATATAATTTTTTGCAAATAATAGGTAGTCAATAATAGAGCTGGCATCAGTCCATGTTTTAAATAAATAATTACCTTTAAAAAACGAGTTGTGCCCGTAGCAAGCGTGCGCCATCACTAAAGCCTGCATTGGAAGGGTATTTTCTTCCATTAAATAAGCAATACAAGGATTCGAGTTTATGACAATTTCATAAGCCAATCCCATTTGTCCGCGTTTGTAGTTTTGCTCAGTTTGAATAAATTTTTTACCATAAGACCAGTGACTATAGCCAATAGGCATACCAACACTGGAATAGGCATCCATCATTTGTTCTGCGGTGATCACTTCAATCTGATTAGGATAAGTATCGAGGCGATAATGTTCAGCAACCCGCGCAATTTCGTCTTGGTATTGTTGTAGTAATTCAAATGTCCAATCTGGCCCATCACTCATTCGTTTATTGGTCATATAAATACCTCGCTGTACAGCCTAGGCTGCCCCTTGGTGTTGACGACTCTTCTTGAATAACTCACGGAAAATAGGGTAAATATCTTCAACATTGCGTATATGTTGAATAGCAAAGTTATTATGAGTTTGACAAATATTTTGATACTCACGCCATAGGCTCTGATGGGCGCGGGTAGTGATCTCAATATAAGCGTAATAGCGAATGGTACTGAGCAACTTGTTGCGTAAGATCTCTGAGCATTGGGGAGAGTCATCTGCCCAATTGTCGCCATCAGAGGCTTGTGCTGCATACACATTCCATTCGCCAGCGTTATAACGCTCGGTAATTATCTCATTCATTAACTTCAGTGCGCTGGAGACAATTGTGCCGCCAGTTTCTTGGGAATAGAAAAACTCCTGTTCGTCGACCTCTTTGGCTTGGGTATGATGGCGAATATACACCACTTCAATGTCTTTATAACTGCGGGTCAAAAATTGATAAAGCAAAATATAAAAACGTTTTGCCATATCTTTGGTTGCTTGATCCATCGAGCCCGACACATCCATAATACAAAACATCACCGCTTTACTAGTTGGATGAGGCTGTTTTTCATAGTTACGAAAGCGCAAATCGTAATTATCAATAAAGGGCACTGCACTGATGCGTTTTTGTAATGCGGCGATTTCTTGCTCCATTAATGCAATAGCAGCTATATCAGGTTCAGGCTCAGCCATTAATAGGCAAAGCTGTGCTTCAAGCTCTGCTAATTGACGCTTTTTACCCGCGCTCATCGCAACACGCCTTGCAAGTGAGCCCTGAAGTGAACGCACAATATCAATATTACTCGGCATACCATCACTACAAAAACCAGCACGATGAGTTTTCATTTGCACGAGTTTGTCTAACTGGTTTTGCTGTAAATTTGGCAGTTCTAAGTCTTCAAACAGTAAGTCTAGATACTCATCTTTAGAAATCGAGAAGACAAAGTCATCTTCTCCTTCACCAGAGTCACTCGCTTCACCTTCGCCGGCTCCACCACCTTGGCCACCTTGCGGGCGTTTAATTTTATCACCGGTTGAGAACTGATCGTTACCAGGATGAATTTGTTCTCTATCGCCCCCTTTACCTTGATGGAAAGTAGGTTCACTTATATCCCGTTGCGGAATTGAAATACTCTCACCGCTACTGGAGTCAGTGACACTGCGTTTATTTATTGCATCTGACACCGCTTCTTTGATCTGTTTTTTATAGCGCCTGATAAAGCGTTGACGATTTAACGTGCTCTTATTCTTACCGTTCAGGCGACGGTCTATAAAATGCGCCATAAAGACCCCCTAAAAATACACAGCTGCGTGTTATTGCGATTTACGCACGCGTAAATACCACTCTGATAACAAACGAACTTGCTTTTGGGTATATCCTTTTTCCACCATACGATTGACAAAATCTTCATGTTTTTTCTGATCTTCTGCGGATGTTTTCGCATTGAAGGAAATAACGGGTAATAGTTCTTCAGTATTGGAGAACATTTTTTTCTCAATCACAGTGCGCAGTTTTTCATAGCTGGTCCACAATGGATTTTTACCATTGTTGTGCGCCCGTGCACGCAATACAAAATTAACGATTTCGTTACGGAAATCTTTTGGATTTGAAATGCCTGCTGGTTTTTCAATTTTTTCAAGTTCGGCATTTAATGCTTCGCGGTTGAATAGCTGGCCGGTATCAGGGTCGCGATACTCTTGGTCTTGGATCCAAAAATCAGCATAAGTGACATAGCGGTCAAAAATGTTTTGCCCGTACTCAGAGTAAGACTCTAAATAAGCTGTTTGCAGTTCTTTACCAATAAACTCAACATACTGCGGGATTAAATAGCCTTTCAAGTGGCTTAAGTAGCGTTCTTCAACGTCGGCAGAGAATTGCTCTCGTTCAATTTGTTGCTCTAATACATAAAATAAATGCACTGGGTTTGCCGCTACCTCAAGTGTGTCAAAGTTAAACACGCGCGATAAAATTTTAAATGCAAACCGAGTTGATAGTCCGGTCATGCCTTCATCTACACCGGCATAATCTCGATACTCTTGATACGATTTAGCTTTAGGATCGGTGTCTTTCAAGCTTTCGCCGTCATATACCCGCATTTTTGAGTAGATACTAGAGTTTTCTGGATCTTTTAACCGTGATAGCGTGGTAAATTTTGCCAATGTTTCCAGTGTGCCTGGCGCGCAAGGAGCATTATATAATTCACTATGTTCCAATAGCTTGTCGTAGATTTTTACCTCTTCAGATGCACGTAAACAATACGGCACTTTGACGATGTAAACACGGTCTAAAAAGGCTTCATTGTTCTTGTTGTTTTTAAAGGTCTGCCATTCTGATTCGTTTGAATGAGCCAAAATCATGCCATTAAAGGGCAGTGCACTAATACCTTCGGTGCCATTATAATTTCCCTCTTGCGTGGCTGTTAAAAGCGGATGCAATACTTTGATTGGCGCTTTAAACATCTCAACAAATTCCATTAAACCTTGATTTGCAAGACATAATGAACCGGAATAAGCATAAGCATCAGCATCGTTTTGAGCAAAATGTTCTAGTTTGCGAATATCAACTTTACCGACTAAAGCGGAAATATCTTGGTTGTTTTCATCCCCAGGTTCAGTTTTTGCAATAGCAATTTGATTTAAAATAGAGGGGTAGCGTTTTACCACTTTAAACTGGCTAATATCACCATTAAATTCAGATAAGCGCTTAGTGGCCCATGGTGACATAATAGTTTTTAAGTAACGGGGCTTAATCCCGTATTCTTTTGCCATCAGCTCAGCATCTTCATTAGGATCAAAAAGCGCCAACGGGTGGTCATTGACCGGTGAGCCTTTAATTGAGTAAATAGGCACTTGTTGCATTAAATATTTTAGCTTTTCGGCAATCGATGATTTACCACCGCCAACAGGTCCAAGTAGATAAAGCACTTGTTTACATTCTTCAAGGCCTTGCGCGGCATGTTTTAGGTAAGAAACGATTTGTTCAATCGCATCCTCCATACCGTAAAAATCATTAAAGGCAGGGTAACGTGCTACTACTCTGTTTGAAAATAATCGACTTAACCGTGCATCCTTTGAAGTATCGATCATTTTTGGCTCACCAATGGCCGCTAATAATCGCTCTGGTGCGCTGGCATAAGCCGATTTATCAGTTTTACAAATCTCTAAGAACTCAGCGATACTATACTCTTCTTCTTGTGCCGCCTCGTATCGTGCTTGGTAATGCTCAAAAATACTCATGGAAACCTCCGAAAAACCTGCTTAAACTAGGTGCTTACAAATTAAAAAAGAAGCAAAGGTTATTTAAAGCTTAGTCACGAATTTGATTTTTTGTGCAATAAAATTAAAAATTTATGTTAGAAAACAAAAAAGACGCCGGAGCGTCTTTTAAATTGGGCTTGCTCAGAACGAGCAATCAATTATGCGAAGTTAGCGTTCGCGAATTCCCAGTTAACAAGCGACCAGAATGCTTTTAAGTAGTCTGGACGAACGTTACGGAAATCAATGTAGTAAGCATGTTCCCACAGGTCCACAGTCAGGATCGGTGTTACACCGTCTTGAGTTAGTGGCGTTGCTGCGTTAGAAGTATTAACGATGTCTAAAGAACCATCAGCTAATTTAACTAACCATGTCCAGCTTGAACCAAAGTTGTTTACTGCTTTATCATCAAAAGCTGCTTGGAATGCTTCAAAAGAACCCCATTTAGCATTGATAGCATCTGCAACAGCGCCTGTTGCTTCGCCACCGCCATTTGGAGATAGGCTGTTCCAGTAAAAAGTATGGTTCCAGATCTGTGCTGCATTGTTAAATACGCCACCTTCAGAAGAACATACGATTTCTTCAAGTGATTTACCTTCAAATTCAGTACCTGGGATTAAACCGTTAAGTTTAGTCACATAAGTGTTGTGGTGCTTGCCGTGGTGAAACTCTAATGTTTCTTGTGAAATATGTGGCTCAAGTGCATTAATTGCATATGGTAGTGACGGTAGTTCAAATGCCATTTTTTATCTCCATCTTCTTTTGGTTGATAGTTCAAATAGTAATAGTTAATGCCTGTTCAAACAGGGTAGTTACCTATACCAAATGAGATTATAGTGTTACTATAATTGTTGAGTATTTTACTCAAGTTTTAGCAAACAGCAATGCCAAACAGCAGTGCAAATGCAAGACTATTTCGATTGCGGCTTTATTTGCCCACTTTAAGATACATATATGAGGCTTAATGAAAATTTTTCAAGCCTTAATATGTTCAGCTATCGTCACTTTTGAGGTTGTAGATGGAAACCATTGATAAAATTAAACAGCAGATTTCTGAAAATCCAATTATCCTTTATATGAAAGGATCGCCTAAATTACCAAATTGTGGTTTTTCTTCACAAGCATCTCAAGCATTAATGTCATGCGGTGAACCGTTTGCCTATGTTGATATTTTACTAAATCCTGATATCCGAGCTGAATTACCAGCATATGCCAATTGGCCAACATTTCCACAACTGTGGGTTGATGGCGAATTAATTGGTGGTTGTGACATTATCATTGAAATGTTTCAACGTGGTGAATTACAACCACTGATCACCGAAACAGCAGCTAAATATAAAGAAGCTGACGCTGAGTAACGTTTATCAGCAAATCAACAAAAAGCCGCTTAATTGCGGCTTTTTTGTGATTGTTTGTTAGGACCGTGGGGCAGAATGACATGAACACTAAGCCCACCGTGCTTACGATTGTGTAAGCTAATTTGACCATGATGCGCTTCGACTATTTCACGGCACAATGCTAACCCCAAACCACTACCAGCGACTTTAGTTGAATAAAATGGGATTAATGCATTGGCCATCACTTGCTCACTCATACCTTTACCTTGGTCGTTTACACTGATATGTGTGCCTTTAATATTCTGTGTAACAGTGACACTTATATGTTCGCTTGCAGAGCCTGATTCGTGAGCATTTTTTATTAAGTTGATCAGTAGCTGCTCGACTTGAGTCGGATCAGCCAGTGTATGCACGTCGTTACTTATATCGAGCATAAAACACCATTGATTTTGCAGTTGTGTGAGCAACACTTGCCAATTAATTGCGCTTGGCTGAGGAGTGGGCAGTTTGGCAAATTTGCCATAGCCTTGTACAAAGTCGTTTAAATGTTTGATGCGTTCAGAAATGGTAGCAAACACGCGGCTAAGTCTGGGTTCGTCTACTTTTTCACTGAGTAACTGGCCGCTGTGCAGCATTGACGACATGGGACCCAGAGAGTTATTAAGTTCGTGACTGATGATCCGAATGACCTTTTTCCACACCTCGACTTCTTGACGGCTAAGTTCGCGGGTGAGTTGTTTAAAGACATATAAGTAATGGTATTGATTGTTAAGTAATAACTTACCGGTTGATAAATGCCACGCTTGAGATTCTTGGTCTTCAGTATCTAGCGTAAATAAACCATCACTACCGCGCGTTAAAGCATTGTTTAACTGTGGATGAGCATTTTCAAGCAGGTGTGCAAACTGACTCCCTTCAAGCGCTGTTTTGGCATTAAAAAGGTCTCGGGCACTGTAGTTACTATAAACAATAAAGCCTTTATCATTTTTTAAAATAACGGCTTGGGGAGAGCTTTGTAGCACTTTATCAAGCATCAGCTCGCGCTGATAGATCCATTGTTTCTCTTGGCGTAATTGCTTTGCAGTTTGATTATACAATTGACACAAGCGGCCTAATTCATCGTTGCCGTTATAAGCTAGTAAGGTGGCTAATTCACCGTCTTTAAAATTAAGCAAACCAGTTTCAAGTGAGTGTATGCCTTGCACCAGAGTGCCGCTGAGCCGAAAAGATAAATAACTTGCCAGCAGCGATGTGAGCAGCGTTGTTATTAATAGTGAAGGCCAGCTTAAATGGGTTAACCAGCAGATGAGCCAAACAGGAATAAGTGCAGAGATGTTACATATCAGCACTATTTTACGAGTGAGAGACAGTGCAGGTTTATTTTTTTCCATTAGTAATCAATCTCAAATTTCTGCAAACGGCGGTACAGTGCTTGACGACTTAAACCAAACTGTCTGGCAACTTTTGCGATCACTCCTTGGTGCTGACGCATAGCTTGTTCTAGTTCTACTCTACTGGGTTCTTGTTTAGCAAAGTTAGTGTGCAGCGGTTGCGATTGTAGAGCAAAATCATCGAGGGTAATGTCGCCATTAGGTTTGAGTACGGCTGCGCGTTTACAGGCATTTTCTAGCTCACGAACGTTGCCGGGCCAATTGTGCGCGAGTAATCCTTGCTCTGTTGTAAGCGATAATTCGCGCTCGCCTAAGAAGTGTTTAGCAAGCGCTAAAATGTCATCTGGTCTTTGCGCTAAACTGGGTAAATTTAGCTCAATCACGTTGAGGCGATAATATAAGTCTTCTCTAAATCGACCTGCATGAATGGCCGCTTTTAAATCTTCATTGGTAGCTGAAATAACCCGAACATTTACTTTTTGTGTTTTTGTTGAACCGAGTCGTTCAAACTCACCAGTTTGTAACACGCGCAGTAGTTTCATTTGTCCTGATAATGGCAGGTTACCAATTTCATCTAAAAACAGCGTACCACCATCAGCGGCCTCAAAGCGACCAATTCGCTGTTTGGTGATGCCAGTATAAGCACCCGCTTCAGCGCCAAATAATTCGGCTTCAATTAAATCATGGGGCAGGGCTCCGGCATTGATGGTCAAAAACGGGGCATGGTTTAAGTG
The DNA here is from genome assembly GCF_014164125.1 of Pseudoalteromonas sp. SG44-8. Lineage (NCBI taxonomy): Bacteria > Pseudomonadati > Pseudomonadota > Gammaproteobacteria > Alteromonadales > Pseudoalteromonadaceae > Pseudoalteromonas > Pseudoalteromonas sp. SG44-8. The sequence goes on along the minus strand of NZ_JACJEQ010000040.1, from coordinate 16,211 downwards.
AGAATTGGCTTGAATAATTTGTGCAATGCGTTCTTTACCACTGCCATTTGCACCTGTTATTAGCACAGAGACATCTGACTTAGCGACTTGTATTGCCATATTGAGAATTTTTTCCATGGCGGTACTTTGATACACTAAACCAACTAGGTTGGCATCGGCTAAACTTGATGTTCGCTCTTGCTGGTGGCGCGCATACATTACATTTTGTTGTTTTGCTTGGCCAAGTTCGATTAAGTTATTAACACAGGTGAGGAGCTTGCTATCGTCCCATGGTTTAGGTAAGTAATCAGCGGCACCGGCTTTGACTAGCTCTATGGCGCTGGCCAGTTCAGTCCACGCGGTGATCAAAATAATCGGTAAGTGCGGGTTGAGAGCTCTTAGTTGATAAAACAACGCTTTACCTTCTTCGCCAGAGGTGGTGTCATTACTAAAATTCATATCTTGAATAACCAGCGCGATACGTTGGTATTGCACTATTTGTAAGGCTTCAAGCTGCGTTTTTGCAGTCACAACCTGATAGTCATGAATTTCTAACAGTAATGACAAGGCTTCTAATATGGCAGGGTTGTCATCGACAATAAGTATTTTTTCCATGTGAATTTAATCGCTGTTTTTGTTATCTTTATTTCAAAATGCTACACGGTATTAAACCAGTGTAGCATAGGTTGGGAGCTGCTTTATATTGTTCGCGTGGCGATACTCGGTGATATGTTGGCGGCACGTTTTGCAGGGCCAAACACGGCAAGTAAGCTCATAACAAACACCATAATGGCAGTGCCTGCGATATAGCTCGGCGGCAGTGCGGCAATTGAAAAGTGCTGCATTAATAATTGACCAAGTAACAGCGCCGCAATAATGCCAAGGAGCAACCCCACGCAGCAGATCATCGCATTTTCAACTAAAAAGTAGTTAATAATGGCTGATTTTCTGGCTCCTAATGCACGGCGAGTGCCTATTTGCTTGGTGCGTTTGCTGATATTAAATAAGGTTAAGCCAAAAATCCCCAATGCAGTTACCAGTACTAATATCGTGATGAGCACAATCAGCATACGCATCATCAATTTGTCTGCTGCAACATATTCGTCTTTAAGTTGATCTAAGCCATTGATATTGTTGATTACCCGTTTATTGTAATTATTTAGCATCGCGGTTTCGATTTGCTTCATTACAGCTGCACGTTGACCGGGCTTGGTTCTGACTGCAAATTGTGCGTAAGTTTTGCCTTGAATATAAGGGATCAGCGCAACATTATTTGGGTGACTATCTTTAAGCCAAGGGCTCTTCATATGATCTGCCACACCGATAATCGTTAAAGGCAAATCGCCAAAATAAATTGTTTTGCCGAGGCCATCACCTTCAGGAAAAAGTTCATCGAGTAAAGCTTGCGTGACAACAGTAACATTGGTAGTTCTCTCAGTAGGTGAATTAGTGATTGTTACTTCATCCTCTGTAAAGTTGCGCCCTGCAATTAGTTTTACACCATAAGTGTCTAAACCATGCTCATCAATGAAAATATAAGAACTACGGATACTTTTACTTTCTTGAGGAGCCGGTTTCAAATTAAAGCTTGATGCACTGCCACTACCGGATAGGGGAATACTGCTGCTTTGCGCTGCATTTACAACCCCAGGTAGTGCTCTTAACATCGCTTCGTCTAATTCAAACTGTTGACTTATATCGATATCTTTACCAAAGGTCATCACATTGAATTTAAAAATATCGTGTTCAGGATAGCCAGTGTCTTGATTTAAAAAAGCGACTCTATCTTGGATAATAAATGCCGCATTACTAACGATTGCGGTGGTTATGGCAATTTGAATTAAGAGTAATATTGCCCCGACTTTTGAGCGGCAAAGAGCATGAAATATAGGTTTGATCTCTAACATTAGTGTGCTCCTTATTGGCTTTTAAGATAAATAGCAGGGTTAGTACGGCAAACTAGCCATGCAGGATAAAGCCCGGCTACTATGCAGGTTGTAATAGCGATAACAGGTGCACTGAGTAACATAGTGATATCCATTGTGGCGATTGATGAATAGTAATCATAGCTTTGACGAACAGCCCACAAACCTAATTGCGCAAGTACGATACCGACTAGGCCGCCAAAACATCCAAGCATAGCCACTTCAACAAGGTGTTGTAAAAACACTTGTCGTTTACTGGCGCCTAGTGCTCGGCGCACACCTACCTCCGGTGCCCGACGCAAAAACTTAGCTAGCAATAAACCAAGAATATTGGCTAAACACACTGCTAAAAACATAAAACTTAAGCCGACCAATATTTTATTGTCTTCACTAACGACATTGTTGTATTGCATCCATTGGTTAACATCACGTAGCTTATATTCGGGTTTTTCTCGGGCAAAGCGGCCGCGCTTTTTTTGCTCTTGAATGTAAGAATTAAGATAATTTTCGTAGTTTGCTTTTTGCTCCGCGTTATCTAGTTGCGCCCAAAATTGGATCCAAACTATTTCCGATTGCATTCTATCGGCGTAGCTATTGATATTCTCATGTTTCCAACCGTTGCTGTTGCCCCAACTAGTTAGCTCTTTGGTTTTGACTAAGCTAAATGGTAAAAATAATTCTTCAGGTTCATTAAATGCACCATTATTTAAATCATAATACTTAAGGTTAAGTGACCAGTCAGCGATCACACCAACAACTTCGTAGCTGTAATCATCTAAGTAGATCAATTGGCCAATTGAGTTGTTTCCTGCAAACAGTTTATCGTTGAGTTCTTTTGAAATCACCACCACAGGGGCGGCAGATTGCTCTTGTTGTTCACTCCATTCACCGCCGTAAATAAACGATACATTAAACATATTAAAAAAATCAGGCGTAGTCATCCGTGCATTACTGGTAAACGGCTTTACTTTGTCTGAGTCTAGATACACTGAGAATCCAGTGCGCATCATCGCGACCTTTTTTTCAGGAACAGGCGCATTCTGCAAATTGACTGCATCTTGATAAGTCAGTTGCATAGGAAGGTTATCCTCGGTCCACCACGTATGGCCTTCATCCATGGTTTGTAATTGCACAGTATAAAGTTGATTGCTTTTTTCGGGAATAGGATCCGCCGACATCATATGATAAACGCTTAAACTGGTCATGGTTACACCAATCCCAATAGCAATGGCTAGCACCATTAACATGCTTACCAGTGGTGTGCGCTTAAAACTACGCCAACTTAAATCGAGGTAATGTAATAGCATAAGTTACACTCCAGCCACATTTTTTAGGTTTTGCGCGCCTTGATACAAGGTAAAGTCGGCAAGTTGACCATCGACCACTTGAATATTACGAGGTGCTCTGCGGGCAAGTTCTGGGTCATGAGTCACCATAATGATGGTCGCGCCGTCACGGTTAATTTGCTCCAGCAACTCCATCACTTGACGTGCCATTAAGCTGTCTAGGTTACCTGTTGGTTCATCGGCTAATAAAAAGCGCGGCTCACCGGCAAGGGCGCGGGCAATCGCTACCCGTTGCTGTTGACCACCTGATAACTGCTGCGGTAAATGTTTAGCGCGTGAAGCTAGGCCTACTTGTTCTAAGCACTGTTCAATACGACGTTTACGCTCGCTTGCTTTAATACCTCGGTAGCGCAGTGGCACTTCAATGTTTTCATATAAATTTAAATCAGGGATCAGGTTGAAGCCTTGGAAAATAAAACCAATTTTTTGATTGCGACAATCCGCCCGTTGATTGTCGTTCAGTTTGCCAACATCAATACCATCGAGCAGATATTCACCACTGCTAAAAGGTTCTAACATGCCTGCGATATTTAAAAAGGTGGTTTTCCCGGAGCCACTAGGGCCAGTTACTGCAATAAACTCACCTTCATCTACGTGCAAATTAAAGTCGCGTAGTGCATGGGTTTGCACCATTTCTGTTTGATACAGTTTGCTAATATTGTTCATTTTAAGCATGAGTTGATCCTTGTAATATGTTTGTTCTTATCTCAGTAATAATGTTGGCGCTTGTTTAAAGTTATCGTAACTGGAGATGATCAGCTGATCGCCTGAGTTAACACCTTGTAGCAATTCTATTGCGTTGATGCTGCTTGCCCCGGTTGTGATATTTACCAGTTGTGCGGTGTCGCCGATAACTTTGTAAACCTGCGTACCACCTTGCTGCATAAACGCACCGCGTTTGATTTGTAGAACGTCATCACGATTTTCTAATAAAATGCGCGCTGTTAATCGCTGGTTTTGGCGAATGCCTTTTAGCTCTTCGTCAAAGCGTACTCGAGTAGTTACTTCACGATTGTTAACTTCCGGCGAAATTGCCGACAACACACCAGTCACTTTTTTTGCCCCGAGTGTGAGCTCAACTTCCATTCCTAAACCGAGTTCGTTGGCGTAACTTTCAGGTACTTGCAGTTGTGCTTCAAAATTACTTAAATCAACCAGCGTCATTAACGGCTGACTTTGGGTAACGGCTTCTTTTTGTTGTACAAGCAGGTTACCAACAATGCCGGTGACGCTGGCTTTAATAGTTAAGTTTCTGACTTGGCGATTTAAATCATCAACGATCAGTTGTTGGCGAGCGAGATCGCGCTCTGCAGCTTTGAGTTCAAATGCGAGTGTATCTTTAGCAAGTTCAACTTCTTGTTGAGCGTGTTTGTAAGAAAGCTTGGCACGGGCAAGATCATCAACTGCTTTTTCTAAATCAATTTGGCTGATCAAGTTTTTTTCGATAGAAAGCTTAGCACGGCGATTTTCCCTGTCTGCTGCATTGAGCTCTACTTGGGCGAGATCAAGCGTTTTGGTTAAGCTTAACTTTTGTCGGCGTGCTTCTAAGTGCTTACGTTGTAATTCACCATCAAGGCGGGCTAACACCGATTGTTGCTGTTTTAGTTCATTATTGAGTTCTGGGCTATCGACTAAAGCAATAATGTCATCTTTATTTACTTTATCACCGGCTTTAACTTGTAAATCCACATAGCCACGTTCTGGGCTATAAACCTTGGGAGCATTTGCAGCAACAATTTTACCGCTGGCGGCTACATCACGTACTAAACGACTAATATTAACGGTAGCAATCTGTAAAGAAGCCCGCTCAACAGAAATACTGCCTTGATTGTTACCCATAAATGCTTGTGCACATAAAGCAAGTACAGCAAGTGATAGCGCCAGTACTATTAATGGTTTTTTGTAACTACGTCTTTGCGTAATACTTACATCTTGTCCGCTGGTATCTTTTATCATGAGTGATCCTTAGCTATGTCTATTCTCGCAGTAAGTGATCATCAAGCTCACTACTAAGACAGTGATTGGTGAAACTAAAAATAAACTGAGAATAAACATAAGTTGTGTCCTGTAATTATCTTTTAATGTTTATTCGAATATCATGCCACTATTTAATGTCATGATTTTAATGAAATAATTATTTATTTTTAAATTATTTGGTGTCCGCGGACATAAATTGTGTCCGCTGCGGACACTTTACTATGGCGGCTAAGAAGCTGCCGCAGGCGTCAACAGGGTGAGCAAGCTAAAAACTTACTAACTAGCGTAAATTATGCAAAATGTGACTGTTGTGATGATAATTATGCATTAATTAGTGGCTTTAAATTTACCCATAAAAAGACACTGGAAAGAGTATTTACTCTAATGTGCACTGTGGTATCGACCTTGAACGACAGCAAAGAGATTCAATAAAAAAGAAAGCATTTATTTTCGCTACATAACTCAGTGAATATTTATTCATTTTTACTCTGGTTTACGTTAACGTAAACTGCAGGTTTGTAGAGCGGTTATTTTACAACTTGTTAAATATGACACCAGTGTCATAAAAAAATAACGGGTAAAATATCGCTAAATGTTAAAAATAGGCATGAAATAAAAAGATTGTGTTGTGGTGAGAAATATTCAAGAATGTGAATATGTATTCAAAGCGCTATTGACTCAATGTACAATTGGCGATAGTTTTGACTGTCTGCTAGCAAACCGTCGAGAAGGTCATTCATAGCTAGCTGTTGTAGCAAGGGGAGGGGTCTATGTTATACGACTCAAAATTAGAAAAAGATAATTGTGGCTTTGGCTTAATAGCCCAAGTTAATGGTCAGGCAAGTCATCGTTTAATTCGAACAGCGATCACTGGCTTAGACCGTATGGAACACCGTGGTGGTATTTCTGCCGATGGTAAAACAGGCGATGGCTGTGGCTTATTATTACAAAAGCCAGATAGCTTTTTTCGTGCTATTGCCGCTGAAAAAAATTGGCACTTGGGTAAAAATTATGCCGTTGGCATGATTTTCCTAAACTCAGATCCAGTACTTGCGCAAGCTGCAAAAGATATATTGAGTGAAGAACTCGAAAAAGAAACCCTCAATATTCAAGGTTGGCGAATTGTGCCAACAGATGAATCATGTTTAGGGCCAATTGCAATAAAGCAGTTACCTAAATTTGAACAGATTTTTGTTAATGCACCAGAAGGCTGGCGCCCAAAAGATTTAGAGCGTCGTTTATACGTTGCGCGCCGTCGTGCTGAAAAGCGTTTAAGCGAAGATGAAGGCTTTTACATTGCCAGCTTGTCAGGGTTAGTAACTATCTACAAAGGCTTAATGATGCCGGTGGATTTGCCTAACTTCTATTTAGATTTAGCCGATATCCGCATGACCAGCGCAATTTGTGTATTTCACCAACGTTTTTCAACTAATACACAACCGCGTTGGCCTTTGGCTCAGCCGTTCCGCTATTTAGCGCATAACGGTGAAATCAACACCATACAAGGTAACCGCCAGTGGGCTCGTGCTCGTTCATATAAGTTTGCATCGCCGCTTATTCCAGATTTGCAATCAGCAGCACCATTTGTCAATGAAACCGGCTCAGATTCATCAAGCCTAGATAATATGCTTGAGTTGTTTTTAGCTGGTGGCATGGATTTATTTCGTGCTATGCGAATGCTAGTACCACCTGCATGGCAGAAAAACCGTGCGATGGATGATGACTTACGTGCATTTTACGACTTTAACTCTATGCACATGGAACCATGGGATGGCCCAGCTGGTATTGTGATGTCTGATGGGCGTTTTGCTGCGTGTAACTTGGACCGTAATGGTCTGCGTCCTGCACGTTATGTGATCACTCAGGATGGCTTTATTACCCTAGCTTCTGAAGTGGGTATTTGGGATTACACTGCGGATGAAGTGGTTGAGAAAGGCCGCGTTGGCCCTGGTGAGCTGTTAGTTATTGATACTCAGTTAGGTAAAATTTGGCACTCAGACGAAATTGATCGCGACCTTAAATCTCGCCACCCATATAAAGCATGGCTTGAGGCCAATGTTAAGCGCTTAACGCCGTTTGAGCAGCTATCAGAGCAAGATGCGGGCAACCGTTCATTTGATGATGAAACATTACTGAAATATCAAAAAATGTTTGGTTACACCAATGAAGAACTTGATAGCGTTATTCGCGTAATGGGTGAAATTGGTCAAGAAGCAACCGGTTCTATGGGGGATGACACGCCATTTGCAGTGCTTTCTGAAGGTAACCGTTCATTGTTTGATTACTTCCGTCAAAAGTTTGCGCAAGTAACTAACCCGCCAATCGATCCACTGCGTGAAAACCATGTAATGTCGCTGGCGACCTGTATCGGTAGTGAGCAAAACGTGTTTAACGAGACCACCGGCCACGCTAAGCGTCTACAGTTTGATACTCCAATTCTAATGTATGCAGACATGCAACAATTATTGAGCGCTGATCAGGCTCATTACAGCTATTGCAAAATCGATATCACCTACAGCAAAGAAGAAGGCCTTGGTGATGCAGTAATCCGTATTTGTGACGAAGCGCAAGAAAAAGCAGCTGGTGGCTGTGTCATGTTGTTTTTGAGTGACCGTAATTTTGATGAGAATAAATTACCAATTCCTGCCGCTATGGCTGTTGGAGCGGTACAAAAGCGTTTAGTTGATAACAATTTACGTTGTGAATCAAATATCATCATTGAAACAGGTAGTGTCCGTGACGCGCATCAATTTGCGGTATTAATTGGTTTTGGTGCAACGGCAATTTACCCGTACTTAGCATATGAATCACTGGTTGCGATGAGCGACTCTAAAGTGATCAACAAGAGCTATTGCCAAGTTACGCTTGCTTATCGTAATGCAATCAACAAAGGCTTGTACAAGATCATGTCAAAAATGGGCATTAGTACCGTGGCATCGTATCGTTGTTCAATGTTGTTTGAAGCAGTTGGTTTGTCGGATGCAATTGTTGATACCTGTTTTAATGGTGTGGCAAGTCGCATTAAAGGCGCGTGTTTTACTGATTTTGATGATGACCAACGCAAGTTACATACTTTGGCATTCAGTAAACGTAAATTACTCAGCCATGGCGGCTTATTAAAGTATGTGCATGACGGCGAGTATCACGCGTACAACCCAGATGTTATTCAAACGCTACAAAAAGCGGTGCGCTCAGGCGAATATTCTGATTACAGCGTATACGCAGATCTTGTTAATAAGCGCCCAATTGCCACATTACGTGACATGCTTGCACTGAAACTGCCAGCAGAGGGGATCAGTATTGATGATGTTGAGCCAGCAACTGAGCTATATAAGCGTTTTGACTCGGCGGCAATGAGTATCGGTGCATTATCGCCAGAGGCGCATGAAGCGCTTGCAATTGCGATGAACCGCTTAGGTGGCTGTTCAAATTCAGGTGAAGGCGGCGAAGACAAACTACGCTATGGTACCGAGAAAAACTCTCGTATCAAGCAAGTTGCGTCAGGTCGTTTTGGGGTAACACCGCATTATTTACGCAGTGCTGACGTTATTCAAATTAAAGTAGCGCAAGGTGCAAAACCAGGTGAAGGCGGGCAATTGCCGGGCGAAAAAGTAACCCCGTATATTGCTAAGCTTCGTTACTCGGTACCGGGGGTGACCTTAATTTCGCCACCACCGCATCACGATATTTATTCGATTGAAGATTTAGCTCAGCTTATTTTCGATTTAAAACAAGTAAACCCTAAAGCGTTGATCTCAGTAAAACTAGTATCAGAGCCAGGTGTGGGCACAATCGCCACTGGTGTTGCTAAAGCATATGCTGATTTAATTACTATTTCAGGCTATGACGGCGGTACTGGCGCAAGCCCGCTAACGTCGGTTAAATATGCGGGTAGCCCGTGGGAGCTTGGTCTTGCTGAAACACAACAAGCGCTGGTTGAAAACGGTTTACGTCATCGTATTCGTTTGCAAACTGATGGTGGTTTAAAAACCGGCCTTGATATCATCAAAGCAGCTATTTTAGGTGCAGAGAGCTTTGGTTTTGGTACGGGTCCTATGGTTGCGCTTGGTTGTAAGTATCTGCGTATTTGCCACCTAAATAACTGTGCAACCGGTGTAGCAACGCAAGACGAAACATTGCGTCAAAAACATTTCCATGGCCTACCAGAAATGGCGATGAACTACTTTAAGTTTATTGCTCAAGAAGCCCGTGAAATTATGGCAAGCCTAGGGGTTGCCAAACTAACAGACTTAATCGGTCGTCTTGATTTACTCGAAGCGATTGAAGGTAAAACGGCAAAGCAGCAAAAAATTGACTTATCGTCAGTGATTGCACAGCCGAATAACCCAACTGGTGAAACCTTATACTGCAGCGCACCTAATACGTCACATTATTTAGGTAAGTTGAATGAAACCTTACTTGCTAAAGCTCAACAAGCAATTGATGAGAGCAGCGGTATTTCACTGGTCAGCCGTATTTGTAACACTGACCGTTCAGTGGGCGCGATGTTATCGGGTTATATAGCCGATAAGCATGGCAATCAAGGCATGGCAGCTGATCCTGTCTCGATTGAGTTACACGGAACCGCTGGTCAATCATTTGGTGTATGGAATGCTGGTGGCCTAGAAATGACCTTAGTCGGCGATGCTAACGATTACGTAGGCAAAGGCATGGCGGGCGGTAAGCTGGTTATTCGCCCACCACTGGGTTCGTCATTTGAAAGTCACAAAGCGACCATCGCAGGTAATACCTGTTTATATGGTGCAACGGGTGGCAAGCTGTTTGCTGCAGGTTGTGCGGGAGAGCGTTTTGCGGTTCGTAACTCAGGCGTGCAAGCGGTTGTTGAAGGCGTAGGTGATAATGGCTGTGAGTACATGACCGGTGGCGTAGTTTGCGTGTTGGGCAATGTAGGCGTGAACTTTGGTGCAGGTATGACCGGTGGCTTTGCCTATATTTTGGATGAGCGTAATGACTTTGAAAAACGCATTAATCCAGAGCTAGTCGAAGTGGTGCTGTTAGATGAGCTAGCGTCACACCAAGAGCATTTGCGTGGTCTAATTGCTGAGCATTTAGAACTAACAGGCTCAAGCCGTGCAGAAACTATTTTAGCCAGTTTTGAAACGTATTTACCAAAATTCAAACTAGTTAAGCCAAAATCAAGTGATGTGAAAAGTTTACTCGGGCATCGCGCTCGTAGTAGTGCTGAACTTCGTGTTCAAGCACAGTAAGGGGGTAGTATGAGCGAGAATGTATATCAATTTATAGACGTGCAGCGGGTTGATCCCCGCAAAAAGCCAATTTCGTCACGTAAAAAATCATTTGTTGAAATTTACGAACCCTTTTCAGAGAAGCAAGTAAACTCACAAGCGGACCGCTGCCTAGATTGTGGTAACCCGTATTGTGAATGGAAATGCCCAGTGCATAACTATATCCCACAGTGGTTAAAGTTAATTCGTACTGGCCGTATTCTTGAAGCTGCGGAGCTATCACACCGCACAAATAGTTTACCAGAAGTGTGTGGCCGGGTGTGCCCGCAAGATCGTTTGTGTGAAGGTTCATGTACATTAGACGAAGAGTTTGGTGCAGTAACAATCGGTAATATTGAAAAATATATTACTGATACTGCATTTAAAATGGGCTGGAAGCCTGATATGTCGTACGTGGTATGGACCGATAAAAAAGTAGCTATCATCGGTGCTGGCCCTGCAGGCCTAGGTTGCGCTGATATTCTAGTGCGTAATGGTGTAAAACCAGTGGTATTTGACCGTCATCCAGAAATTGGTGGCTTGCTTACTTTTGGTATTCCATCGTTCAAACTTGAAAAACAAGTCATGCAAAAACGTCGTGAAATTTTCACCGAAATGGGGGTTGAGTTTAAACTTAACACTGAAGTCGGTGTTGATATCACTATGGATGAAATATTGGCCGAATACGACGCAGTATTTTTGGGAGTGGGGACTTATCAAAGCATGCGTGCTGGCCTTGAAAACGAAGATGCACCAGGTGTACATGATGCATTACCGTTCTTAATTGGTAATACCAACCGCGTAATGGGCTATGATGAGTCTAACCAAGCTTATCTTGATATGGCTAACCAAAAGGTTGTGGTACTTGGTGGTGGTGATACCGCGATGGACTGTGTACGTACTTCAATTCGTCAAGGTGCGGAAAAAGTAATCTGTGCTTATCGTCGTGATGAAGAAAACATGCCAGGTTCAAGACGTGAAGTGAAAAACGCCAAAGAAGAGGGCGTTGAATTTACTTTTAACGTGCAACCAACCGGTATCGTACTAAACGACAACGGCCATGTTGCAGGCGTACAAATGGTGAAAACCCAAATGGGTGAACCAGATGAAAAAGGCCGAAGCAGAGCTGAAGTGATCCCGGGTTCTGAGCATGTGATTGAAGCCGACCAAGTACTCATGGCGTTTGGTTTCAAACCACACAAAATGGATTGGTTAGAAAAGTACGATGTAGAAATAAACCACTGGGGCGGCATTAACGCACCAGAACAAGGTGAATTTACCCATCAAACAACTAACCCTAAAATCTTTGCTGGCGGCGATATAGTGCGCGGCTCAGATTTAGTAGTCACAGCAATCTTCGAAGGGCGTAACGCCGCCGAAGGGATCATGGACTACTTGAAAGTGTAAGACTTTTACGGGTCAAAGAGTAAAGAGCAAGCCGATTGGCTTGCTTTTTTTATGGCTTGGATAGTAGAGTTTTAAGCGCTAAGTCGTAAAATTTAAGCCATAAGCTTTAAGTTTGCGCGGTGTTAAATTAAGCAACGTAGAGGGGATAACTAAACCCAACGAAAAAATAGCCTATCAGTCTGCATCAAGGCTTTGCATTATCGGTTTTGTTAAATGTGCTATGAGCAGCCGTTGATAACCTTAGCCTATTTTTCATAATTCTAATTTAACAAGTGCTTCTTGCTCACCTTGATATAAATACACTGGGACGATTTCATGTTTCCCATTGTTTTCTCTAAGCTGAAAGTAATTTTCAGTACACTCATAAGAGTACGAGTTGTTTTCCCGGGGTATGATTTTTATTTTATTCTCACCTTCATATTGAGAGTAAAGTGTACCTTTTTCAAACGAGATTTTTAAAATTTTCGAATCGGAAGAACGATAACTTCCAACTAAAGATGCAGCTATAGCCTTTGCTTTTTGACTATTTACTGGCTTAGGGGATAAATTTAATTGTAGTGCTATCATGTCTAATAAAGCGGGACCAGGGTGTTTTGTGTCGATGTTGGTTAACGCTGTAGCGGTTAAATCTTCATTTGGGAAATAGACATGCCAAGCAAAAAATCCGGGAACCTGACCTTGGTGGCTAAAGCTATCTAATCCACTTATTTTGTATATATCTAAGCCATATCCATAATTCACATGCGCATTATTATTTAATAATGCCTTGGAGGTCATTAGTTTATAGCTTTCTTTTGAAATTATATGCCCTGACTTTAATGCATTCTGCCAAAGGTGCATATCAGCAAGTGTAGAAGCAATAGCGCCCGCAGAATAGATCCAACTACGATCAACATTCCATCGCCTTTCAGTTGAATCTTCCGGATTAATATACTTTTTAGGCTCATTACGACTAGTAGTGTAGCCGTTTATTTCCCCAGCAGATGTACCTTTAGTAATAACAAAAGTATTATCCATTTTCAGAGGTTTAAAAAATGTGTTTGACATGAACAGGTCATATGGAGTACCAGAAGCAATTTCAATGACTTTTCCCAGAAAGACGTAACCCAAGTTTGAATAACTATATTTTTTACCAGGCTCTGAGTTAAGAGGTTGTTTACTTATACTTTGTATAACTTGATCAATAGAAGCATATTTATCATAAATTTTACTTACTGAAGGGTCCCCTAAGTAATCTGGTAGACCAGAAGTATGGCTTAAAATTCTATCAATCGTTAAATACCTAAATTCAGGGTTAATATCAGGAATAAATTTCGCTAATGTATCTTGTAACGATAGTTTTTTTTCTTCCGATAGTTTCAAGATTGCTGCAGCAGTAAATGTTTTCGTTACAGAACCTATTTGAAATATATCATCTACATTGAGAGGTCTCTCAGTGTCAATATTTGCCAAACCAACCGCACCACTATAAATATGTTTACCTGACTGTTCTAACCTAACAACCATGCCAGGGGCTTTTGAAGAGTTATGGCACTGCATTAATTCAGTAAAGTTGTGTTGTTGTGCAACAGCTTTTATTCCATACATTCCTACACAAAGACAAAAAAATATATTTTTTCCCATAAACTATGTTCCCTTAATCATATAACAAACCTGTAAATAAAAAATACACAAAGATTACAGATGTAATCAATACTGTCGCATAGATAACAGTTGTTTGCAATTTAATAAAGCACACTAATATTATTCAATAACTTATTTCATATTTTAATGAAGTAATATTTGCTCATAATGGCCAAGTGAATGTAATAGCTTTATCAGAGGTCATTTTTTATCTTAACGTGGTAGCGTTCTTATTTTAGTATTTTCTATTAATAGTAAAATGGTAAGTTATTGCTAATTATAAGTATTATTAGAAGGGGAGTTTGTTTTTATATAAAAACTAGAAAAGTTGCTTATATAAAAACTAGAAAAGTTTCTTATATATTACTTAGATGATACGAGTTAAATAAACTAGCCACTCAATGTCTACTTTATTGGGGCCAGATCAGCTCGCTGTTGACTATCAGCTGAGTGCCATAAGGAGTCACTCATACAAAAGAGACAGACCCGATCCTATTATCCTTAATATTAAATGAGCAACGAACTAACTTATTAAAAAATTTAGCTAATCCCTAGAATTTCTATATCTAATGTTTATCTATTATTATTTGCTTACGACTTTTCGTATCTATTTTCACAAATCCACCAATAGGAAAGCAAATATGGGGTGTTGTATGTCCAAAGTTTAAATTGTAAAGCACTGGAATTGATGCTAACTCTTGTTTGGATTGTATAATTTTTTTAAGCAAGGTCTCTGATACTTCTGACTTTAATTGAAATTTTCCAATGACAATGCCTTTAACGCTATCGAAATTTTTTTGATGAATTAACGATTGCAGATCTCTGTCAAAATTTGAAGGAGATGTTAACTCGTCATCTTCAAGAAACAATACAGCATTCGTTAAGTCAGGCATAAACTCAGTTCCTTGAAGCAAATTTAAAGTACAAAGGTTGCCTCCAACTATTTTCCCCTCAGCTTCACCATGATTTAAGACTTCTATGCCATTATCTTTATAAAAGTTTCTTTTTTCCTGATCTAAATACCATGCATCATCACTCCATTGTTCGGAGTTTATAACTTCATAAGGATCACTTGAGAATAAACACTTTTTAATATAATTTATTGAGAAATCAATCCCCTTAAGCATCCCCAAAGTTGAATATGCAGGCCCAGAGTATGTTACTAGCCCTGTTTTGTGGAATAATGCATTTGATAAAGCTGTAGTATCAGAGTATCCACATATAATTTTTGGATTTCTTTTAACAATATTATAGTCAATATATTTTAGTAATTGATTTACATTATCGCCCCCAATGACAGTAAAGATAGCTTTTACTTTTTTATCTAAAAATGCTTCATGTAAGTCTTCAATTCTTTCTTCTATAGATGAAGACGAAAAATCATCTATAGACTCACAATTCTTTGAAAATGACAATTTGAGGCCAAGCTCTTCAAACCTAGTGTTTGCTATTTCTCGCGTCTTTTTATCAATAATTGACAAACTTCTAGAAGGCGCAATTATCCTAACCTCATCATTCACTTTTAGCTTATTGGGGATTATCAATTTGTTCTCCTACCGGATACTTGAAACAGCATGTACATCAAAATAGATCGAACTTCGCAAAAGTGCCAACAGCGGACAGTCGTAACCATAGTCACTTGTTATAACTCAATATCGTTGATGTATGAATTTCTTAGCCTTTTTTCATAGTTCTTTAAACTTTCTGAAAACTTGAACTCTACATAGCCACTGTTGATATTTTTAATATATATTTCAGTGCCGCCTGCTTTCAAAGTTTCAATAGCCAACTTATGAAGCCCACAAAAAATTGCCCACACCATTAAGTCGTTAAACTCATTTAGTGAAGTAACTCTTTCTTGAGCCAAGTCCCACTCTGAGCTTAGCTGGGGAAAGTAACCACCAGTTTCGCTTAATGTGCCATCAGCAATGTTAATTTTTGAAGCCCAAATGAGCTTAGTTTCTTTAAATATGCGGCTAAATTTCATTTTGAGTTATAACGCGTCCCAATGAGCGAAGCGAATGAATATAATGTGTTTGTTATATTTTTACTCAAAATCAACCTCCAGTGTTACATACATGCCACACCCAGTACCGTAGCTAAAACTTAAAAAATGCTGCTGAGAGTTTTTATGGTCTGTAACGAACCATACTTTACTAACGCCATCATCTTCGTATGTGTTTAATTCGGCGAAAAAGGTTGGTTGCTCAAGATTGCTTACGAATAGTGAGACTGAATCAAAGAGTTGACCATCAATACTTTTTGGTAGCTCTGCAATTACGTCGTATGCGCCGCTGTTTAGTTTAGTTTCTACCTTGAAAAGATTACCGTATTTTCTATTCCATTCTTCAGCTTGCGCTTCTGTATGAAAGCAAGCTGTTGAATTAGCAAAACAACTAAAAAAACACAATGCAAAGATAGCTCTCAATGTTCAATTCCTAGAAAAATATAACGCCGTGTTCAACGGCAGTTTGTAAGTCGTGGTTTTGTGGATTACTTTTGCGCAGCAAAACCACAAAACTGCGACTTACAAACTGTCCAGCGCACGCAGTGCGCGGGTTGCAACACTTTGTGTACGCCCGGCATGGGCATTGACTTATGAGGTGAAAGTCCTCTGTAGGAAGATCACCGTTTAAATAACATACTGTTATTAAACGATAACTACTAGCGAATGGCAAGGGCTAAATCGCGAGAGATAGTCTGGAGGA
>NZ_JACJEQ010000003.1:3405-267111 GCF_014164125.1 Pseudoalteromonas sp. SG44-8 | reverse complement strand
AAACGGTTGAATCTGACAATGAACACTAACAAAACAATAAACATCATTCGCTTCGCTCATTGGGAAAAAGCCTCGCTGCAACTTCGTTGCAAAGCGCTCGGTTTTTCCCGTTATTGTAAGCGTTAGATTTCTCGAGAGGAACGGATGAGAATCGAAGACGAATATGTGAAAACAGGATATTTCTGGCTTCCTGAGCGAGATGAGAAAAAAATCCCAGGGGTATTAACCATCAAAAATGGAGGTGATATCGAGCTGGAAGTTGTTGGCTTCTTCGATGACAGTATTAAATCACTAAACGATGATGATGAGTTGAATAGAATAATAGGGCATGTTGAGAAGGACGGTTTAGTAACTCTAGAGAACTGCTTTTATACCCAGAAAAAACATGCCTTTGGGGGTATATCAAAATCTAAACTCTGTGTGAATAAAGTTTTGAGCGGTGTCGCCTATGATGAAAATGAATCCGTAACCTTTAATACTTTATCGTTTTCTGTTGATTGTTTAGATGAGTGGGTAGGTATTAGTGGTATTAGCACCGACAGTGATTGGGAAAGCAACACAGCTACTATTCGTTACAGTCTTCCTGAAAATATTTCCTATGACCTAAATAACGGAATGAAGTTAGAAATTTGCTTTTCTTGCACTACCCCCGGATCTTCCAATACTACTGAAGCTAAGATCACGCAGCGCGTCTACTTTAAGTTGCTATCTGAAGACTTAAGACCTTTGGGTGACTTTACAGAAATTGCATATAAGCTAACTAATTTTTTATGCTTTGCTATCGACACAACAGTCGCATTGAAAGACTTGTCAGTCACATCAAAAGAGATACAAAGAGACAGCGGCAATGGAAAGCAGTACCCTGTTTCGATTAAGGTTTTTTATCCTAGCATTCCATTCACGGAAAAAGTTCCAGATAAGAGCTGGCATAGAATGTTATTCACTTACGGAACGATAAAAAGTAATGCTCAGGATGTTTTTAATAACTGGCTTCGTGCATATGAGGTTATGGCGCCAGCACTCAGTTTATACTTTTCCACAAAAAATGGGGCACAAAAATACCTTGATGGTAAATTTTTAGCTTTGATACAAGGTCTGGAAACCTATCATAGAAGAACAAGCGATGAAAAGCTCATGGATTCTTCTAAATTTGCCTCGCTTGTTTCAACAATTAGTAAGAGTTGCCCAGCAGAATATGCCGAATGGCTGAGTGGTCGCCTGATGCATGGAAATGAAATTAATTTAGGGAAAAGATTGAAACGAATTATTGAGCCGTTTAAGGATAAGTTAGGCAGCAGTAAAGAAAGAAGTAAGCTGTTAAGAAAAATAGTAGATACAAGAAATTACCTCACTCATTATAGTGAAAACTTAAAGGATAACGCTGCTGGCGGGGAAGAGCTCTGGAACCTGTGTCAAAAAATGGAAGTGATATTCCAGTTGCACTTTTTGAAAGTTGTTGGCTTCAGTGATGAAGAAATTGAGAGCGTTGTTGAAAATAGCTATCCGCTAAAGCAAAAAATCAACAAAATCTAACAAGTTGCTGCACACGGAAAATTACTCGCTACGCTCCCAATTTTCCGGTGAGCAAGGCGTTAAATGCCTAATTGGATGTTCATGGATTATTTTACATATATAACAGGTATAGCCACGCTGATTGGTTTTGTTTTACAGATTTTTGATGCTTTACCTACTTATAGAAGCTACAGACAAAAAGCTTTCTATTTATTGTTAGGATTGTTTCTTGGCAGTTTAGTTACTGCATTTGATGGTTCAAAGATAATTTTTTCATTTGAGATTACCGGTCTTGCCTTACTAGTAAGTATGATCGGGACCATTATATTTTGGTCATTGTACGTTGCAATGAAGTCACATAGAGAAGAATTCTTTGCAGTATCCGGTGTTGGTACTTTTGTTTTAATTGTTGTCTTAGCTTTTGGGACTATTTCTCCTCCATCAAATGAGAGGGCAAGGTTAACAATTTCTGAACTAAGTCAGTTATCAGAAATATCATTAACTCAAGGTAATTATGAGCGTGCAATTAAACATCAAGAAGCTGTGTTATCAAAACTTAAAAAGAATGATGTGCGATATATCGCGGTGAAAGAAAAAATTGAAAAAATAAAGTTACTTCAAGTAGATGGCATTTAACAAGCGCATTAATTCTGACGTCACATATTGTCCGATTTTTGCTTAAAAGACAATGATGCAAAAAAGCGTCCAACATGCTCAGCAGCTTATGCGGGCGTTAGTGTGCAAGGAACCCATGAAGATATTCGTATTTTTTATTATTATGTTTTCAGATTTCGTTATTGCAGACGATTGTTCTTTTGCAAACGTTAGTAATGAATACGTTATCGAAAATGCGGAAATTGACGCAAAATATAGTTTTGAATCTAAAGGTGTATCTTTTATAGCTGTGGCTAATGGTTTCGGTCCAACTCGACCGGGATTTGAGCATATAAATATGTCTGCTTGTCTCATGATTAAAACTAAATGGGATATATTGTGGGTTGGTGCTGACAGTGGTGTTTGTCCACAGCAAAAAAAACTAGAATTACATGCAATTTCTTATTCTCGTTTGTTTAATGAGAAAATGATTCAGCTTGCTAAGTTAAGTAAAAAATATGATTGCGCTACTGAGTTGTAAAATGCACACTAACAAGCTGTTAAACAAGGAAAAAAACAGTTGTTTTTGCTCCTTCGTCGCTAATTTTAACCAACTATTTTTTGCCTGTTAACAGGGCGTTGAGGCTGTAGAATTACTCTTTTTTAAGAAAAACAGCCCGTTTTATGGGTTCCAAATGCATTACCTAATGCTTTAAAAACGCTTAGCGCTGATTTCAGGAGCTCGTTTTTTAAATGAATTTGGGTGTTGGAGTTATTCTACAGCCTCGTTATGTGCCTAGGATGGTGTCGTGAAATATCTAATATATTTGTTTATTATCATTTTTTCTTTTAAAGCTATCGCTCAAGATCATGATTGGATTCTGAGAGCTAAAATTGAGACTATGAGAAGTAATGATCAGATTTGGGTTAATGATAAAGGTGAGTTTTATTGGACTACGTCAATGTTCTTTGAGTCTATGCCTTGTAAAACTAATCTTAGTGAAAGTGAACTTATTGAAGTGTCATCATTAATACAAAGCTTGCCTTCTGAACCCTATGAAAGAGATTTCAATAACCAATGTAAAGATGGTCTTCGTTTCTTTATTCTATCTTCAACTAAGCAAGTTGACGGAACTTTTGTACAAGTCGGTAAGCAATTTCCAGCCTCAAAGGATTGTCGAATTAAGGCAATTGATAAAGCTTGGGATGACTTAAGTGAAAAGCTATATACATTAACTCAAGACAAGTTTAAGTCTTGTAAAAATAATTCGTGGTAACAGGCACATAACAAGAGTCTAAGGTTACGACAGTCCGCTCATGGCACTTTGCCGATATTACGGCTGTGAGCGATAACCCTCAAGATTTAAAAAATGCTGTTTATATTTCATCGTGCCCTTAACTGGGAAGCAGTGAATTATATTGAGAGTGAGTCTACGTAAAAAATTTAGTTATTAAAATATTTTCAAGTAAACTTTTTTGGAATAAGTACAAGGCGGTTTTCACAATAGATGTGTTCAATAACGTGACCCAAAGCGCTGTGACTTTTATTACCTTGCTAGGGTTATTGATTGTAGCCAATCCATAAAGTCAGTTAGGCGTTTAGTTGGTTGTCTACGTGATGAATAGAGTAAAGACACCGGCATTGGCTCGGCTTCAAATTGAGGTAGGACAGAAATTAGTAGGCCTTTCTAATGGGTCACCCATTGGCTGTTTGGAACTTGTATACAAAAAAACCTATTAGTCGCTTACTACAACTCGATTTCGGCCTTGCTCTTTAGCTTTGTATAGAGCCGCATCGGCACGTTTAAGCACTTGTTCATAATGACAATCGCCTATTTCATACATGGCAACACCAAAACTAGCCGTAACATAAAGACCATCGATCATCTCTTCTTTTTCAAGTTCTTCACGTAACGTATCGGCAACGCTTTGCGCTTCCAGAGCACTTGTATTTGGTAACAACACGGTAAACTCTTCGCCACCAAAACGAGCAACCATGCCTTTGACACCAACTTGTACAGCAAGTAATTTGGCCATTTTTTGAAGCACGATATCTCCAACAGTGTGGCCATAATTGTCATTCACTCTTTTAAAATGATCCGCATCTACCATAATAACGGCTAACGGATGGTTCGACTCTTGCGCTAAACGATATTCATCAAGCAGGGCTTCGTCTAATGCCAATCGGTTATAGCTATGGGTTAACGGATCTTGTCGAGCGATAGCTTCTAGGGATCGATTACTTGCTTCTAACTCAGCCGTACGAGTACGCACCTTGGTTTCTAACGTAACGTTCATTTGCATTAAAGACTGCTCTCTCTCCAACAAGGAAGACATCATTTCCTGTAGTGAACGACTTAAGCTAAGCACCTCACTCAATTGACTGTCATCTTGGAAGGTGGCCTTTCGATTTCCTTGCTGAATACTTTTTGCTGTGAGCGCTAACCGTTCCAATGGGCGACTTAATGTACTAGCAAATTTATAGGCCAGTAACATACAAAGTAAGGTCGCAAACACACCAAAAAAAAGTAGTAATTTATGAACTTCTTTTACTGCTGACATAGCAATAGACAATGGCTGACGTACGACGATTTGCCAACCAAGATTCGTTGATTCTGGAGAGCGTACAGAGACTAAACTGGTCAGGTATTTTTCGTCATCTTGCCAAAGCAAAGATTTAAATTGCCCATCTTTAGGCAGTACTTTTGGTACTTCAATATTGTTAGGAAAATGATTATCTGGATATAAAACACTGTGCTCATTATCGATAATAAAGATATCGATCCCTTTTCTTTTCGAAACGTCAGTCAAGGAAGATAATAAAACCTCTCTAACCCAAGCCCAATCAGCATGAGTGGCAACCACACCTTTCAACTCACCATTTTGACCTATGACAGGAGCAGCAAAATCGACAAAGCGAATTGGCGCACCGTCTTTCGGCTTAGGTAGCAAGCTTTCAAGTAATAACGCCTTATGCACATCACCTACAAAAGGTCCCGATCGACCATGAATAAACCAAGGTCGCTGACTGACATCAGCCCCTTTCAATACGCCATTACTTGATGCTAATACCGCACCTTCAACATTAGCGAAACCAATCCAAGCGTAGTCTTTATAGGAGCTTTTAATTTGATCAATAGCATACTGCAAAGCGCTCAAATCTTGACTTTCATACAAAGAGTAGCGCGTACTAAGCAAAAGAACTTCTCGCTCACGCTCCATGAGATTAGCCGACAGCATATTTGAAATAGATTGACTTAGATTTACTAGCGATTCACCGCTAGCATTTGAAAGACGAGTAGAAGTAAGTTGATAAAAAGAGGTAATTAGCACAAAACTTAGAGAAAGCAGCAGTCCTCCAGATAATAAAGTAATGCGCTTTCGAAAAGTATCAAAGCCTCCGAACATTATATGCTTAGCCTATTTATCCGTGTAAAAAGTAAGTATTAGGCTAAGTATAGTAACAGCCTGCGTATTATCATGACTTTGCTCATTGATTCTCATCAGCTTTGATCACTTTATTTATCATTTTATAGAGCTGTTTTTAAATTAGCTTAACTGATCATCATCAGTCAATTTATTTAACTGCTTTCGTATCGATTCTCCTATCATTTCATGCCAGTTTTCCTGTGCTAGCTGGCTTATAATTATGGAAATTAAAGGGTGACCCCGTTTGGTTTTTACGCGTAGTTTGCAATGTTGCTTAGTGAAGACAGCGGCTGGATTACGGGACAGCGAATTGAAGCGTCTGGCGGTATGTTTCTTTAATTTTCAGCTAATATTAGTGCTCTGCCGCATTATTTTTTATAAGGATTCAAAGCCCTCTGCGTGAGGGCTTCATCGCTACTATAAAGCTCTTAATATATTGTCAGAATTAGTTAAACTCGAGCAGTGTTTACTGGCTCAGACTTGCTTTGACAGTTCAAGTTAAGACTTATTCACATAAATTACAGTGGTTTTTTTTAATCTGAATTTTGCTTTCGCTTTTTGTATTAACCCAGCCCTATTATTACAGGCTGGGCAGAAGGTAATTAAGGAAAGGTAATTTCAACTGTTGAGGCTTTATTCAATAGTGGTAATAAGGATTTTTCGCGTCTTAAGTCCTTTAACTCACGTTCTAATTGGCGTTGCTGTGTATTTAGCTCTTTACGCTGCGTTTGCGTGATGTTATTGCTGTTTAATTGCTGATTAAGTTCAGAGAGTTGTTGTTTTAGCTCGGTTATACGGTTATCAATTTCTATACGACGTTGTTGAATTTGATAACGGTCGTTACCTTCTTCCCACGCTTTTCGAAATGCACGACTGTTACATACACCGTTATACGAGACTCCGCGCATAGCAAGAGTAAAGCCGTTTTCAGGTTGACAATACACCGCTAAACCACTTTCGTAGCTACTTTTAAATTGTGCTATGTTTGGGGTAATATTGTAATCGTTACACGTCGCGATCTTTGTTATGCCATCGGCATAATCACCACCATTTACGCCGTGTTCATAACCTAAACTTTGCCAATTAGCGACTTTACACTCATCTTGACTTAACGTTGTGCAGCCATTTAGTAGTGCTATACAACTTAATATAAATAAACGATTTGGCATAAACTTCCTGTTCTGTATCGGATTTACTGACATTTTAAATGATCTTTAGCATCGACATTTTTGTTTTGCCGATGCCTTATCTTACTTGCGATCGCTATAAAAAATACACATTTAAATATGTTATAGACTAATTTTATGTAACAAATCTAGTCGATACAAATTAAAAAGTTGTACCCACCGATAATCCAAGTTGCCATGAGTCGACCGCTTGGTAATTACCAAGGGGTTTACTTAAATCGATATGTACGACGTTGTCATTACTAGAGCGCGATGAGAACAGACGAATACCTAAACCAACACTACTAAGCGTACTATCAGTGATATTAGGTGTTTGCACTTTGCCAGAGGCACGCCCAACATCGACAAAGCCCACAAAACCTACATCGGCAATTTGATATAAATTTATGTTTGGATATATACGTATCTCTGCGCTAGCTTGTATACTTTGTGTGCCATGTTGGTAGCTTTGTGGAAAGCCGCGCATACCTTCTTCACCACCTACAGCAAGTGGTTGTTCAGCGAATTCGGTATTTTGCCACTGTGCATTTATATGACCATATAAGGCAAATAAAGGGGAGAGACGCAGGTTAACTTGCCCTTTAGAAAATAAAGCGACACGATCTTCAAGTTCAGTACCAATTTTGGCATTTAAGCCGCCGCTAAATCTAAACAGGGTGGATGAATCGCTCGCCCAGGCTTTGTCGATCCCCGTTTCAACAATAAAGCCTTCACCGGGATTAATCATATCAGCACCAAATTTGGCGTTTAATTCCCAGCCAAGGTTAATATCTTCGCTGTGATTGATAAGGTCGATGTCTTGAAGTACGGTAAAATCATCTTGTATCCAGTGAACGCCAAGCCAAGGTGTTGCAATGGTAAAGTTATTTAAGTTAGCGGGAAGCGGTGTGTTGGCAACTTGATCATAGCGGGTGTCTTGATAATCAATCCCCGTAAGCCAATGCGTTGTTGCGCTGCTGTCTTGTGACCATACGCCACCTACTGCAAGCTGCCCTTGTGTATCATCAGAAAAAAACTCAGAGCGAGTTTCGCCATTTTGATATATAGAGGTTTTTTGTTGTTGTGTTTTAGCATAATAACGTCTTAGAGCATCACTACTTCGTTGATAAAAAGGTTGTTGATAGTCAAACATAAAAACTTGTCCATCGTCATAGTCATCGGCTTGTAAGCTCAATGTCGCATGCGGTTGCCACGGCACAGGCATTTGCAGCATGGTATGATAACCGCTGCGTTCGTGATCTGTTTTATATTTTACTGATGCGCGTATGCCATAGCCTAAAAAGTTTTCTTCTTTAAAACCAATGCTGAACTTGTTATTGCCACTGCTGCGACCAAAGTCAATGGTTGGTAATAAACTCCAGGTGTCCCATGTTTCAACAATTACGGCTTGGTCATTGTTGTCATTACAGTTTGGCGTTGTGCTGATCTTTGCGTCGCGAATATATTTTTTCTTACGCAGGATACGCTCAGCTTCTCTTAATTGCGTGTCATCGACTTGTTCGCCCAACTGAAATGGTAACTGCTCATGAATAACTGCTTTACGAGTATCAATATGTAACCAATTAATAAAGCGATGTAAGGCTGTGGTTTCAGGTGAATGCGGATCAAAAATTGGATTGTTTTTGATAATTATTTCACCAAGCGGTGCATTTGGTTCAATGGTCGCAGGCTGGGGCTCAATAGCATTACAACTCGATATGGACTCGAGTGAGTTAGCAGTCTCTGCATTGCTACAGCAGCAGTAAAATAAACAACTAGTTAAGATGATGCGTTTCATAAGTGCCTGAGTTTAATGACTGCGTTGAACATAAGCATATTCAGCGTAGTGTGGTAGTAATTTAAACTCAGCATAGAAGGCAATACTTAAGGAAAGCTTAACTTAAACTGAAAGTTTGACTAATTAAACATCGAAACTAAAGCGGTTTTTTACTGCGAGGAGCGCCTAGTACAATCGCTATTTGGCAGACACATATCGACAAAAATCCACTTATGCCTAAAGCTCCGCCAAAGCTACTCAGGTAAGGCACTAAATTATCAAACAAAATCGAAAAAATAACACTGGCAGAAAACAGCGTGTAAATACCAAAGCGCTTTGGTGCGCTCATGCCTATAAATGTGCCACCAAAAAAAATGCTGCTATATAGCTCTGCGTTGAACTCGGTGGCAAGTAAAATAAGGTAAGCGATAATAGCTAAAATTGCTGACGCTCTAATCGCATCTAGACGGTTATGCTTAGCTAAATAAAAGGTCAAAAACGCGCCAAGTAAAGCAAGTGTTACCGATGATAAACTCATGCCGCAAGCCCTTTAGCTAATACAAACAAAGCAACACTAATAAAGGCGATACTTCCTAATTTACCACCAAAGCCAGTAAACACTTTAGTCGTCAGTACGTATAAAATAGCCCCAATCAATGAAATAATTGCTAATTCCCAATAGGTATTAATCAACCCCTGAGAGCACATTCCAGCAAAACTACCAGCATAAACAGCTGCGTAAGGATGATTTGCATACTGTTTTGGAAAAGGAATAAAGCTGCCAATAAGTCCGGTTAGGCAAGATGCAATAACCGCAGGCACTGCAAATTGTGTATGAAGGGTAAAACAAGCAACACATCCACTAAAAAAAGCGATGTATTTTAGGAGAAAAAATTTAGTCATAGAGTCGGTGACTTTTCTTAACTGAAGTACTTAATACTGAGTGAAGTTAGTGCTAGCTTATTATGCTTGGCACTAACCATTATGCAATTAATCAAGGTGCAATTAAACTAGATATAATTAAACAAGGTGTTGCTCAAAAAATGCTAAGGTTCGTTGCCATGCAAGTTCTGCATTCGGTTTATCGTAACGGCCCGTTGAGTCATTATGAAAACCGTGATTGGCATCTTTATACATATACATTTTATAATCTACATTGAGACTTTTTAAATCGCGCTCATAGTCAGGCCATGTTGCATTTACGCGCTCATCAAGCTCGGCTAATTGGATCATTAACGGGGCTTTAATATTTTTGCGCAGAGCTTCGTTGGCGGGCGTGCCGTAAAATGGTACTCCGGCGCTTAATAATGATGAATCAACCGCAGCGAGGTAATTGACAATATAACCGCCAAAACAAAATCCAACGGCACCAAGTTTACCATTACTGAGTGGGTGTGATTTTAAATAGTGGGCTGCGGCAACAAAATCATTTTGAATTTTCTCTTTATCCATTGAGCTTTGCATGGCTCGCCCTTCGTCATCATTACCCGGATAACCACCTAGCGGAAATAGCGCATCGGGTGCAAAAGCGACAAAACCCGCTTTGGCTAAACGACGGGCCACATCTTTTACATAGGGGTTTAAGCCTCGGTTTTCATGCACCACTAAGACTACCGGGCGCTTGCCCTTTAATAGCGTTGGCACTACTAAATAACCTTGTCCTTTGTTATGACCATTGGGAGAATCAAAACTTTGGTAAGTTGCTTTAATTGATTCATCATTAAACGAAACTTGTTCGGCTAAGGCATAATTTGGTAATAACGCTGAAGTGAGCACTGTCATTGAATAACCAAGGGCGACTAAGCCACCAAGTTTTTTCATAAACGTGCGTCTATCCATTTTGCCATGAGCGTATTCATCGTACCAATCAAAGGCTTCTTGAGGAATGTGATCTGAATGTGGGTTATTCATTGCAGTGCCTATATGTTATTGATTTAAGATTTAATAACATAGCTGAGAGAACTCAAAATGTATATTGCTGTATGCTTAATATACTTAGCTAACTTCTTCACCGGCATGTTTTGCGGCTAATTCATCAAGTTCTGCGCAAGTGTAATCAAACCCCGCGCCATCGAATTGATAATTTACTTTAACGTCAAAACCACCATTAAGAAGTTTTGTTTTTACCCGGGCGACAGGCCAATGCTTTAATTCGTTTAAAAAACGATTAGCGATTTGACCAGATTGAAAGCGATAGCGTATTTCTGAATTCATATAAAGTAAGTATAATTTGGGCTGTTAACTTCGCAGTTTGTGGATTTAGCCGATTTAGTCAAGTTTTTTGTTCTTTAACATGCTTGATAAGGTCAATTGTGCGCTTATTAGCATTGGTTTTCGTCTGCTTTTGCTTTAACGTAAGGGTCTGTCAGATAAAATAGTTTGCGAGAAGATTACAAGGTATGCCTAAGTACGGTATAAGAGTGTCATGAAAACGCCAAAACAGATTTTACCGTTAATAGAAGACGGTATCGTTGATGAAGTCATCAGCCAATTAATGAGTGGAAAAGAAGCCTCGGTTTATGTGGTTCGCTGTGGCGAGCATATTCGCTGTGCGAAAGTGTACAAAGATGTACAACACCGAAGTTTTAAACAAGCAGTAAAATACCAAGAAGGACGTAAAGTACGCAATAGTCGCCGCGGTCGTGCGATGGAAAAAGGCTCTAAGTTTGGTCGTAAAGAACAAGAAAACGTGTGGCAAAATGCGGAAGTAGATGCGCTTTTCACGCTTTCTCGGGTTGGCGTAAAAGTACCACAACCTCATGGTTGTTACGATGGTGTACTGATCATGGATTTAGTCACCGATAATGATGGTGATGTTGCGCCGCGTTTAAATGATGTGAGTTTAACTGCTGAGCAGGCAATTGAAGATCACGCTACTATGGTTCATTACATTCGCTTAATGCTATGTGCGGGTATTGTGCATGGTGATTTGTCTGAATTTAATGTGTTAGTAGATAGCTACGGTCCGGTGGTGATTGATTTACCGCAGGCAGTAAATGCGGCGGCGAATAACAATGCGCAAGAAATGTTTTTACGTGATGTACGCAACATGCGCTTGTATTACGGGCAGTACGCACCAGAAATACTCGATACGCGTTTTGGTGAAGAAATGTGGGCTTTGTATCAAGCGGGTGAATTAACAGCAGAAACTGTTCTTTACGGTGAGGTTGCAGATAACCATGCTGAGGCTGATGTTGATTCAGTGCTTGATGAAATCAAAGCTGCATTTGAGCAAATGCAAGAAAACCAAGAGCGAATAAAAGCAGCACAAGCACCTGAAGACGACTAAAGTTTATTAGCTTCATTATCGATTTTAAAGATGCGCGCTAACAGCATTAAATTCTGTTAGACTGCGCAGCCTTTAGCTACTCGCGGTGAGTTGCTTTAAATGACAGTTAGGAACGCAGGTGTCAAAATTTTTCTATCGTGGTAAGCCCGATATTATGGGTAAAAATAATCAAGGTACTTATCAGCCTAAACCGAAAGTAAAACCTGGTAGCGAAGAAAATCCGCTCGTTTTACAGGTGCAAAGCGCTGCACGTGAGCTTGAAATAAACGCTATTTTGATAGCTAATGATTTATTTGCAGATATTCGTGTTGATAGTACGCTTGCTGAAGATATTACTCCTTTAGATATTGTGCTTAATAAACCTGTTACTCAAGTTTTTGAAAAAACACCACAACGTAATGATCCATGTTCGTGTGGCAGTAATAAAAAATACAAAAAATGCTGTGGTTAAAATACCTTGTTTAGGTGTGTAAACTCAGGTTGGTGCTGGTGTTAGGAACTTAAAAAATCAGCTCCAGTGATATAAAACGGCAGTTGTATTTAAAAGCTATATATTCATTAGCTTGTGATAGCGTTATTTAATATAGCGCTCACTTAATCAGCGAAACGTGTATGAAATACAGTGATAATAAACTTCAACAACAAACGGCAAAAAACACCTTACAACACGTGTTTTCAGCTGTATTTGTAGTTACTCTGTTTTTAATAGTTACCTCGTATATTTATTTCTATCCTGAATTAGATAACAGTATTTTTTTTAATGGTGTCCTTACCGACGCAATTAACCTATTAATTGTGGTGGCTATTTTTATCATTGTCCAAAGGGCCAACTTATCAGTTTTTGCTTATGTTAATTTAAGCATTGGTTTATTATTGTGGTCGGCGGGTTTAACCTTTGATCTACTTGATGAAGTGCTGATCCAGCCTTTGTTTATTGGTATTTATGTTGAGGATGTTTTACGTACTGCAGGCATGTTGTTTACTTGTTATGGTTTAAAGCTAACTATAGGCGATTTAACAAGTGTGCAGCAGCAGTTATCAAAAGAGCTGATCACTGATTACTTAACCCAAATAGCGAACCGCCAATTCTTTTATCAATATATGCAAAAAAATCAATCAGCCCCGTATACAATTTTGCTTATTGATATCGATTTTTTTAAAGTGATTAATGATCAGTTTGGTCACGATAGGGGGGATCAAGTACTGATCGAATTATCATCTTTATATGCCAAAGCTTTACCGAATAATAGTGTCTTTGCACGTTTAGGTGGTGAAGAGTTTGCAATATACCTGCCCGGTGATAACCGACCAAAAGCCTGCGATTTAAGTGAGCAATTACTATCACTTGCACATACCATTGAACTTGCTGCTAATCGAACGGTAAGTGTAAGTATTGGTGTGTCATTTAAGGCCCCAGAAGAAGCGTTTAATGAGGTAGTTAAACGTGCTGATCAAGCCTTGTACAAAGCGAAAAATAGCGGCCGTAGCCAATATTACATTGCTTAATCCCTAAGCGATTGATTACAGTAAAATTTACAATTTTAATTGGGGGTTTTTACACTATCAGTTAAATTTATTTGCCTGTTCCTGTTAAATTTTATTAAAAAATGCTTATAAAACAATGTACTTATTAATTATGCAAGGCTGGTATTGAGCTTGCAATATGCTTATAAATATAACTTATAAGTACTACCAAGGTGATACTATGGCTGTTATGCAGCGCTTAAAGCAAAAAACACGACAATTTATTGATTCAAAGCATATGTTAACCAGCATAACGGCGGCTTCATTTTTAGAGTCAACAATAGTTCCTATTCCTCTTGAAGCAGTATTGGTGCCGTTGATGCAAGCGCGGCGTGAAAAGCTTTGGCTGATAGCCTTAATGGCGACTTTAGGCTGTATTATTGGGGCTTTGTTTGGTTACGCGCTTGGCTATTACTTGTTTGATGCGGTTGGCGATTGGGTGATCAATACCTTTTCAAATCCAGAGCAGTTTGAACACGTAGAACAGCAAATGCAGCAGCAAGGTTTTTGGTTTGTAATAATGTTGGGGATAGTGCCAATCCCTTTTCAAATAGCTATGCTCGCAGCGGGTGCGACCAAATATTCATTAATAATGTTTTTAATTGCGACGACTATTGCTCGTTCAATTCGGTATTTTGGTCTGGCGCTGGTGGTGTATTATGCAGGCAATCAAGCGGAGCGAATTATTACAAAACATAAAACCAAAGCAATGCTTGGTTTGACTGTGTTGGTGTTAGTTATTTGGTGGTTAACAACGGTAATATAGCCGCCAAGTGACGGCTATATTTGTTTCGTTTACTTAGCGTCGCCATGGACAAGTGAATGTACTTGGCGCCAATCCACCAGTTTAAAATTTTGTGGTTGCTGTGGCATACGATTGTAGCCATCTTGCACTATTAATACGCCAAGAGGGTAGCCAGGCAGCGGTTTGGCTGTAACGGTTAAGCCATCGGTTTCTGACACGCCATCAATACCGTTATTTAAGTTTGCAAGAATATTAAACTTACTGACAAACTCAAGGGTAGGGTGTTTTTCACCTTTATTTATGCGATACACGACATAACTATCGTCACCTTGGCTAGATACCACTAATAAGCGCTCGTCTTTACCATGATAAATCTCCATACCTTCTACATCATCAACCAGCATGTTATCAACTGATTGCAGTAATATCGGCTGTTGTTTTGTATCAGGTTCAGCATTAATAAACCAAATACCAGCGTCTTCTTCACCGGCAAAAAGTTCCCCATTTTTATCATCACTACTACAACCTTCCGGTTGGCTCGGTAAAGTAAATTCGCGCACCAGTTTGCCTGATACCTGTTGCTGTTGGCTGGTTATTTTATATTGCTGATATAACCCTGATTTATCATTCACAAATACATAGTCACCTGATTTCGATGAATACATGCATAAGCCATAAATCTCACTCAAATTGGTAGCCACGCTACCTAAGTGGTGTACGCTGTTTTGTATGTCGACAGTGAACAAACTAATGCTATTTTCACTGCGGTTACTGGCTGCAATTAGAGTGTGAGTTGGGTTGTTGATATTACTACTTTGACGAACGTCAACATTGTTAACTCTACCTACGTCAAGGCTTTGAATTTGCTCTCCAGCTAAGTTATAGATCATCAGTCCGTGACGTTTATCGGTGCCAATGATCAAGCTTTTAGCGGCGTCGGTTGGATGCACCCAGATGGCTGGATCGTCTGCGGCATCACCAAATGCTGCAACTGGTGTCGTTTGCACGTTTGCATACACATGTGCTGTTTTTGCAGTGGTGGTGTTGGTTTTTGTCGTACTGGTGATTGGGTCTAAAATTAACTGGCTGCTGCGGTACGCGCCACTTTCATCGTCATACATAATGGCTTGAGCAGTAGTGGCGTTATTATCAATTACCACAGAACCAATACTGAGATCTCCAGAGACACGCCACTTTTGTTGTATACCTTGCTCTGGATTATATCGGTATAGGGTGTTATTGCTGCTGCTAGTAAACCAGAGGCTGCCATCAGTGCTGGTGGTTAATGCGCCAATACCGCTGGCCAGTTCACCAAAGGGAGCAACCATGGTAAGAGGTTGTTTACTCGCTGAAGATTCTGCATTGGCGTTCATTTGCCAAATGCCAAGTTCTTCTTCACTGATAAATAATTGTTGGCTTACATCATTAACCGCACAACCCGCAGCTTCATTTACACCGGCAAATTCTCGGACCGCAATGTTAGTGGTTTGCTCTGTGGCAAAGTTATAAATTAAGGTTTCGCGCATTAAGCCGCGAACATCAGCAACAAAAGCAGAAATACTCCCCGTATTGTGATTGTTAAATAGGCAGACCGCTTCAGGTTTTGCTTGCGGTGCAACAATCGGTGTGTGCTCCGTTAGCTGCCAGTTGCCGTTACTTTTAGTTAGGGTGAAAACGGCAACCAGATCACGTTCATTATCAATACTGGTCACTAAAAAGCGATTATCGCCAATAGTACGCACTGACAGAGTTTCAAAGTTACCCGCGTTAAGTACTTCGCTATGTTGTTTATTTTGCTCTACTACAATTAAGCCTTGGCTTTCACTGGCTAGTAACCATGCATCATCAAAAAGCCAAGCAGCTTGCGATCCTTGAGCATTATTTTGTTGCCAAAATGGTGTGCTGTTAAGCTTTAGTGTAGTTTGGCTTGGTTGAGTGGAATTAACATCTTGGCTGCTGCAAGCGCCTAATGTTGCTGTGAGTGTTAATATGCTCAGTGCATAAGCAAGTGGTTTAAGTGTTGGCACGAGTAAAGTCCTAAGTTAGCCATGTATGCGATGCAAGCTAAATAACTTTTATGACAAAACCGTGACAAAAGAAAGACTTCTGCAGTGAGAGTAAAGCTATTTAGGTTTCCTTTCATTCAATGCTTTTTATTTTATCTATCTGTTTTTATTGGTTTTAATTTTTTAATTGTTAGTTTTAAAATGACCCATTAGGGCATCGCTTTCATGCTGAGCTGATGTGACCCTAAGCATGATATAGCGGTTATTTTTCTGTGATGGTGGTGTGTATTTCTGTTTTCATTTGCGCTAATGCTTGCAGCACGGAACGTTGCCAAATAGCTTTAAATGCCTTACTAAATAAATATAAGAAGAGCAAAGGCATGATAAATAATTTGATGATTAGTAACGACACTAAGTTTAAAAATTCAATAAATAAGCCCTCTAAAGAATTAGCCATATCTGTAATGCCAGTGGTAACGGTATCAACGACTTTGCTAATTAAATTGCCAGAATTACCTGCTAGTTGGTCGTTATAATCATGCAGCTGTTGTTGCAGTTGAGCTTTCTGTTGATATAACGCGGCGAACTGATTGTTGATAGATGCTTGTTGTTGCTTTAACTCGCGTTGTTTTTGCAGTAATTGTTTAGCCTCGGGAAGCTCTGTTAAGGTGAGTTTTTCGGCTAAACTGCGGGTCGTTTGAATGGCGTCAATTTGCTTATTTAATTGCTCAAGCTGCTGTTGGTTATCTGTAATAATTGCTTTTAATTGTTGTTGCTGAACGGCAATAAGTTCGAGTTCATCGAGAGTTGTTTGCTTGTCACTGTTAATTTTTGCGCTCAGTTGTGCTGATAGTGTGGAGGTTGCATTAGCCTGTACGCTAAGTGTGTCTACGGTCTTTTCAACATATTGATTTTGATAATTAATTTCTTCATCTAGAAAGGCTTGGCTGGCGAGCCCAGTTGCAAGTACTACAAATGGAATTAAAAACCGCACTAAAATCAGGCTAGCGAGTAACTTACCTTTAAGCTGTTTTAAATACCCAAAATAATCACAGACTAAATAACTAATGACACTGGCGGTAAACAAGGTGCTAAAAAATATCCCTGATGAAATAGTAAATAAAATCCGCTGGATAAACAGTGAGCCTAATGATATGCGCATCGCATCGGCAATGTATTCGGCTAAATCGTTCACCGGATCAAGCAATTGTGCAGGCGCTATGCTGGCTATACCAATACCGACTTCAGCCGACTGCAATAAAGAAATAATGCCGTTAACACTGCGCGCAGAAGCATAAACTAATGATGACTGCACTAAGGTTTGGTCAAGAAAATCCATGACATAGCTGTTAAATTGCTCTGACCAGCAAAGTATAATAAGAATAATTAAAGCAATGTATTTAGCTGTACATACTGAACGGCTCCGCATTTTTATCCTTTAAAAATTAGCTATTTAGTTCATTTTTATTAATGGTAACAATTCGTTGTGGGAATGGAATTTCAATATCCGCACCTTGAATCGCACTATATACACCACCGTTTACGGCCAGCTTGGTTTCAATTATTTTCGTCGTCGGCACCCAGTAGCGGTAACTAATAGTTACTCCACTTTCAGCAAACCGTTCAATGCCAACTTGTGATAGCGGTTCATTTGCGACTAACTCATGGTCTTTCAATACGTTTTCTATAAGCTCTATAGCATGCTCAGCACTGGCATTATAGGCAATATCAATTTCACCTTTGACCAATGAATAATTAAATGAGTTATGCAGTATTTCGCCAACGATGTGTTTGTTAGGAATAGTAATTTCGACTTTTTCTTCATTGATCAAAATGGTGTAACCTAGCTCAATGGTTTTTACTTGGCCGCTGACATTTTTAACTTCAATCGTGTCACCAACGATAAAGGGGCGGGTGGCAATAATAGCCAAGCCTGCGCCATAATTTGATAACATCCCTTGCAATGCTAAACCAGCACCAAGAGAAGCTGCACCAATTGCAGCGACAAAAGGTGTGACACTTATGCCAATTTTACCTAGCGCAATAATAATGAACATAACGATAAACAATACTTTCACTACATTACTGACAAAATTAGTGAGAGTAATATCAATATTATTACGCGCCATTAAAGCGGCAATCATCTTAGATATTTTTTGTGCCACCCACAAACCAAAAATCAAGATCAACAATGCGCCAACTAATTGCATGCTGTACTTAACGAGGTACTCACTGATCATGGTGTAGTATTTTTCAACTTGTTGGATTTCTGTACTGATCATCTATTATCCATAAATAAAGTGGTTAAACTATTTCATCATAGCAGAGCTTGACTCAAAAAAGGATAAAGTAATGGTACGATTAAAGCGGTAAGTAATGCGCTCAGTGCCATTGCCACTGAAGCAAATGCACCAATACGCGGATGCTCAACAAGTGCGGCGGCGGTGCCTATTGCATGAAATGCAGTACCAATCGCAACGCCTTGTGCCTGATGGTTATAAATGCCCACCTGACGAAGAATAAGTAGCGCGAACAAAGCACCTAATAAGCCGATAAAAATCACCATCGCAGCTGCCAACGAAGCAATGCCTCCGAGTGAATCAGTCACTAATAGAGTAATGGGAGTAGTGACCGATAAAGCGGCAACAGATGCTGCTAATTGTGCAGGCACATTAAATGCGGCACTGAGTAAGGTTGCAACCACAGTGGCATTGATTATGCCCAAACTACAGCAGCCAACAATCAGCAGGAGATTTCTTCGTATATGCACAAATTGTTGATATAGCGGTAATGCAAGCGCAACAATGGCAGGCTCCAGTAAATAGCTTAATAACCGGCTATGGCTGGCAAATTGCGAGTAGGGCAGTGAAAAACTCACTAGTAATATGGCTATAAGCGTAATAGTGATAAAAACGGGATTAGTCAGCGCTTTTAATAAAGGATTGTTAATGGTTGTATTGAGCTTCCTTAATCCTAAAAACAGCGTGATAATTACAGGAATACTTAACCACCATAGATCAATCATGTTCAATCCTGCCTTTAAATACACTGATCACCGTTGCGATAAGCAGTAAGCTGGTCAATGGCACCAAAATGAAAACTGCACTGAGAAATTGCCATTGCAGGGCGATGATCTCAAGGTGTTCGATAAAACCAACTCCAGCAGGGATGAAAAAAAGCGGCATGACATTTAATAATGGCTTAGCACAGGGAGTTAAGTGATGCTCTTTAACTACGTTTGTTAAAAGTAACGTAAGTAGCATTAGCATCGCTAAGAGGGGGGCTGGAAAGCTGCCTTGCAGCCAGTGCATGATTATTTTTGCTATCGCCAAACAACCCAAAATCAAACAGCTGCTGAGTAAATAAGGGAAGATTTTTTTAAGCACTTGGGGTCGGGGATCCATTGATTATTTACTCACTACAGGTCGTATTATACTTCATCATATTTGCTTGTTGAAAACTATGCGACTTATTGCTTAGCGTTGATATTAAGTGAATTTGTTACCAACGTTTACTGTTTTGATACTCAATGTTATCGGCGCCTTTGGCTTTTGCAATGGCCTTTTTTGTATTGCTGTTAATAAGCAGACGAATTTGGCTAATGGTTTCTTTTGCTAAAATTTGTCTTCTTGGAGTGTTAAAACTTTGTTGAGTAACGCGTTTTATTGCCGCTAAAGTATCCGGTGAGCGAGCTAATAAGGTATTGATCATTGCTAAACAGCGTTGTTTTGGATCCGCATTTACTTCGGTTATTAACCCTAATTGCAGCGCTTTATCAGCACTAATAGGATCTGCATGACTGGCAAGCCACATGGCATCGTCACGTTTTAGTAAGCTAGGTAGTACAACATTTGCACCCATATCAGGGCATAGTCCCCAGCGCGCTTCCATAATGGCTAATTTAGCATCTGGGTGCACAATCCGATAATCAGCCCCAAGAGCTATTTGCAGGCCACCACCAAAGCAATTACCTTGGACGACTGCGAATACCGGCACACTTAGTGATTGCCAACCCAGCACAACTTGCTGCGCTAAATTACAGTTACCCGGCAACCATTTAAATAGCAACTTGGCAATATTTATGGGACTTTTCATAACGGCAGCAACATCCAGTCCAGCACAAAAATGCTCACCATCACCTTGAATAACGACAGCGCGGATAGTCGGGTCTTTTTTAATTTTTTTAATAATACTTGTCAGCTGTTTGAACATGACAAAATTCAACGCATTTTGTTTATCTTTTCGGGATAATGTAACGAAGGCGATTGCCTGTTGTGTTTCAAAGTTAATCATGTCAACTCCTCTGACCTGTT
The DNA here is from genome assembly GCF_014164125.1 of Pseudoalteromonas sp. SG44-8. Taxonomy (NCBI): domain Bacteria; kingdom Pseudomonadati; phylum Pseudomonadota; class Gammaproteobacteria; order Alteromonadales; family Pseudoalteromonadaceae; genus Pseudoalteromonas; species Pseudoalteromonas sp. SG44-8. The sequence continues at coordinate 246,756 of NZ_JACJEQ010000003.1, read as the reverse complement.
TCAGTTTAGCTTACGAGTTAATTGAATTGATGTAAAGCGTGGCTTTTTTTGAAAAACAAGCTGTTTTAGAGTCAGTTATTATTAACTTGAGATACAAATGATTACAAATTGGTCTATATTTTTAATCGAGTGGCTTGTTATATAATCAGCCAATAATAGCCTCTGAACGTAACTTGACGTTTAAGGATAATTTAAATACATACATAAAGGTAGTTGCGCAGCTACCAAGGAGATAAACCATGCTAAAAAGGTTCACGCCTAGCATTTTAGGAACTTACATGTCATTAGCGATCAAAGGGGTAGTTGGTACAACATTAATCGCTTTTTTAGCTGGTTGTTCAGATGATAACGCTACCAAACAAGTCGCTCCACCTCCCGCGGTTTCAGTATTTAATGTTGTTACCCAAGAGGTGGGGAATTATCGAGAGTTTGTTGCTCGCACGGAAGCTCATCAGGAAGTAAAAATTCGCGCTCGTGTTGAGGGGGAATTAATTGAACGTCATTTTGATGAAGGCTCATTTGTTGAAAAAGGACAGTTATTACTAAGAATTGACCCAAGTGAATACCAATCCTCTGTTGCTGAAATTGAAGCAGACTTAAAAAGTAAACTTGCTGGCGAAGATGGTGCGTCTCGTGATTTAAAACGCGGTAAAGAAGTTGCTGCACAAGGGTTTATTTCACAATCTGATTTAGATAAATTAACCACTAAATATGAGCAAGCCGCTGCTGCTGTTATTTCTGCAAAGGCCAGCCTTGAAAAAGCAAAATTAAATCTAAGTTACACCGAGATAAAAGCGCCGTTTGCAGGGCGTATCGGTAAGGTTAATTATGACGTAGGCAACATTGTTAGCCCTTCCTCAAATGAATTGGCGGAATTGACTGATGTGGATCCAATTTATGTTAACTTCCAGGTCGAAGAAGGCGATTACATTAGTTATCGTCAAAAACATCAAGATAGTGCTAATAACCCTCAAAATGTACCAATAGATTTATCCCTGCGTTTGCCAAATAACTCGGACTTGGGATCAAAAGGGCAGTTAGATTTTGCCGATACGAAAATTGATCGCAGTACTGGCACTGTTGAATTAAGAGCTACATTCGCTAATCCACAGAACATTATAATGCCAGGCTTATTTGTCACCTTAATTGTTGAAAGTAAAGATAAGCAACTGCAAGCACTTATTCCTCAAGCTGCAGTACAAGAAAATCAACAAGGTAAATTTGTATTAGTAGTGGGTGAAGATAATAAAGTTGCAACGCGTATTGTGCAATTAGGACGGCGTATAAATGCGATGTGGGTCGTTAAATCGGGTCTTGAAGAAGGTGAGCAAGTGATTGTTGAAGGTTTACAAAAAGTACGTCAAGGGGTCGAAGTTAAACCAGTCGAAAAAAAGGTCGATCACACCACAGGTACAATTTCTAGCCAACCAGACGCTGCAAACTAAAGGAAACGCACATGATAAGTAAAACGTTTATCGCGCGGCCTAAATTTGCCCTAGTCATTTCGATAGTGATTACGCTAGCGGGTTTGATTTCCATGGGTTTGCTGCCAGTTAATATGTATCCCGAGATTACTCCACCGCAAATACAGATCACCGCAGTTTACCCAGGTGCCAGTGCGCAAATAGTGGAAGAGTCAGTGGTCAGGCCCATTGAAGAGCAAGTCAATGGTGTCAAAGATATGATGTATATCGAGTCCAGCTCCAGTAATAATGGCACGGCTACGATTACGGTATACTTTAAGGTGGGCACGGATACTGATATTGCTCAAGTAAATGTGCAAAACCGTGTTGCCTTAGCTGAACCGGGGTTACCCAGCGAAGTAACCCGCCAAGGTGTATCGGTTAAGAAAAAATCCAGTTCAATGTTATTGGGTATTAACTTGTATTCTAGCCAAGCAAACATTGATGCCATTTTTTTAAGTAACTATGCAACAAACTACTTAACTGAACCGCTGGGCCGAATTAAAGGCGTGGCATCGGCTGAAGTTATGGGTGAGAAAACCTACTCAATGCGATTGTGGTTACGCCCAGATAAAATGGCGGCGTTAGGGCTGACAGTAGGCGAAGTTAGGGCGGCATTACAAGAGCAGAACACTATAGTTGCAGCTGGTAAGTTAGGTGCGGCACCGAGCTCACCAAGTCAGCAGTTTGAATATTCAATTCAGGCTAAAGGGCGTTTAAAAACTCCAAATGAATTTGGCCAAACAATTATTCGTGCTAATCAAGATGGTAACTTTGTACGTTTGACTGATATTGCTCGCATTGAACTTGGCTCAGCAGATTACAGCACTACAGCTAAGTTAAACCAGCAAGATACTGCTTTTATAGTTATTTACCAATTAACAGATGCCAATGCAACGCAAGTGGCAAGTGATGTTAAAGCCACCATGGCAGAGCTTGCTAAGCAATTACCAGATGGTGTTGAATACTCAATACCATACGATACGACAGAGTTTATCAATCGCTCAATCGAAGAAGTGATTGTTACATTATTTCAAGCTGTTGGCCTGGTTGTTTTAGTGGTGTTTTTGTTTTTACAAAATTGGCGCGCGACACTTATTCCAACTATTGCCATTCCAGTATCGTTGGTGGGCACGTTTGCTTTTATGATGGCTATGGGTTACTCAATTAACTTAATCACCTTATTTGGTTTAGTGCTAGCGATCGGTATTGTGGTAGATGATGCAATTATTGTAATTGAGAATGTTGAGCGGATCCTCAAAGAAGAAAAGCTGCCGATTAAAGAGGCTGTCACTAAAGCGATGGAGCAAGTAACCGGGCCTATAATTGCGACCACCCTAGTTTTATTAGCTGTATTTGTGCCAGTAGGCTTCATGCCAGGTATTACTGGGGAGCTTTATAAGCAGTTTTCTGTAACGATTTCGTTTGCGGTATTAATTTCGTCCGTTAACGCATTAACCCTAAGCCCAGCTTTATGTGCCTTATTGTTAACTGAAAAGTCAATGAAACCGATAAAATGGCTGGCGCCAGTTGAAAAAGGCATTGTTAAATCAACCTCCATCTATTCTAAAATTATCCACTTTATTCTAAAACGCTCAGCGAGAATGGCTATTTTTGCCTTAGTTATTTTTGTAGCGGCAGGTTGGCTTGCTAAAAGCGTTCCAACAGGCTTTGTCCCAGCCGAAGACCAAGGCTTTGTATTTGTAGATGTGCAATTACCAGATGCGGCGGCTTCGGGACGCACTGTTGATGTGATGCATAAAATAGGTGACATTATTAAACAAGAACCAGCTGCAACCGATTTTATTGCTGTATCCGGTTTTTCTTTGATTGGCGGGGCGGGTTCAAATAATGCTTTAGGTATTGTTATTTTAAAAGACTGGGAAGAGCGCACCAGTACTGAACTTGGCTTAAAGTCAGTGATTGGTCGTTTGATGGGAAAAATGTGGACTATGCCTGATGCGCAGATAATGGTATTTAACCCGCCGCCAATTCCTGGTTTGGGTAATAGCGCTGGTTTTGAGTTTCGTCTGCAAGACAGTGAAGGCCGAGATCCTATTGAGTTGGCACAAGTACTTAATGGGCTGGTATATGAAGCGAACCAACATCCAAGCTTGAGTAATGTGTACAGTACTTTTAGAGCAAATGTACCGCAGTACTTTTTAGAGATAGATCGCAATAAAGCTAAAGCTCAAGGGGTTGCATTAAGTGACATATTCTTAACGCTGCAAGCCCAGCTCGGTTCATTATATATTAACGATTTTAATCAGTTTAGCCGTACTTACAAAGTAATCATGCAAGCTGAGAGTGAGTTCCGTAAAAATCCCTCAGACTTGCAGCATTATTTTGTGCGTAACAATGAAGGTGACATGGTGCCATTAACGACACTTGCTAAACTTGAACCAATTCTTGGGCCAACAACCCTCAAGCACTTTAATTTATATCGTAGTGCGAGTATTAGTGGTCAAGCAGCTGCGGGGTTCTCAAGTGGTGATGCAATAGCTGCCATGGAAGAGCTAGCTAAGCAGTTACCTAATGGCTATGTATTTGAATGGGCAGGGCAATCTAAACAAGAAATTGAAGCTGGCAATATGGCACCGTTGCTATTTGCTTTGGCCGTTCTATTTGTTTACTTGTTCTTGGTTGCACAATATGAAAGTTGGACGATCCCTTTTTCAGTTATAGCAGCGATTCCACTGGCAATGTTTGGTGCAATGTTAGCGTTATACGTTTTGGGTATAGAAAATAATATTTATGCGCAAGTAGGCTTAGTACTGCTTATAGGTATGTCGACCAAAACTGCAATCTTGATTGTAGAATTTGCGATGGAAGAGCGGCTTGCAGGTAAGAGTATTTTTGATGCGGCTCTTAGTGCAGCTAAAATGAGGTTTCGTGCGGTATTAATGACGGCTCTTTCATTTGTATTAGGTGTATTACCGTTAGTATTTGCAACTGGCGCTGGAGCGGGAAGCCGTGTATCGCTGGGTGTCACTGTGCTAGCCGGCATGTTAGCAGCGACTATATTGGGTACTTTGTTGGTGCCGTTATTTTATAGTTTGGTGCAGTCAATGCGCGAAAAAATAAAGGGTACAGCGACTTCATAAGCGTAAAATAAGCTTTGTATAAAAAAAGTCAGGGAAACCTGGCTTTTTTTTGTCAAAAATTTGCTGAGGTTTGATACTATATCTGGCATTAGCATCATGAAAGGTTTATGGCAATGACAGGACCCCGTTTATACAGTGAAGAAGAAGTAACGCATCAAGCTTACGATATCTTTTTAGAGTTAGCCCCAGATAACCTTAGTGAGCAAGATGTTGATGATTTTAACCAGCATCGAGAAGAGCTTGGCTTTATTGAAGAAGGCGAGCCTGATGATCAATGGCAAGATTTTGTTGCATTAGAAATAGAGCCAGAATTATTTATTCAGGTGTTAGTGGGACTTGAATTCGATAATCAAGATATTCTATTTGCTAAAATTTTGATTAGCCGTGATAAAGATGCGCCGTTTTGTCATATATTATGGAAAGATAGCGAATAATCTAGATGCAGTATCTTAGTGAAAACAGCCTTGTTTTAAATATCAACACAGTGAGCGAACAGTGATTAGGTTACTGCTGTTGTTGGGCTGCCTGCTTAGCTTTAAAGTCTGGGCAGTTGATCCTTTTGAAGACTTTCATGAGTATGGTCAACTCTCAGATGAAGAGATCCATAAAATCCATCAAGGCGAACTATTATACGGCGATACTGAATTTGGACTTATTGTTAGTCGCGGTAATACTAACTCGACCAGTTTTAAGTTCAAAGGTAACTTATATCAAGACCTTGATAAATGGCGTAATCAATTCAAAATAGATAGTTTATATAAACGTGATCGTAACGATGCTACTGGTAATGATGAAGTCTCGGCAAACCGTATATTTTTCTCTGCGCAGGGCAACTATAAAGTTGGGGTAAAAAACGCCTCATTCTTTATGTATGGTGATTATGAAGAAGATGAATTCAGTGGTCTTGAGTTTAAAAGTACGCTTGCGGCAGGTTATGGTAACCGTTTGTATCAAGGGGTAAAAAACCAAGTTGATTTTGATATAGGGCCTGGTTTATACCGCTCGGTGGCGCAAGATGATGCTGAGCTTGAAGATGAGCAAGACAAAACCAAAACCGGCTATTTATTACGTTTAGCACTGCAGTGGGAGCGAACTGTCTCGACTCGAACACGTTTCAATCAAGATTTAAGTATTGAGCAATCATTGTCAGGATTAAACTCACGATTAAAGTCAGAAACATCATTGATCAGCCAAGTGATGGGTGCTATATCATTAAAGTTTACTTATTTATATCGTTATAATTCTAAGCCGGAAGACGACAAGTTAAAGTTTGATTCAGAACTAAGTGCGACATTAGTTTATAGTTTTTAATATTTTAGAGAGTGTTATGTATCAGCATAAGCAATTTGCACTGTTCATTTTTGTTATTCTAAGCTGGATTGCCAGCTTTGTTGGTTTAGCTTGGTATTTAATTGGTGCCGATATGCCGTTAATGGTATTTGCAGCGATTTTAGTGCTGGTGGGTTTTTTGTTCCATGGTTTAACCATTAAAGTTGATGACAGCCAAATTAGCTGGGGTTTTGGTCCTGGTGTGTTTGGTGATAAGTTGCAGCTAGTGGATATTATTGAAGCTAAAGCAGTAGAAAATTCTTTTCGTCATGGTATTGGCTTACGTATTACCCATGATGGTTGGGTATACACAGTGTCAGGATTTAGCGCAGTACAGCTAACTTTAAAAGATGGTAGCCAATATCGCTTGGGAACTAACGACCAAGATGGTTTACTGGCAGCGTTGGCGGGTAAGATAAGCGAGCCAATAGCAGAGCCTACACTCGTTTGATTAAATTATAGATATAAAAAAAGCGCAGTAGCGCTTTTTTTATTGTCGGTTTAAGTCGATATTAGTGATCGTGACCACAGCCGCCATCACCATGAACATGGCCATGCTCTAGTTCGTCTGCTGTTGCATCACGCACTTCAAGTATTTCTACATCAAAGTTTAAAGTGATGCCAGCGAGTGGGTTATTACCATCAACAATTACATCTTCTTCTTGAATATCAATGATCATTACAGATTGATCGCCGTCATCTGTTGAGGCACGAAATTGCATACCAACTTCAATTTCCATACCTTCAAACATCGACTTTGGTACTGCTTGCATCAGATCATCATGGCGTTCGCCATAACCTTGCTCTGGTGGCACAGTAACACTGAGTGTGTCGCCCGCTTTTTTACCTTGTAGGGCATCTTCTAGGCCTTGAATTAAGTAACCGGTACCAACGATAAAGATTAGTGGCTCACCATCAAATGAGTTATCGATAGAGTTTTTGTCATTATCCATGACTGAATAATGCATTTTTACCACTTTATTTGTTGCAACGATCATAGTCACTCCTATTTATTCGTCTTCGAGAGAGTAGGGTAGAGGAAGGATTGATAGCTCTACCGTTGGGGCATGTTTTGCACGCAGTAACTGACTAGGTTCACTGTCGTTTGGCAACACAACAAGGCCAAATAAGGTTTTACTTTGTTGATTGTAGGCTTGGCTTATTAATTTGCCAGCACGACGCCAGTTTTCACCCATTTGGGTTTCAAGCTCTGGCTCTGCTAATTCTCCATCGCTGTGCCCTGATACGATATACATAGCGCGTTTATTTTTACCAAGGTATTTCATGCGGGCAACGGTTTCTTGGCCTGTGTAACAGCCTTTACGAAAGCTTACTCCACCGATTGCTTGCAGGTTAACCATTTGTGGTACGTATTCACCGAGTGCCGCTTCATTGAGCTCAGGCTCACCCGCTAAAATACTATGTTGGTGCCACAGCGCGTCGTTTTCAAGGGCGATAACCTCATCAGGCAGTGAAAATTCATCATTAACCATCAGTAAAATGCGGTTTTTTGCTAATTTTAGTGCTTTACCATGACTAAAATCGCAAGCGCTATCTTGCTCATTAAAATGAATGTTCAACGCATTTAAGGTTGCAGCTAGATCATCACCGATTAAACCAATTAACTTGCTGGTAGCAGCTTGTATTTCAACTTTTGAAAACACCGCATACTTTTTTAATTCCGTTAAAGATTGAGTGGTTTCAACCGCTGATGCTGCTAAATAGTAACTATCCTGATAAGCAAATAACTTTGCTACACTCCATAATTTACCTTTGGCATTACAGTGCCCAGCCCATAAGAAGTTGGTTTGGTTGAGCTTATTAATATCTTGGGTAATTTGGCCATGAAGGTAGGCGAGTTTATCAACACCGCTAATGCGGATCAGCTGATGTGATAAAGGGCATGCGTGTACTGTTGACATAAAAACCTGCTTTACAATAAATGTAGGCGCGTATAATACCGTAGTTAGCGCTGCTGGTATAGATGCATAAATAGCTGTTTATTCAGGTGCAATTTGTTAAACTGCTAAGTAACTTAGTACGAGGTAAAAAATGACTGAAATTCACAATAAAGCGCGTATCCGCTGGGCTTGTCGCCGCGGCATGTTAGAACTAGATGTGTTATTTATGCCATTTGTAGATGAGGCATTTGATTCGTTATCTGTACAGCAGCAAGCTGTTCTTCAACGTTTGCTAGAAGCGGATGATCCCGATCTATTTGCGTGGTTTATGGGCCATCAAGAATGTAAAGATCCTGAGCTTAAACAGATGGTACAACTGATTTTAGACCGAGTTCGTGTATAGGTTTAGGGTTACTAATAATGTTCCAGACCACAGGCCTTTTGTGGTCTACTTTAGCTTGTTCGCAGTGTGTTATAGCTTATTTTTAACTAGCATATTAGCGCAATTTATTTGTGTCGCCAGTAGTACTGTTTTTGGCTATGTGAGTTGGCACTGGTATAAAAAATTCCATCCTCAGCAAGGCGTTTTTATATTAGATTCTACGCAATGTCGTTTTGAAAATAATACGCTAAAAATAAATGGCCATATCAGTAACAAAAGCCGTGTTTATCAAAGCAGTGTTTGGTTATATATTAATGGCTTTGCAAGCTCCCACTGGCTGATTATTAATGCCAGCGGGGTTGATGAACTGAGTTTTGTGCGCTTGAAACGTCTTACTTTGGCTGCTCGTCATGAGCAAGCGGAGTTAAAATAGTGGGCGTTGGATTATCATTTAACTGTGGGTAGTCAATCGTATAATGCAAGCCTCTGCTTTCTTTTCGCTCCATTGCACTGCGAATTATAAGCTCTGCTACTTGCACTAAATTACGCAGTTCAAGCAAGTTATTCGAAACGCGGAAGTTTGCATAATAATCACGAATTTCTTGTTGTAGTAATTCAACTCGGTGTAACGCACGTTCTAGGCGTTTAGTTGAACGCACAATGCCAACATAGTCCCACATAAATAGTCTTAGTTCATGCCAATTATGGGTGATCACCACTTCTTCATCTGAGTTAGTTACGCGGCTTTCATCCCACATCGGCAGCACTTTTAATGCTGGACTATGTTGTATTTTTGCTAAAATATCTTTTGCTGCGGCGTGCGCGAACACAATGCACTCTAGTAATGAATTACTGGCCATGCGATTAGCGCCATGTAGCCCCGTATAAGCGACTTCGCCTACCGCATATAAGTTATCTAGATCGGTCTTGCCGTTAAAGTCAGTCATTACTCCACCACAGGTATAATGTGCCGCAGGAACCACTGGAATTGGATCTTTAGTGATATCGAGCCCGACACTTAAGCATTTTGCATAAATGGTCGGGAAATGCTCAATAATAAAGTCTTTATCTTTATGACTGATATCTAAATACACACAGTTAGCACCTAGGCGCTTCATCTCAAAATCGATAGCGCGGGCAACAATATCGCGTGGTGCGAGCTCTTCACGCTCGTCAAAGTCTTTCATGAATCGTGTGCCGTCAGGGCGCTTTAAATAAGCACCTTCACCGCGCATCGCTTCGGTGATCAGAAAGTTTTGTAGCTCTGGGTGATATAAACTGGTCGGGTGGAATTGGTTAAATTCCATATTAGCTACTCTACAACCTGCCCGCCAAGCCATGGCGATACCATCACCACTGGATACATCAGGGTTGGATGTGTAAAGGTATACTTTACTGGCACCACCGGTTGCTAAGGCTACAAACTTAGCTGAAATTGTTTCGACTTTCTTTGCCGCTCGGTTCCACATATATACGCCATGGATATGTTTACCGTTTTGGCCTAATTTTTTATCACCAATTAAATCTATTGCGTTGTATTGTTCTAATAAGGTGATTTCTGGGTGCGCTTGTACTTGGCTTATTAGCGTTGTTTGCACTGCTCGGCCGGTAGCATCTGCAGCGTGCAAAATTCGACGATGGCTATGGCCGCCTTCACGGGTTAAATGAAAGCGCTCTTTGCCTTTGCTATCAAACTCCATATCAAAAGGCACGCCTTGCTCGATTAGCCATTGCAAGCAATCATGGGCATTACTAGCGGTGTATTGCACGGCGGCTTTGTCACATAAACCACCACCGGCATCTAAGGTGTCTTGTACGTGAGATTCAATGCTGTCATTCTTTTTATCAAACACGGCAGCAATGCCGCCTTGTGCATAAAGTGTGGAACCTTCCGTCAATTCACCTTTACTGATCACGGTAACTTTACAGTGATTAGCTAAAGATAATGCTAATGAGAGGCCAGCTGCGCCGCTGCCAATAATAGCGACATCCGTGATATGGTGTTTATTTTGGTTCATGTCCGTGGTCTTTGCGGTTACAATGCCCAGATACTAATGTATAAACAGTAATGAGCAAATAATAATATTATGATAGGCGTATATGTATCATATTTGGCGCGACACTATTAGTGATTTTCAACTTTCGCCAACATATTTATATGCTATTTTATAAAAAAATAATATTAAACAGAACTTTTCATTCATGCAGCAGTCAGAGTATTTGTAAACAATGGCAGGATATGAATGACAAGCAATAATCAGACAGAGGAGTACCGGCTCGAATGAGCGAGCAGGATTTGGATTTAGCGCTAGTAAAAAGGGTCCAGCAGGGCGATAAAAATGCCTTCAATCTTTTAGTAAAGAAGTATCAGAACAAAATAGCCGGTTTGATTTCACGTTATGTATCAAATCAAGGCGATATTGCTGATGTTGCTCAAGAAGCTTTTATTAAAGCATACCGCGCACTTCCAAACTTTAGAGGGGACAGTGCCTTTTATACTTGGTTATACCGTATCGCCGTTAATTGTGCTAAAAATTACTTAGTGGCTCAGGGCCGCAAACCGCCAGCAAATGATATAGATGCTGACGATGCAGAGTTTTATGAAGGGTCTGATGCAATGCGTTCAAATGCATCCCCTGAAAACTTGCTACTAAGCGAAGAAGTTCGCGCAGTGATTTTTAACACCATTGATAGTTTGCCTGAAGATCTTAAAACCGCGATCACTCTACGAGAAATCGAAGGGATGAGCTATGAAGAAATAGCCGTGGTGATGGATTGCCCAGTCGGGACGGTGCGTTCGCGTATTTTCCGTGCCCGTGAAGCAATAGATAACAAATTAAACCCATTAATAGGCGAGTCTTAATATGACAAAAGCACACGTTAACAAGTTGGATAATCAGCATCTATCCGCATTACTTGACGGCGAACAATCATTAACTGATGAGGTTATTGCCCAGCAAGATGCGGCAACCTTAGGACGTTATGCGCTAATAGGTGACGTAATGCGTGCTGAGTCAGAAGATGCTTTCGTCTTTGATATAAGCGATAGTGTTGCGCAAGCGCTGGAAAGTGAACCAGTTTATGCTGATTTCACACAATCTGCGTCACAACCTGCACCATTGGCTGCCACGGGCACCGATAACGTAGTGGCGTTTAACTGGCGCAAACCAGTTGCACAACTTGCAATTGCAGCAAGTGTTGCCATGTTTGCAATTGTTGGTGTACAAACATTGCCACAAGGTGAAAACTCACCTAGCAATGAAATTCCGATGTTACAAACAACACCAGTAACAGGAATGGCATCACCAGTTAGCTATTCGTCAGAACCCGCTTTACAAAATGCAGAGCAAGGTTTGCGTGAGTTACAGCAACAGCGTATTGGCGCGTTAGTATTAGAACATCAACGCCAAGCACGAGTTGCATATTCATTAGAAAAAGCTCACACTGAGGCGCAAGCCGAAGAGGAAAAAAACTAATTAAATGAAAGTAATTACTTTTATTTTGTCGTTGGTATTAATGGCTCCAGCCTTTGCTGACGACGAAAACCCCGCAAAAGAGCTTCTGCTCAAAATGGCTGACGCCGTTCATAATCGTAACTTTGACGCATCATTTGTGGTCGTCAAAGGGAAGACAATGGAACCATATCGTTGGTTGCATGCAAAACAAGGTAATACAGAACTCGAGCATTTGAGCTTACTCAATGGCGCAGGCCTTGAAATGGTTCGTATTGATGATCAAGTTACTTATTTTGAGCCACAGTCTGAACCTTATTCAATAGATACTGATTCTATAGCAGGCCCAATCCCAGAAGTGTTATTCAAAGATGTTGAGCGTTTAAGCCAACATTACGATTTTGTGCTCGGTGGTAAAGGCCGTATTGCAGGGCGTGCTGCGCAGCTTGTGCGTATCGAATCAAAAGACGAGTATAAGTTTAATTATTGGCTGTGGCTTGATGCTGAGTCATCGCTATTACTAAAATCTGCTTATGTTAATCATGCCGGTGAGATGTTAGAACAACTACAGTTAACCCATATTAGTGTAACCGAAGAGCCCGCTGCGTTATTACTTGAAATGCTAAATCGTAAGTTTCCAACGCCATTACCAGCAGCGGCAATTACCAAAAATGAAGCAAGTACAGAAAGTAATAATTGGCAAATAGGCTGGTTACCGGAGGGGTTTAGTTTGTTAAAATCAGACCGTCATAAGCTTGATTTGAACAATGAACTGACGGATTATTATTTATACTCAGATGGTTTTGTCGAAATTTCAGTGTTTGTACAAAGACCATTACCTGGTCGCAGGCCAAGCGGTGCATTGTCATCCGGTGCCACGACAGTATATGTGCATAATAGCGGTAGTTTTGATGTGTCAGTGGTGGGGAATATTCCAGCAATGACTGCAAAAGCAATTGCTGAATCGGTTGCAAGACCCTTGTAATATAAGCTGATAATGATAGAACAAACCCTTACAGTGGTGTCGATTCAAGGCGCCACTGCGCATTTAGAAGCCCAACAAAAGCAAGCCTGTGAAGGGTGCAACGGCCGTTGTGGTTCTCAAATATTTAGTAAGTTATTTGGCACTGCTAAAAAAACCTTCCCCTATCGCTTTGAAATCCCTGTTGTGGTTGGGCAAAAAGTAACCCTAGCACTGGATGATAGCCACATGGTAAAGCATGCTTTTGCAGTGTATATGTTGCCTTTGGTATTAAGTCTGGTATTTGCGTTAGTGGCTGCTGAGGTTTTTTCTGTGCCTGAATGGTTGCAAATCATTGCCGCTATAGGTGGTGGTTTTACTGGCTTTGGCATTGCTAAAAGCCGAGTGAAAAGCCTAAAGCATGATGTTAAAGTAATAAAAATTCACCCAATTAGCCTCCCTTTAACTCAAATAGATGGTGATTGAAGCCAATTAAATGTAAAATTGCGGCTTTATACACTCAGTCCATTAAAATAGAAGTTTAGAATCCAGTTTATGAAGCATATCCGTAATTTTTCGATCATCGCCCATATTGACCACGGTAAATCGACCCTTTCAGATCGTTTGATCCAAGTTTGTGGTGGTTTAACAGACCGCGAAATGCAAAAGCAAGTATTGGATTCAATGGATATTGAGCGCGAGCGTGGTATCACCATTAAAGCGCAAAGTGTAACTCTAAATTATAAAGCCAACGACGGTGAAACTTACCAACTTAACTTTATCGACACCCCGGGACACGTTGACTTTACTTATGAAGTATCGCGCTCGCTGGCAGCGTGTGAAGGTGCATTATTAGTTGTTGATGCCGGTCAAGGTGTTGAAGCGCAAACTCTAGCGAATTGTTACACTGCCATCGAAATGAATTTAGAAGTAATTCCGGTATTAAACAAAATCGATTTACCACAAGCTGATCCACTTCGTGTAGCCGAAGAAATTGAAGATATTATTGGTATCGATGCCCTAGATGCCGTGCAATGTAGCGCTAAAACAGGTGTGGGTATTGCCGAAGTTCTTGAAATGATTGTTAAGGACGTACCGCCACCAGTGGGTGATAAAGACAAACCGCTACAGGCGCTTATCATTGACTCATGGTTTGACCCGTATCAAGGTGTTGTATCGCTGGTGCGTATTAAGCACGGTGAATTAAGAACGGGCGACAAGATAAAAATTATGTCGAACGAGCATATACACACTGCAGATCAGGTTGGTGTTTTTACACCAAAGCAAACCAACACCGGTATTTTAAGAACTGGTGAGGTAGGTTTTGTTATTGCGGGTATTAAAGAAATACATGGTGCGCCAGTAGGTGACACTATTACCCATCAAAAAAATGCAGCACCTGAGCGCTTACCGGGCTTTCAAAAAATTAAACCACAAGTTTATGCCGGTATGTTTCCAATTGCCTCGGATGAGTATGAATCTTTCCGTGATGCGCTTAATAAACTTAGCTTAAATGATGCGTCGTTATTCTTCGAACCAGAAAATTCAACAGCACTTGGCTTTGGCTTTCGCTGTGGTTTCTTGGGCATGTTGCACATGGAAATCATTCAAGAGCGTTTAGAGCGTGAATATGATATTGACTTAATTACCACCGCACCAACGGTAATTTATGAAGTTGTAACTAAAGAGGGTACGATTCAGATTGATAACCCATCTGATTTACCTGCTGTAAACGATATTTTAGAAATTCGTGAGCCCGTTGTTGAAGCTAATATTCTTGTACCACAAGAGTACTTAGGTAGCGTTATTACGCTTTGTATTGAAAAGCGTGGTATGCAAACTAAGATGAACTATCACGGTAAGCAAGTCGCTGTTACTTATGAACTGCCAATGGCAGAAGTGGTGATGGACTTTTTCGATAAGTTAAAGTCAACCAGTCGTGGTTTTGCCTCGCTGGATTATAACTTTAAGCACTTTCAAACATCAGACATGGTGCGCGTTGATATATTAATCAATGGTGAGCGCGTTGATGCGCTTGCGATTATTGTTCACAGAGACAGCGCGCAATCGCGTGGTCGTCAATTAGCTGATGCGTTGAAAGAACTTATCCCTCGTCAAATGTTTGATATAGCAATTCAAGCGGCAATTGGCGCGCATGTTATTGCTCGTACCACTGTTAAGCAATTACGTAAAAACGTAATTGCGAAGTGTTATGGTGGCGACGTGAGTCGTAAGAAAAAGCTACTTCAAAAGCAAAAAGATGGTAAAAAACGTATGAAGCAACTAGGCAATGTTGAAGTGCCTCAAGAAGCATTTTTAGCGATTCTTAAAGTTGGTAAGTAAGTTTCTTAACCAAATTACGTAAGATAAAGGATTTAATGCATGGCAGGTTATTTTTCAATATTTTTAGTTTTGTTAACTCTAGGCTCAGGCTTAATTTGGTTAATTGACCATTTTATGTTTGCACCAAAAAGGCAGCAACGCTTAGCTCTTGCGCAAAGCTCTGCTGGCGGCGAGCTTGATGAAGAAACTGCAGCATTAATTGCGCCAGAACCGACGATTACTGAAACGGCAAAATCAATTTTTCCGATGATTGCGGCTATTACGATTTTTAGATCGTTTATATTCGAGCCGTTTCAAATACCATCAGGTTCAATGATGCCGACACTATTAGTTGGCGATTTTATCTTAGTACAGAAATATTCGTATGGCGTGAAAGACCCTGTTTGGCGCACTCAATTAGTTGATGTTGCAGAGCCTGAACGTGGTGATATTGTGGTATTTAAATACCCATTAGACGAACGTATTGATTATATTAAACGTGCGATTGGTTTACCGGGTGATAAAATCGTTTACCGCGATAAGCGTTTATACATTCAGCCAAATTGCGAGCAAGGACAAACACAACAAGGTGACTTATTGTGTAATGAATTTAATAAAATTGATATGGAGATCATTAATCGCGATGAATTTAAGCAAGGCTCTATGGATTTAGTCCGGTTAGATGAAAATTTGACTACGCTAAAACATAATATTTTAATTAACCCTGAAGCGCTGGAAATGAAAGGGCGTTACTATCAACAACCGGGTACACGTTCTGATGAATGGGTAGTGCCGGCTGATCATTATTTTATGATGGGTGATAACCGCGATAACAGCCAAGATAGTCGCGTATGGGGCTTTGTGCCAAAAGAAAACTTGGTGGGTAAAGCTGTCTTTATATGGATGAGTTTTGAATTTGAGAATGGCCCAGATGACATTTTACCAGGCTGGGTTCCAACTGGTGTTCGTTTTGAACGCCTAGGTAATATTCAGTAACAATGAAAAAAAATGTAACAGAGTTATATAGCAAAATAGGGTATACCTTTATTGATCAAGTATTGCTTGAGCAGGCGATGACCCATCGCAGCCATAAAGGACAACACAATGAACGCTTAGAGTTTTTGGGCGATTCCATTTTAAGCTTTGTCATTGCCAATGCTTTATATAGTAAGTTCCCCAAAGCGCGTGAAGGCGATCTTAGCCGCATGCGTTCAACGCTTGTGCGTGGACAAACCTTAGCTGAATTTGGTTTAGAGTTTGGCCTAGGTGATTACTTACGCTTAGGGCCGGGTGAACTTAAAAGTGGTGGTTTTAGACGTGAATCAACTTTAGCTGATGCGGTTGAAGCAATTATTGGTGCGGTATTTTTAGATGCTGGCATTGATGTTTGTGGAGACTTGATTTTGGCGTGGTACGAATCTCGCCTTGATGCCATTTCGCCAGGTTTAAACCAAAAAGATCCTAAAACATTACTACAAGAATACTTACAAGCCCGCAAATTACCTTTGCCAGGCTATACTGTAGTAGATACTAAAGGTCAGGCACACAATCAAACGTTCACGGTTGAATGTATTGTTGAAGGTATGGATAGCATCATCTCAGTTGGCAGTTCTCGTCGTAAAGCTGAACAAAAAGCCGCTGAAAAAGCGTTGAAGATACTTAAAAATGAATCTTGATACATTGATCCAACCGCACACGCGTGATTTAGATACTTTTTGTGGCATGGTCGCTATTGTTGGCCGCCCAAACGTTGGTAAATCTACCTTGCTTAATGAAATTATTGAGCAGAAAGTAAGTATTACCTCGCGTAAACCGCAAACCACACGCCACCGTATTATGGGTATTCATACTGTAGGTAAGCACCAAGCCGTGTATGTTGATACACCAGGCCTGCATGTTGAAGAAAAGCGTGCCATTAACCGTTTAATGAACCGTGCTGCTTCAAGTTCATTAGGTGATGTTGAGCTAGTTATTTTTGTTGTTGAAGGTACTCATTGGAATGCTGACGATGAAATGGTGCTTAACAAAGTAAAGCAAAATGGCAAACCAGTATTACTTGTGATGAACAAAATTGATCAAGTAAAAGACCGTGACCTTGTGCTACCGCATATGAAGTGGTTAGGCGAAAAGTTTGATTTTGTTGGCATTATGCCAGTATCTGCGACTCAAGGTAAAAATATCAACCTGATCAAAGATGAAGTAACTAAGCGTTTACCACCGTGTGAATTTTACTTCCCTGAAGATTACGTAACAGATCGTTCAATGCGCTTTATGGCAGCCGAAGTGATCCGTGAAAAGTTGATGCGCTTTATGGGTGAGGAGCTTCCTTACTCAGTTACCGTTGAAATTGAGCAGTTTAAATGGCAAGAAAATGGCATTTGGCATATCAATGGCTTGATTTTAGTTGAGCGTGAAACGCAAAAACGTATGGTTATTGGTAATAAAGGCGAAAAGCTTAAAGTGATTGGCCGCGAAGCCCGTAAAGATCTCGAAGAAATGCTTGATAATAAAGTGTTTTTAGAACTTTGGGTGAAGGTTAAATCAGGTTGGGCTGACGACGAGAGAGCACTTCGCAGTTTAGGCTATGGTGAAGATTAATAGCCTAAGCGATATTTATGGATAGCGACTTCTACACGGCATATTTATTACACCGACGTCCTTTTAGTGACTCACAAGTAATGCTTGATATGTTAGTAGAAGGCGTTGGCCAGTTGCGCATGCTGGCGCGAATTAGCGGTCGCCAAGCAACAAAATACAAAGCTCAGTTACAACCCTTCCAAGCTTTACTGGTAAATTATACCGGTAAACACGACCTGAAATATATCCAACGATTTGAACTACATGGCACGCAATCCACACTAGTTGGGGATCAGCTTTATTGTGGGTTTTACCTCAATGAACTAACCAACCGCATTGTACCAATTAATGAACCAATTGATCATGCCTATCAATTGTATAAAACTCACCTACAACAGCTTAACCAGCACCCTAACTTACAAGCTGTATTACGTTCTTATGAATTTCAATTATTAGAATTATTAGGCTATGGCGTTGACTTTAGTTTTGATGCCGCAGGCGATCCAATTTCGGCAGAGCAAACGTATAGTTACTTTGCTGAATACGGCTTTGTTGCCCAAGAAAATCAAGGCAGTGGCTTTTCTGGCGCGCAGTTAAATGCAATTGCAGATCATGACTTTAGTGCGCCGGATGTGTTATATATGGCGAAACAATTAAGTCGTCATTTAATGAAGCCTTTATTAGGCAAAAAACCATTAAAAAGTCGCGAGCTGTTTATATCCAAATAGTTTGGGTATTCACCAACAATCTTAATACGGTATTTTTAACCGTTATTTTTACAGGTAAAAAAATGAAAGATATTCTTTTGGGTATAAACGTTGATCATATTGCTACCTTACGCCAAGCTCGGGGTACAAGTTACCCAGATCCAGCACATGCTGCGAGTGTTGCTGAGCATGCTGGCGCTGATGGGATCACTATTCATTTACGTGAAGACCGTCGTCACATTCAAGATCGTGACGTGTATGTGATGGCTAAAACAATCCAAACACGAATGAACCTTGAAATAGCGGTTACAGATGAAATGATTGATATTGCTTTAGATGTTAAGCCAGCTTATGTTTGCTTAGTACCAGAAAAACGTGAAGAGTTGACCACCGAAGGCGGTTTAGACGTTGTTGGTAATCTAGATAAGATTAAAGCCGCGACAGCAAAATTAACTGACGCCGGTATAAAAGTGTCGTTATTTATCGATGCAGACAAAGCACAACTAGATGCAGCTACAGCCTGTAATGCCCCATATGTTGAAATTCATACTGGCGCTTATGCGGATGCGCAAACTGATGCTGAGATACAAAAACAACTTGAGCATATTCATCAAGGTGTAAAGTATGCAGCAAGTTTGGGTTTGATAGTAAACGCCGGCCACGGACTTCATTATCATAACGTGAAACCGATTGCTGCTATGAAAGAGATTTACGAACTAAACATTGGTCACGCAATTATAGCGCGTGCAGCCATAGATGGATTAGATAAAGCAGTACGTGACATGAAGCGACTAATGCTAGAAGCGAGAGCTTAATTTTAACTTCTCTTAAAATGCAAAAAACGACTCAAAAGAGTCGTTTTTTATTATTTGTATCTAACTGGATTAACAGTTAGTTTCTTTAGCGTTAACGCCTTCTTTTACTTCTTCACAGGCGTCTTCTACTTTGTTTTGTACGTCGGTTACAGCTTCATCGATGCGTTCACCGGCCTCTTCTGCATGATTGTCTTCACAACCCATGATAAAAAAACTAGCGAATAAAGCGATCACAGCAGTTTTAATAGTTGTCGATTTCATAATGTAATTCCTTGTAAAATTAATAAATGTGTTGTTATTTAAAATAAATTGTTATCACTTAGGGACATTGCCGCGCAACGCACCTGAAACGAGTGAAATAACTAACAATACAATAAAGATAAAAAAGATAATCTTAGCAATTCCTGCTGCGGCACCTGCGATACCACCAAAACCTAACACTGCAGCAATAAGCGCAATAACTAAAAATGTAATTGTCCAGCGTAACATTGTCGTCTCCTTGGTTTGTTAATTTGTTCAGAGTAAATAATGCCAGTTACATGCCATGTGTTTAAATCCTTTATTATCAATTGGATAGTGTTTATTTTATTTATTTTCATGAATTAGGTGGGAATTATTTACAGCTTTATCTGTAACTTATACTCGGCGTCCTGGAAAATAAATATTTCAGCATGATTTTTTGGTAAGACCAATTTCATGTTGAGTGCTTTTTCATTAATTTAACAGTTGTTGAGTAGTTCGGTTGGTAAGTTATTAAGGTGCAGATTAGATTTCACTTATAAGTTATAGCTATATTCAGTATTTTTATCATCTATATCCTATTAAATTATAGTAAAAAGCAGTGTGTTAACTTTGCTGAAGATATGTTAGCTTTATATTAATTGGTTTTACCAATTTACAAAGTGTTGGACTTGGTCTGTTTCTTTGATATGATTATTGCATAAATATTTAAATAAAGTGATTTTTTACCTATCTTTCGGGTGGGTAAGAATACTCAGGGGGGGCAGAATGGATATAGGTCAATTACTTGCTACTGCAGCAAACTTAATGCTCACTGGGATGGTGGGAGTTTTCGTTTTTCTTTCGTTGTTGATTGCAGCAATTACCGCTATGTCTAAATTAGCGAGCCGCTTTGAACAGCCGGTTGTAATGCCAACGCGGACACCATCGATCAAAGCACCCGGTGTACCAAGTGAACACATCGCTGCGATAAGTGCTGCCATAGCTCAGTACAAAAATAAACAAAAACTATAAGGGATGACTTGTGGCTAAATTAAAATTAACAGAATTAGTACTTAGAGACGCGCATCAATCATTATTAGCAACGCGTATGCGTTTGGATGACATGCTACCGATTGCACAAAAATTAGATGATGCAGGTTACTGGTCGATCGAATCATGGGGTGGGGCTACTTTTGATTCATGCATTCGTTATTTGGGTGAAGATCCTTGGGAGCGTATTCGTGCTCTTAAAAAAGCTATGCCAAATACTAAACAGCAAATGTTATTACGTGGTCAAAACCTTTTAGGCTATCGTCATTATGCAGATGATGTTGTTGAAAAATTTGTAGAGCGAGCGCACAAAAATGGTGTTGATGTGTTTCGTATTTTTGATGCGATGAACGATGTTCGTAATCTTGAAACGGCTATTAAAGCTGCGATTAAAGTTGGCGCACATGCACAAGGTACAATTTCGTACACAGTAAGCCCGGTTCATACACTTGATATGTGGTTAACGCTTGCCAAGCAGCTTGAAGAGTTAGGCTGTCATTCAATTTGTATTAAAGATATGGCTGGTTTGCTTAAACCATACGATGCAGAAGAGTTAATCAAAGCGTTAAAAGAAACAGTCTCTATCCCAATTGCAATGCAGTGTCATGCCACAACAGGTTTAAGTACTGCTACTTACCAAAAAGCGATTGATGCAGGTATTGATATGCTTGATACCGCAATTTCATCAATGAGTATGACTTACGGACACAGCGCAACTGAAACGATTGTATCGATTGTTGAAGGTACTGAACGTGATACTGAGCTGGATTTAAATCAACTCGAAGAGATTGCTGCTTATTTCCGCGATGTTCGTAAAAAATATGCCGCGTTTGAAGGCAGCTTAAAAGGTGTTGATGGCCGTATTTTATTAGCGCAAGTGCCTGGTGGCATGTTAACTAATATGGAAAACCAGCTTAAAGAGCAAGGTGCTGCGGATAAATTGAATGAAGTATTACTTGAGATCCCACGTGTACGTGAAGACTTAGGTTATTTACCGTTAGTTACACCAACATCACAAATTGTTGGTACACAAGCAGTATTAAATGTATTGACGGGCGAGCGTTATAAAACTATCACCAAAGAAACTGCCGGAGTGCTAAAAGGTGAGTATGGCGTAACTCCTGCGCCGATGAATAAAGAATTACAAGAGCGCGTACTTAATGGCGCAGAAGTCATTACTTGCCGCCCAGCTGATTTATTGCAACCAGAACTAGAAATACTCCAAGCTGAGTTATTAAAAGAAGCAAAAGAGCAAGGCTTAAGCTTAGCGGATGAGCAGATTGATGACGTGTTAACGTATGCATTATTCCCACAAATTGGGTTAAAATTCATTAAAAATCGTAATAACCCAGATGCTTTCGAAGCTGTACCAAGTGCTGAATCTGCTAATAAAGAACAACCAGTTAGTAATAAAAAAAGTAACAGCAACACAGTAAAAGCAGAGCAGTACAGCGTAAAAGTAGATGGTAAAGTTTATGATGTAGTGGTTGCACAAGGCGGTGAGCTTAAAGAAGTAACACTTAAAGATAGTGAGCATATTCCACAATCGGCGTCAGTTGCTTCCGGCGAAACACTTAACGCTCCACTTGCTGGTAACATCTTTAAAATCAAGGTGAAAGCGGGTCAAACGGTAAATGAAGGCGATGTAGTGATCATCATGGAAGCGATGAAAATGGAAACTGAAATTCGTGCAACCCACACCGGTACTATTGCTGAAATTCTTGTTGCTGAAGGTGATTCAGTGGCAACGGGTGACGCTATGATAGCACTAGCTTAGGAGCGCAGAGGATGGAAGCATTATTAAACCTCTGGCAAGCAACAGGTATTGCTAATTTTACATTTCCTGCGCTTATTATGATCGCAGTAGGGTGTTTATTGTTGTATCTGGCAATTGCGCGCAACTTTGAGCCGTTATTATTATTACCAATTGGCTTTGGGGCAATATTAACAAATATCCCCGTAGCTGGCTTATCAGACCCCGGTGGTTTGCTGTATTACGTTTATCATATTGGGATTGATACCGGTGTATTCCCATTATTAATATTTATGGGTGTTGGTGCACTCACTGATTTTAGTGCCTTGATAGCTAATCCTCGTATGTTATTGCTAGGTGCTGCAGCTCAGTTTGGTATTTTTGCAACCTTGTTTGGCGCAATTTTACTAAACTATGTACCAGGTTTTGAGTTTTCTTTACAAGATGCGTCAGCAATTGCGATTATAGGTGGTGCAGATGGCCCGACGGCAATCTTCTTAGCCTCAAAACTTGCTCCTGATTTATTGGGTGCTATCGCCGTAGCTGCATACTCATATATGGCGTTGGTGCCAATTATTCAGCCGCCAATTATGCGGGCTTTAACCACACCAGAAGAACGTAAAATTCAAATGCCACAGTTACGCACCGTATCAAAAAAGGAAAAAATTATTTTTCCGTTAATGGTATTGAGTTTAACGATTTTGTTTTTACCTGCAGCAACGCCACTGGTAGGCATGTTCTGTTTAGGAAACTTGATGCGAGAGTCTGGTGTGGTTGACCGTTTAAGTAATAGTGCACAAAACGAGATCATAAATATCACCACTATTTTCCTTGGTTTAGCTGTAGGCTCTAAGCTTGCTGCAGATAAGTTTTTAACCGTAGAAACAATTGGTATTTTGGTACTCGGCGCCTTGGCTTTTGCAATTGGTACAGCTTCAGGTGTATTTATGGCAAAAGGTATGAACAAGTTCTCTAAATCACCAATCAATCCACTCATCGGCGCGGCTGGTGTATCAGCTGTGCCAATGGCTGCACGCGTAGTTAATAAAGTGGGTCTGGAGAATAATCCGCATAATTTCTTATTAATGCATGCAATGGGACCAAATGTTGCGGGAGTACTGGGTAGTGCTGTGGCTGCAGGTATCTTGTTAGCACTGGTAGGTTAAATAAATCATTAAACTATACCCAGCGAGCTGAGTATGGTGGGTAACTTTTACTTCCAACCGACTGCGCAGTATTTACTGCGCTTTTTTTTGCTTGCATATTGGGTATACTCGATAGATATTTTATTAAATAGGAATGGTATGAATATCTTCGTGATTTTAATTTCACTGTTTGTTGCATTAATCATCCTTGTGCCACTACTTGAAAAGTATCAGTCTAAAATGGGCCTAGATGGTGCGACTAAATACGCCAAATACATCTGGCCATTAGTGATGATTTCATTGGTTGTGCAATTGATTTATGTGTTGGTGAGATAGAGCGTAGCCGTCAGTTTTAAGGTTCAGGGCAGCTAGAAGCAGTAAGTTGCCCAGCGTTAAAATTGCCTGCGTAGGTTGTGGTTGAACACCCCGAAACCCAACGAAAAATATCCTGCCAGTCTGCATCAATGCACAGCATTATCGGATGTCTTAAATGCAATAACTGACGATTCATGAACCATTATGTGTGAAGTCAAACTTTTAGCTTGTACTATTTAGCCTCAACAGGTTTAAAATCATCGATAGATATTTGGATACATATTCAGCATGAGAAATAAATCGCTTCTCCGTCCTTGTTGTCCTACTTATTCAATAAATTTCATTGCTGTTGCAAGTGAGTTTGCAGATGAAGTACTTAACATGTTTTTTGACTAATAAGTCATGTAATTCTTGGTTGTCTAGTTTCATACAGAATCATTGATGGGGGCACAATGACAAAGCCAGTCAAAACTAAACGTAGCAAAAGGGTTCCGTATGACAAACTTGTTAGGCATCTGCAAGGTTATTGACACGAATAGCTCCCATGTGAAGTCCGTATACAATTGAGAGTTTACTTTTGGTGTTATGAAAAAATATCATATAGGCAGTGTTATTTGGCTCACCATACTCTTCCTTGCTGCCGTAATATTCCAAAAACCAATTAAGCTTCTCCGCCTTTTCATTCTCACTGCTATTAAACTGATCTGTGAGATAGTTTATGTATGAAACCCTATCATTCGCAAAGCCTACGTGAATACGAGTTACGTCATTTTCAACAACAAATTCAAAATCTATGTCTTTTTTACTTGAATCTTCAATCCTTTCTACTGATGAGAAAGTCGATAGCTTTCTGAATACTTTATCAGGAGTTAAATCCAACTCTATGATTGGGAATTCGGGCTCAAACTTTACCTTTTTGAAGATGTTAAACATAGGGTTGCCTAATAATTTTATCTACGACATTTGTCGTTTTATAAACCGACAAATCTCCATATTACGATGTATTTATCTTAGTCATCAAATAAACAGCTGTATATAATTAGTAACTTCGTTTCACTTTTCTAAATGCAGCAATACACCCAAATGGTAGAGAGCAGTAACATTGGACAAAATTCAAGCTGCTATTGATGTATACAGTTAGTTGCTGATTAGTTTTGTTTTACTGTAAATTAACGCGTGACTATTTTATCGGGGTCAGAACACACAATCTTATGGCTACAGATCCACAAAAAAACCGTTGCTATTGGCATAGCAACGGTTTTATATTTTCTGGCCGCTGGCCGCTGGCCGCTGGCCGCTGGCGGCTTTACTTAAGCGCTAACTGTAGCTCTCGGTTGCGCTCTAGCTGCGCTAAGAAGTTATCTGCTATTGGTTTAAACTTAGCAAGCTCGTCGCGAGGCAGAGGCTCTGACTTCGGTAACTTAACCGTTTTAGGGTTACGGTGAACGCCGTTAACTAAAAACTCGTAGTGTAAGTGCGCGCCTGTTACACGACCGGTGGAGCCGACAGTACCAATTTTTTGACCTTGCTTAACTTTTTGACCAGTTTTAACTAGTTTCTTGTTAAGGTGTAGGTATTTAGTGACGTACTGTGTGCCGTGACTAATAAATATATAGTTACCATTATACTTACTGTAACCAGCTTTAATTACTTTACCATTACCAGAGGCAACTACTGGCGTTCCAGTACGAGCTGCGTAGTCAATCCCACGGTGTGCTCTTACTTGTCCTGTTACAGGGTGTAAGCGACGCGGATTAAAGCTTGAGCTAATATATTTAAAGTTAACTGGTGCACGTAAAAATGCTTTTTTCATACTACGCCCTTCAGGCGTGTAAAAAGTACCATCGCTGTGACGAATAGCCGCATAACGTTGACCTTGGTTAATAAACTCAGCGGCAATAATTTTACCTGTGCCAATAAACTCGCCATCAACATAATGCGATTCATAGATTAAACCAAATTGATCGCCTTTACGGATATCATTGGCAAAATCCACATCCCAACCGAATATATCAGCAAAGTTCATTATTTGCCGTTCACTTAAACCAGCAGCAATACCTGAGGTCCAAAAGCTGTTAGTAATTTCTCCGCCTGTTGATTTAGTTAATGTTTCAATTTCTTTACTATCAATAGACGTATCGTAGTTACCTTCTTCATTTAATGTAACGAACAGGGTATCTGTTTTTGAAATCACATAACGTAACTGTGCCAAAGAACCATCTTCGGCGGTAGCAAAGCTTAATGTTTCACCTGGGTGAATTTTACTAAGTTTACGTGTTTCTGCATTGGTATTAAGCAGTTTATGAACGGTTTGCGCCGAGAATCCGGCGCGTTTGAAAATAAGTGCTAAATTGTCACCGTTTTTAACTTCGAAATCGATGAGATCGTATTCTGGGAGTTTTGCTGCATCTTCTTGCGAATTTAATTCAGTTAATTGCTCAACGTCATCAACTTTAATTTGTAATTCGTAGCGCTTGCCAATTTCTAACGCATCAGCGCTATTGTCTTTAGAGGCGGTGGCTTTTTCTGAAGGAATGAGTGTTAAAGCAGCAATAGCAGAAACCAAGCCTAAAATAAGCAATTTGTGTTTTTTTGGGAGAGTGTGCACAACGCGAACCATAACGTGCCTTTTCCTGCTGTCAAGATAATTAATCACTAATATTGCAGGATATACTTAATAAAGCGTTAATACCAGTGTTTTGTAGATTTAAACTGGCGCGGATTTACGCTAGAATCACCAGATTGACTGAATTTTTTGGAGTAATACATAGTGGACTTACAAACCGCTCTAGCAGAGATAAAACGCGGTGCTGAAGAAATATTAATTGAAGACGAGTTAGTCGAAAAGCTAAAGTCTGGTAAAAAGCTAAAGATCAAAGCTGGTTTTGATCCAACTGCACCTGACTTACACTTAGGTCACACTGTGCTAATTAATAAAATGAAAACCTTCCAAGACTTAGGTCATGAAGTGATTTTCTTAATTGGTGATTTCACCGGTATGATTGGTGACCCAACGGGTAAAAATGTAACTCGTAAGCCACTAACCCGTGAAGATGTATTGGCAAATGCTGAAACATATAAAGAACAAGTATTTAAAATTCTTGATCCGGCTAAAACCACGGTTGCTTTTAATTCAACTTGGATGGAGAATTTAGGCGCTGCAGGTATGATCAAGCTAGCAGCACGTCAAACGGTTGCTCGTATGCTAGAACGTGATGATTTTAAAAAGCGTTATGCTGGCGGACAATCAATTGCGATTCATGAGTTTTTGTATCCATTAGTGCAAGGTTGGGATTCAGTTGCGCTTGAAGCTGATGTTGAGCTCGGTGGTACTGATCAACGCTTTAATCTATTAATGGGTCGAGAGCTACAAAAAGACGAAGGCCAAAAGCCACAAACCGTATTAATGATGCCTTTACTTGAGGGCACCGACGGTGTGCAAAAAATGTCTAAGTCATTAGGTAACTACATTGGTATTACTGATGCCCCTAACGATATGTTTGGTAAGATCATGTCTATTAGTGATGAGCTGATGTGGCGTTATTATGATTTGCTAAGTAGCTTATCAATTGACGAAATTGCTGCGCTTAAAGAAAAGGTTGCACAAGGTACTAATCCGCGTGATATTAAAATCGATTTAGCAAAAGAAATGATTGCTCGTTTTCACAGCGATGCGGCAGCTGTTGGTGCGCATGAAGATTTTATTAAACGTTTTCAAAAAAATGCCTTACCGGATGATATCCCAGATATGACTGTAACGATTGATGAAGATACCGTATTTATTACTAACTTGCTTAAAGAAGCTGGCTTAGTTGCGAGTACATCAGAAGCTATGCGAATGATCAAACAAGGCGCAGTTAAAATCAATGGCGAAGAAAAGGTCACTGATACTAAGCTTGAAATTGCAAAAGGCAGCACAGCTATTTATCAAGTTGGTAAGCGTAAGTTTGCAAATATTACCTGTGCTTAATAGGTAAAGAATGAAAATTCAGTTTTAAAAACCAGCTTCGGCTGGTTTTTTACTCTTTGTGATCTACAACATTGTTTTAATGATTTCGATGCCAAATATAACCAGTAACCAAAAGCCACGCGCTTGATTTAGCCGATTGATCAATACAGTAATATCATCAGCCTGCGGTAAACGTTCAGTACCAATACGCATTTTATCAAATCGAGTATCTTGGTATATGGCAGGGCCACCGAGTTGCACACCAACAGAGGCCGAACAACAACTTAATAACCAGCCACTATTTATTTGATAAAAATGTCGTCCATAATGCTTGATATAATGAATGCTCAATTTACTGGCTTTACTTGCTGCAATAGTCAGCGCCAATATCCGCGTAGGTAACCACTCAAGAATATATAATAGCCAACTAAGTGATTTTAAAAATGGGCTATTAGGCATAATATCTTTGCGCCAAGCTTGGTGGATCAAAGTCAGTAAGCGATAAGCCAGTGCAGCCATAGGGCCAAATAGTAGATAAAAGAAAATAACGCTAAAGTAATGACGAGCAACTCTTAAGATCAGCGTTTCCATGATGGCTTTGCAAAGACCTGGGCCTGATAATTTATCTACCTGACGAGCAAGTAGCGGTTTTAATAACTCTCGGGCTGTAGACTTTTGATTTTGTTTAACGAGTCGTGCAATGCGCAGTGCTTTACTTTCTACACTTCGCCACTCTAGGCAGAGGTATAAAATTAACCCAGCTAATAGTTCAGGGTAATAGGCGAATTCAAGCAGTAAGACTACCAAGGTCATGATCACTAAAATGACTAAGGTGAAACATAACGAGGATGACAAATATTGGTAACTTGCAGGTTCACTCTTTCTAAAAACGCGTTTCCCAAGAGCTCTAAATACCGCAGTTAAAAATATATTTGGGTGATACCAGCTTACCAAAGGTAAAAAGCGCTCAGCAAGGAGCGCTAATATAAATACAATAAAGTCCAAATGTTGCTGAACTAAATTGAGTAACACGTTAGAGCGTTACCGTAGTCAGCTTTTCTAGTAATGCGACCACCATTTTTGATGAGTTTATTGAAGCGGTTTCTAGGTATTCTTCAAATGACTGTGGTGACTTTTTACCTGCAATATCAGACATTGAACGGATCACTACAAACGGTGTAGCTAAAGAAAAGCATACTTGTGCAATGGCAGCGCCTTCCATTTCTACAGCTAACATAGTAGGGAAGTCCGCGCGGGCTTTATCAATACGCACCGGATCACACATAAATGAATCGCCAGTACAAATTAAGCCGATCAGGGTCTTCACGTCACTGATGCTTTCAACACTTTGTTGTGCAGCCTCTATTAATTTAGGGTGAGCGGCAAAACCAGCAGGCATCTGTGGTACTTGGCCAATTTCATAACCAAAAGCGGTTACATCAACATCATGATGACGTACCTCAGATGAAATTACCACGTCGCCAACACTCAGAGATGGATCAAAACCACCGGCAGAGCCTGTGTTGATCACACAGTCTGGTTGAAAATTATCAATCAATAACGTTGTTGCAATACTAGAGGCGACTTTACCAATACCTGATTGCACTAAAGTCACAGTGTTACCAGCTAATTCACCTGTATAAAAAGTGAAACCTGCTTTAGTTAGAATTTGTGGATTTTGCATTGCTTCACGCAAAATTTTAACTTCTGGCTCCATCGCGCCAATAATACCGACATTCATAATTTTAAATTCCTCTAATTAGATGTTTAGATTATACGTGAAGTTAGCGATAAAAAACAAAAATGCGAGCTTAAAAGCTCGCATTTTATCGTTTAAGAAAACTTATATTTCAGCTAAAGCTGTGGAATGGGCTTTAGCTTGCGAAGGAGATAGTACCGCCGGCTTAGTAACACGGTTGCGTGTCGGGCGACTACTTTGTGCTGTCGGCTTGCCAAGCTTAAACATAATTGCTTCGCGTACTTCTGATGGCCGATAGCCAGATTTAACTTTCATACGGATATGTGGAATGCCAGCAGCTTCAAGTGCACCATTAACAAACCAGTCTCGTTGTGCTTTATGACCATCTTTATTGGCGTTGTTTACTAAGTCAACCGCTGCCACAATCGTCATCTTTTCTTTATCAATCAGCACATAATCCAGTTGTTTGTTTTTTGCTTTAGCGATTGCAGCACGTTTAGCTTTAGCAGATAAACCTTTTTTACAATCAATGATATCGATTAATTTTACACGGCTAACAATTTTATATTGATCGCCTACAGCACGTTCTAAAAGGTTTAAAAATGAGCTTTCAACTTGCGTAAATACACTGGTTTTACGCGTGAATGGGTAAGGGTTTCCGCCATCATCGGTAAACTTTGACGCAACAACAGATGCCCCTACGACTAATACTAAAATTGATAATAAAGCGAATTCCATACGGTAACTCCACAACAACAAATTGACACTATAAATTACTTAGCAATTTACGTGCCCAGTTGTAATGAAGTTACACTTTATAACAGCTAAGTTATGGCTGGTATCCGCCAGCAATTCCTTTTACTGCAATCGCTACAGCATCATGGGCATGCAGAGATTCATAATGGTTTATTTGTAACCAGTAATCGGCGTATTGTGCATCTTCTAACACGGCTTTGATTTTACGCGCAGCATCTTCACAAAACATCAGATTTTGACCATTTAAACGGGCGAATTCTTGCTCATCTTCACGCTTAACTGCCGCTTGTACAGGGGTTTTAAGCTCATCTTCAAGAGTATCGATCAAGCTCAAAATATCAAACTCACGGATGCTACTATCTAGTTTGACTTTTACATTGGCAATAGAGCGTTGAGAATGCGGTGTGGCGATTATGCCATCGGTACTGCCAAGCCAGTTGACCACTTCTTCATGGCTAAGAGTATGCTGCTGAAACTTTTCAACAAAGGCTTGTTGAATAAGTTGGCGAGCTAATGCCGCTGAGCATGGGCAAGTTGATGAGTAAGTTACATCAAGGCTTAATTCAAAACTAAGTACACCGCGGTCAATTTTTGCCACTATGGTCAACGGGTAGCTTTTCCAACCCGCTTTGCCGCTAAGGAGTGATTTTCTGCGCAGCGGTAGTTCAAACTTAAATTCAATTTTAGCTTGGTCGCTTAATCCAGTGTGACTAGAGATAAAGCTATCGAGCGCTTGTGCAATAGTTTGCGGGTTAACGTGTTGCTCAGTTGACAGGGTATCGAGCGCTAAAAATAACCGCGACATATGAATACCTTTTGCGTCTTCTTTGTGAAGATTAACAAAAGCACGAGCTTTAGCGGTGACATTAATAGGCGCAAGATCACGAGATTCAAATAAAAAAGGCAGTTCAATATCAGCCATACCAACCCAGTCTAATTTACCTGTTTGTAAGGCGGGAGCCGTATCTGCTATATCGGGCATGTTGCTTTGCATGGAAAATCTCGTTATTGGCAATTGTAAAGCGCAATATTTTACACGAAATAAATAAAAAATACGTGGTAGATGAAAATTTTCTGTTTTCGTCGCGGAACATGAAAATAGTTAATGCAAAAGTGCTAAAATCCTAACACTAGTCGTTTTTTTATAGCTGTGTAGTCAGCTGATTTTTTATATACTTATATGTATAGCTAAGAGACAGATTTATATATGATCGATTCCTCTTTGAGTCCATGGGCTCGAATACTTTCTAGTTTAATTACTCGATTTGGTGAATTCAAAACCGCAACTATTTGTTATGTCTTACTATTAGTACTGGCATTAATATTATCGTGTATGTTTTATTATGTTGCAGTAGGCGAGGTGATGCTTGTCGATGTGCTTGCCGTGATATTTTTTACTGCAGTAGTGTCGCCCATTATTATCAGTGTGTTAATCAATTCAATCCGCCAGTTAGATGCTTCCTATGCGTATTTAGATAGTGCCACTAAGCAAGAAAAATTATTAAATCAAACTTTAAAAGATAATATCAATCGCTTAAATGTAGAGATAGATGAACGTAAAATGGCATTTCATGCCAAGCACCGTGCAATCGAAGAACTCAGGCGAGAAATAGTTGAACGTAAAAAAACCCAGCAAGAGCTTGCTCAACAAGGCATGTTACTGCGCTCTATTGTTGATTCATCCCCTGATTTATTTTATTACCGTGATAACAATGGTGTTTTTGCCGGCTGTAATAAAATGTTTGAAGAGGTTATGGGGAAATCAAGTGACGAGTTAATAGGTAAAACTGCAGAGGAGATTTACCCAACGCAATTCTTACCGGAAGTATTACTAACTGATAACAAAGTCGAAAAAACTCACGCCGCTTTAACGCTTGATGTTGAATACCCTGTAGGCAATGAAAACCGTTGGTTTGAAATGCGCAAGCTCCCATTTATTAATGATGACGGTGATTACATTGGCTTATTAGCATTTGGGCGTGATATCACCAGCCGCAAAGAAGCAGCTCAAGCACTTGAAACCGCTTATAAAGACAAAGGGAAATTTATTGCCACCCTAAGTCATGAATTACGAACTCCACTCAATGGTATTGTGGGTTTAACCCGTATGTTACTAGACACCGACTTGGATAAGCAGCAACGTAGTTGGTGTAACACCGTATTTTCTAGTGCTGAAACATTAGGAAATATTTTTAATGATATTATAGATTTAGATAAGATAGATCGCGAACAACTCGATATTGTTACCGACTCAATAAACGTCTCTGATTTTATTAATGATGTGGTTAACTTTGCAGGATTGATCGCTGAGCAAAAAGACTTAGAGTTTGAAATTAAGCGCAAAGGTATGCTGGATATTTATGCGCAGCTAGATCCGACCCGATTACGCCAAGTGGTATGGAACTTAATAAATAATGCGGTTAAATTTACCCAAAAAGGTAAAGTTCAATTAGCGTGTGCTCGGGAAAATCGTGCGGATGGCGCGTGGTTAGTCATGAAAGTAACAGATACCGGGCAAGGTATTCCACAAGAGCAATTACATCGTATTTTTGATATGTATTATAAAGCGCCGGATTTAAATGGTACTAATGCGATAGGATCAGGTATTGGTTTAGCGGTCACCAAGGCTTTGGTTACAGCAATGAAAGGACAATTACATGTAAGCAGTACCGAAGGAGAGGGCAGCTGTTTTGTGGTTGAAATACCGCTGGCGCTTTGTATCGCTCCGGCTGAACAAAGTTATGTTGGCCGTAGTTTGAATATCTTGCTAGTTGAAGATGTGCCGCTTAATGCTGAAATCGCCACTAACTTACTTGAGCAACGTGGTCATGAAGTTATCTGGGCTGAAACCGGTGAAGATGCATTGTCGTTTGTTGAAACTGAGGATGATCTGGATTTAGTACTGCTAGATATGCAACTGCCAGATATTAATGGCGATGAAGTAGCAAGACAGATCCGTGCCGATAGCCATTTTGATAAGTTACCTATTGTCGCGCTTACGGCTAATGTGCGTAGCGCCGAAGAAGAGTTACAAGGGATCTCAATTCAAGGCGCATTAGCTAAACCTATCAATACCACGAAGCTTGATAAAATGCTGGCTGAACTATTTGATATTAAACATCTACAACAGTCTGATGAAACACGCCTGACGGTTAGCAAAGAAGCCAGTGAAAATATCAATGTAGAGTTACTTGATGTTGAAACCATTGAAGATTTTGTTAATTCGATGGGCATAGTAACATTTAAGCGCAGCAGCAGTTTATTTGAAAAGCTAAATCCACAGTATCAGCAAGAGTTAGCAACGTCATTAGCAGCTGGTGACCGTGAAGAGTATAAGTCTGTAGCACATAAGCTTAAAGGTGCTGCAGGTTCAGTTGGTTTAAATGATGTACAGTTACACGCTAAGACCATGGAACATGGTTCTATTGAAGAAAGTGATGAAGTATTAAAGACTTGGTTAGTAATATTGGCAGATAAAATAAATGAAGGGCAACATGCCCTTCATTTATTCTTACAGCAATTAGAACGTTAATGCTGTCATTACTTGGTAAAACAGATATTAACTATCAATTTTACCAATGAAACGATAACCTTCACCATGGATGGTGCTGATAAGCTCAGATGTGCTGTTATCACTTTCAAAATGCTTTCTGATACGACGGATCGTTACATCAACGGTACGGTCATTCGCACGTAACTCACGACCAGTCATATGCTTGATTAGTTGCTCACGACTGAAAATACGGCCCGGAGAGTCAAGCATTAGACGCAGTGCTCTGTATTCACCTTTAGGTAAACGTTTGGCATCACCATTTGGCGATGTTAAACAGCGACTATTTTCGTCAAGTTCCCAGCCATTGAATGTGATCACACCATTTGTTTCAAGGCTTGATTCTTCACCACCAAGGGCAGTACGAGAAAGCAAGTTACGAGCACGAATAGTTAATTCACGAGGATTGAACGGCTTAGTAATATAGTCGTCCGCGCCAATTTCTAGGCCTAAAATACGGTCTACATCATTATCACGACCGGTTAGGAAAATAAGTCCAACGTTACGCTTTTGACGTAATTCACGCGCTAGTATTAGCCCGTTTTTGCCTGGCAGGTTGATGTCCATAACTACAAGGTTCACATCATCATTATTTGTAAGCTTGTCATGCATGTCATCGCCATCAATGGCTTCAATAACTTTGTAACCTTCAGCTTCAAATAAACTAACGAGGTTTAGTCGAGTTACGTCTTCATCCTCTACAATCAGAATGACTGGCGTTTGCATTATTAATTAACCTTTTTCGGAATATTTTATTTACAATTAATTCGGTATTGTATTATAAAACCGAATACTAGTGATTATAGGAGTATATCCAATTGTTAACAAGTAAAATCAATTCGGATGAAATTTAGAAACAGCTAATAACCGAGATTGCACTTTAAAACTGCTGCGCAACAACTGCTGCTTATTGATATACAGTCGGATTTTATTCCCTTCTTGGACCAAAGAGACAACGCCTCCTTTTTCTAAAAAACTGATACTCTCACCAACTGTTAAGGTACTTAATGAAATGGTATCGATCCAAAGTGGAATTATATCATCTTCCATTGTTTCATCAATGTATGTGATATCACAAAAGCGAGAAAGTTCAGAAATTTGCTGTTTTTTATTAATTAATACGGTTTCAATCGGTATATCGTTAATTTTAAGATTCGAATTATCCTTTAATAGCTCACCAATCCCATGTTCAACGTCATAAAAACAAAAAGTCACAGCCTGTTTATTGTTAACTTTAGGGAACTCGACGAATTTTGCAATCTGAAATAGGAACGCCGATTTGACTTGTTCAGGGGATTTGGCCTGTAAAAAGGTAGGAAACAGCAGCATCAGAGCCAGTAATAAACCTGTTAATCTCATACTTTACTTGCCTCTGTTAATGGCAAGGTAATTATAAAGCGCGTACCTTCTATATTTTGATCATCAAAGTAAACACTGCCTCCTAAGGCTTGTGTGACTAAATTGTAAACTAAATGCATACCTAAACCACTGCCACCTTCGCCGCGCTTAGTGGTAACAAAGGGATCAAAAATGCGTTTTTTAACGCTTTTATCAACTCCGATACCATTATCGTAATAGTTGATGATCAAGCTACTTTCGTTACGTTCCACTGTGACTTCTATTTCGTTATTTTTATTATCTTTAAAGCCGTGGATTATCGAGTTACTTAATAATTGCTGTAATACCTGTTGTAGGGGACCCGCTTTACTTTCGATCATCAATTGTTCAGAACAATGAATAACGATTTTAGGAGCCTTGATCTCTAGTTCAGTACGCATAGAAAGCATTACGTTAGTTATAAGATCATGCATATTGATCAGCGAATTAAGCTCACCATCTTGGTTTACTGCTACTTTTTTAAAGCTGGATACCAGTTCCGCAGCACGATTTAAATTTCGATAGATAAGGTCTAAGTTTTCTATGCCATTGTCGATAAAGCGCTTCAATTGGTTTGAGGTTAAGGTTTTTTGCTCAAACCCTAGACTTATTTCTGCCAGTTTATCGCGAAGCAGGGTAGAACCAGTGATCCCTAAACCAATCGGTGTATTTACTTCATGTGCAACACCTGCAACCATCTGCCCTAAAGAGGCCATTTTTTCACTTTCAACAATTTGGTTTTGGTATTGATGCATTCGCTCAAGGGTTGTTAGCAACTCTTGATTTGCCTCTCGGAGTGCGATTGTACGTTGATTTACTTTTTCTTCTAGGCTTTGGTTTAACTGTTTAATTTCTTGCTTATCATTCTTATGACGCTCTATTTGATTTTGTGTGCGAGTTAGCATGATATTTAAACTATTCGAAAGCATATTGACTTCGGTAATATTAGTTTTCGGAGCTCGGGCGCTATAATTATGATTTTTCGAAACATCTTGCAGCAATGTACTTAATTGGTCAATGGGGTCGGCAATACGCTTTTGAATTCGTTTTGCGACAAAATAAACCAGTATTAAAACGAATAGCGTTAAAAGGATATCAATAAGAATTTTTTGGTTAATATAGGCGTTAAGGCGCTCTAAGCCACCACGAATATACACATAACCCTTAATATCACCTTCGTAAGTAATTGGTTTGATTAGCTCTATGTAGTCTTCAGTGATTCTAGGTTCTTGAAGTTGCTCAATACTATCAACTCGAAGTGGCACTGGTGGGGTTTTTCGTGCATTGAAACTGGTAAAAAATACTGCTTTATTTGATATTTCGTCGATTGCATAAATATGTATGTTTTTAATGAGTGGAATTTTTTCGAAAGATTTAAGGCGTTGCTCTTCGGTTTTCCTATCATCAAACAGTACACTTACTTGTGCATTAAAAGCGATTATTTCAGCGAGAATATTGAGCTTGTTGACGATTAATTGCTTTTGCTCTTTGACATCTAGGTAGGTTGAAATAGAAATAGATAACGATAAACACAAGGCAGTAACAAGCATGACTGCGCTTATCAGTGCTTTGCGAATACTTGTTGGCGATGTTGATTTAGACATTATTGTAATGAAGGCCAAGTTATTTAATTTTTATCTAGTTGCTGTAAGTCTAGCAAAGACCTATCAAAGTGACTAAAAAATATAATAACTTTGTTGAAAAGCTGCCATTTATATTATTTGGCAGCGTTTGTGAGGTTATAGCAGCAATTAACTGCTATACACTGAAAACTTATTGGTTTTGTGTACTACTTGATAACTACCGAACTGAGCTTCTAGAATTGGCGGGTATTTCAAGAAGCAGTTTGCAACAATGGTTAACTTGCCTTGCTTAGTCAAGTGCTGTTTAGCACCACTTAAAAACTGTTCAGCAACAGTATAATCAGTGGCAATACCGGTATGAAATGGTGGATTTGAAATAATAAGCTCAAATTTTCCAGTTACATTTGCTAACCCATCACTTAGTAAAGCGCTACCGTTAACACCGTTAAGTGCCAATGTTTGCGAGGTTGCATAAGCTGCAAGAGCACTAACATCCGTACAGGTAAAATTCAAAGCTGGATTTTTTAAACCTAAGAAGGTCGCAATAAGACCCGCGCCACAGCCAAAATCCAGTACATTGCCAGATTTAATTACAGGTGCATTCTCTAACAGTATTTTAGTACCGCCATCAAGTTCACCGTGATTAAATACACCAGGTACGCTGATGGCATTAAAACTAACGCCAGCAACATCAACATTAAATTGCTTATGGTAACGAGTAATAACAAACTCAGCTAAGGTTTTTATCTCGGTGAATAAATACAAAGCACAATGGCGGGCACTATCGATTTTATTGCTGTATTCACAGTGGCTACTAAATTGCTTTTCAATCGATTTCACACCACTTTTATTTTCACCAACCACCAGTAACTCAGCGTCTGGGTTGATAACCGCGCGAATATTGTCCAACGTCATCAATGCTTCAGGTTTTGCTTTTGGGTAATAATAAATAACGAGGTCAAAGTGTTGACCGGCTATCTCATGGCTAACACAAACATCAATACTGTTGATATTTTTAGCAAACTCACCATTAGCATGGTTGTAACTAAAAGCGCTGATCTTGCTGTTTGGATTTAACTGGCGCAGTTGTGACAAAAAGCCATCTTGCACAAAATTAACTACTAAAATAGAGTCCGCCATTAGGTTTGCACTATTGCGTAGTAAAAGTGAACTTGGATTAGTTAATGCGCTCATAAATGGCTTTGCCTTAAAGTTGTTTTGATTAATTTAGCTAATACGCTCGAACATTAAATCCCAAACGCCATGACCTAAACGATGGCCGCGTTGCTCAAATTTCGTCAAGGGACGTAAATCAGGACGTGGTACATAATCGTTAGTCTCAGATTGGTTTTTAAAATGCTCCGCTGCTTGCATTACTTCAAGCATATGTTCAGCGTAGTTTTCCCAATCTGTTGCCATATGGAATACACCACCAATTTTTAATTTGCTACGCAAGCTCTCTACAAATGCAGGTTGCACAATACGACGCTTATGGTGGCGTTTTTTATGCCATGGGTCAGGGAAGAATAGTTGCACCGTAGTAATGCTGCCCTCTGCAATACAATCAGCAAATACTTCAACAGCGTCATGCTCAAAAATACGTAAGTTTGTAATGCCTGCTTCATCAGCATCCATTAAACATGCGCCAACACCTGGGCGGTGTACTTCAATACCAATAAAGTTAAGGTGTGGTGCGCTCTTGGCCATTTCGACCAATGATTTACCCATGCCAAAACCAATTTCTAAAACAACGTCGTTGTCATTACCAAATACTTGGGCTAGATCAAGCATGCCTTGTTGATGTTCAAGCCCCATGGTTGGCCAGCATTTTTCAATTGCCGCAGCTTGTCCTTTGGTTAAACGACCTTCGCGCTTAACAAAACTGCGAATGGTACGAATATATTTACCTTCTTGCATCGCTTGCTCAAGGTTATCGTTACTTGAATCACTCATATATTTTGGCCTGATGAAAACAACATGTCTTAAAATGGTGGCGTATTATCCCTGACCACGGCGTTGATCACAAGGCCTTATCTTTTGTGTATGTTTATAACTTGATATTTTAACTCACTGCAATAGACTGAGCGCCATTAAGAGTCGGGTTTAAAAAGTAATTATTTTGAAGTTAAACAACAGTGAAGCAAGCTGGTTTTCTCAGCAAGTAGTCGATTGGTATGAATTACATGGGCGTAAAACCTTACCTTGGCAATTAAATAAAACACCTTACAAGGTGTGGGTGTCTGAGGTGATGTTGCAACAAACTCAGGTAGTCACAGTTATTCCTTACTTTGAAAAGTTTATGCAAAGTTTTCCAGATATTATCGCTTTAGCAAATGCAGATGAAGATCACGTGCTGCATCACTGGACCGGATTGGGCTATTATGCTCGAGCTCGCAATTTACATAAAACCGCAAAGATAATTCGAGATCAATACAAAGGTGAGTTTCCAACAACGTTAGACGAGGTTGTCGCTTTGCCAGGAATTGGGCGCTCGACTGCAGGAGCTGTTTTATCGCTTTCTCTTGGCCAACATCATCCTATATTAGATGGTAATGTAAAACGTGTGCTTGCCAGATTTTTTATGATTGAAGGTTGGTACGGAGTCAAAAAAGTTGAAAACCAATTATGGCAACTATCAGAGCAGTTAACTCCAGCAAAACAAGTGACTGAGTTTAACCAAGCAATGATGGATTTAGGAGCAAGCCTTTGCTCACGTAGCAAGTTTGACTGCCAACCTTGCCCGTTGCGTTCGCGTTGTGGAGCGTATAAGACTGAGCAGGTAAAACAGTTCCCTCATTCAAAACCTAAAAAAGCAGTGCCAAAGAAAGTGTGCCATCAATTAATTATTCAATGTAATGATCAAGTATTGATGGAAAAAAGGCCTAACTCAGGAATATGGGGCGGTTTATTTAGTTTTTTTGAATTTGAGCAAAAATCTCAGTTAGATACTTTTTTAGCGCAGCAAGGGCTTGCTGTTACAACTGTGCCAATTGAGCCTTTTACGCATATATTTTCGCACTTTGAATTAACTATTAATCCGCATGTACTCACTTTGCATAAAGTGCCTGATGTGGTGAATGAGCGACAACTAGTTTGGTACCCGTTGGACCAGTCAATAGAGGTTGGTTTAGCCGCCCCAACTAAAAAGCTAGTTAAACAAATTGCTACAATAGTTTACACTAACTGATATCGTTTCGAAGAGCACAAGAGAGCAATCATGGCACGTACTGTATTTTGTCAAAAGTTACAAAAAGAAGCCGAAGGGCTTGGTTTCCAACTTTACCCAGGTGAGTTGGGTGAAAGGATTTTTAATAATATTTCTAAAGAAGCATTTGCACAGTGGCAGCACAAGCAAACAATGCTGATCAATGAAAAACATTTAAATATGATGGACCCAGAGCATCGTACTTTTCTAGAAGAGCAAATGGTTGGCTTTTTGTTCGAAGATAAAGATGTAGAAATCGAAGGCTACCGTCCGCCAGAAAAATAATTTTCACATGCGAATAAAAAGGGCAATAAGCCCTTTTTTACTGCTTGAATTAAATCAGATCATCTTGCTCTTGGGCATTACTAACTTGTTCTTTTAAAAACTGCGCAACACGGGAGTACTCAATCTCTAAATTGTCACGCAGTTCAATTAGTTGATCACTGGTTAAGTCTTGTTCTTTACAGTTATCTTCAAAGTCAGCAGCTAGCTCAGCTACTTTTTCTGCGCCAATTGTTTTTGATA
Source organism: Pseudoalteromonas sp. SG44-8 (assembly GCF_014164125.1). NCBI lineage: Bacteria > Pseudomonadati > Pseudomonadota > Gammaproteobacteria > Alteromonadales > Pseudoalteromonadaceae > Pseudoalteromonas > Pseudoalteromonas sp. SG44-8. The sequence goes on along the minus strand of NZ_JACJEQ010000003.1, from coordinate 206,614 downwards.
TAGATTTAAGTTGGTGGCAAGCTGCAATTATTATTTCTTTATCACTGGTCATTACCCCTGTGTTAATGTCTTTAGCTAACGTATGGCTTTGCTCTAAGTACATTTTAAAGAATCGTAACTGCTTTGCTTCATCATTGTTTATGTATTTAGCGAGCATTTCAAAGTTAATTGGTGCTGACGGCTTATTAGGAGAAGCCGTAATCGGTCCTTGCTTGCTTTCACTCCAACTATTAAGAGTTGCCTCTAGCGTATTTAATTCAACTGGTTTAGTAATGAAATCGTTAATACCAGCATTTAAACAGCGTTCTTTTTCACCCTTTAAGGCATTTGCTGTTATTGCAATAACATAAGGCTGAGCGTTGATGTCTTCAAGTTGTGCAGCTTCGTCGCGAATTTTTTCAACCATGTCGTAACCTGACATTTTAGGCATATGTAAATCAGTTAAAATTAACGGGTAACGGCCGCTTTGCCACATTTTTAAACCTTGCTCGCCGTTATCAGCAACTTCAACGCCAAACCCAAGTAAATGTAGTTGATCGGTAAGTACTTGTTGATTCAAAACATTGTCTTCAACAAGTAGCACGAGTTTGTTTTCTTCACGTGCTTGTTCAATATTTAAATAATTATTAAGGGTTTTAACAGGTTTAACTTGTTTTGGTGTATGCAGCCCCGCAGCAACCAATAACGACATCATAAAGTTTGACTTACACAATGGCGACGCATTGAGATAGAAGATGTTTTTATGATTTATTGCGGCTTCATCTAATTTACTAAGTACGATCACCTGTTGGTTATTATCTTCAAGGGTGTACAGTAAACGGCGTAATAAGTAATTAATGCTATCCATTGAATCGATCCCATCAAGCACCCAGATAACGCCAGGGTTATCTTGAGATTGTTCAATTTCTTGCACCGTTTGCGCCGTAATTGTGTTTGCCCCCATAAATGATAAATAACGAGAAAGCGTTTGTTTTCTGCTTTGATGCTCAGTGATGAGTATTACAGAATGATCTTTCAACGCACCTTTATGGGCATACTTTATGGTGTTTTCAGTACTAAATGGCAATTCCACCACAAAGTCACTACCAATACCTATATCGCTGGTAACACTAATGGACCCTAACATTAACTCGGTTAAACTTTTACAAATAGATAAACCTAGGCCTGTGCCACCGTACTCACGGGTAATTGATCCTTCAGCTTGAATAAATGGATTGAATATTTCACGCAGTTGAGCTTGGCTCATACCTTTACCATTGTCGCTGACGCTAAAACGCAGAGTAAAATGGTCAGCAGTATTTTGTGCCACTTCTACAGCAATGCGTACCTGACCTAGACGATTTTCATCGGTGCTAGTAAATTTAATTGCATTACTACATAAGTTATAAAGTACTTGGCGAACGCGAACAGTATCACCAATTAAATTAACTGGTATATCAGGTGCTATAGCTAGCTCTAAATCAAGCTGACGTTTTTTTGCAACCGATGATAATACTCTGGCAACTTCCTCAATAGTATCCGAGACCGAAAAAGGAGTTGGGTCGATATTTAGTTTACCCGCTTCAATTTTCGAAAAATCTAAAATATCATCCAGAATCCCCAATAGTGAAAAGGCTGATTCACGAATAATTGTACTTAGGCGATGCTGAGCGCCATTGAGATCTGTTTGTCTTAGTAAATCAATGGTGCCAATAACGCCATTCATTGGGGTGCGTATTTCATGGCTCATAGTTGCTAAAAACGTGGTTTTGGCTTCGCTAGCTTGCTCAGCTCTATGGCTCGCTTTTTCAAGCGCTAAAGTGCGGTTTTGCACTTCAGTTTCCAGACTGCTTTGCAGTTTTTGCAAATCTTTTTGGGCTACGTCATTACTATTGATAGCATCTTGTACTTGCTGTAATAGTTGATTGATATTTTTAGCTACAACGCCAAGGCCGATATCTAATTGTTCGTCGATATGTGTATTGTAACTGCCAGATTTAGTGATGCTCTCTAATTCATGTGCAAGAGTGTCACTACTTTTGCGGATCCGCGTATTAAGATAAACGTTAAAAAACAGCGCTAGTAAAAATAAACTTACTCCAGCAACTCCTGCAATAGCCAATGCAAGCACGATGGAATAATTTGGCAGTAGAGGGGGGGCAGTGATTTTTTGTTTAATGATTAATTCACCAACGGGTTGATCATTTAAATTTAATTGATGATGGATAATACCTTGCTCAGCTAAATGTTGATCAAGTTTTAGCGGTGCAATTGCTGGTTTATTACTGGCAAAAACCAATTGTGTTTGAGCAGTAGGTGTATATCTATATAAGTAGTAATCAAATTGATTATTTAGCGAAGCGCTTAAATTTAGTAGTTGAGTGGCATTATCTTGTCCTGTTCGAGTCAATGCATTAACCAAAGGTGTGTCTAATTGCTCAGCTAACGTTATTAAGCTTAGTGAACTTGGTGGTGCTTTTGAGTCTTCAGTGTTACTAGGGTAAAAAGAATAAGCAACCACAGCGAGTGCTGTTACGGCTAAGTTTATTAGTATAAAAAGAGGTAACAGCCCTTTTACAGGAGAAGAAAATTTACTCTGCATTTATTATCCAACTTAATCTATTATCAACCGCAATCTAAACAGTCGCTTGTGTACTGGAAATCAATCCTACCATTTACCAGAAATAATTCACTACGTTTTTAGTGCTGTTGTTTACAAGGAGCCTAAATTAATAGACAGTTACGTTAAACTACAAACAGCTGTTGTAATAAACAGCGTTTTTTACGTTTATTAAACAGTTTGTTGAAAAACCGTGCAAACAGTTATAAAGAATAAAAAAAAAGTTGACTTGAAAGGGCAAAACCAGTTTAATACGCCGCACACGCAGATAGCTCAGTCAGTAGAGCTAAGCGGAAAGTGTATAAAAACACTTTATAATTTTTTATTAAAACTGAAATTGCCCAGATAGCTCAGTCAGTAGAGCTAAGTGGGAATTGTATTGAAAATCCTTTGTGATTTTTTATTAAAACTGAAATCGCCCAGATAGCTAAGTCAGTAGAGCTAAGTGGGAATTGCATTGAAAATCCTTTGTGATTTTTTATTAATACTGAAATTGCCCAGATAGCTCAGTCGGTAGAGCAGAGGATTGAAAATCCTCGTGTCGGTGGTTCGATTCCGCCTCTGGGCACCATTATTTAAGTAGTGGTGTTTAAATCAAATGATTAAAACATTATTACGCGTGCCTTAGCACACAGTTTAGTGTGCCGACTTAGCTCAGCTGGTAGAGCAACTGACTTGTAATCAGTAGGTCAACCGTTCGACTCGGTTAGTCGGCACCATTTATTTAGATTAAGTGTTTAATTTAACAACTAATCTGCACAGTTAATGTGCCTCGATAGCTCAGTTGGTAGAGCAGAGGATTGAAAATCCTCGTGTCCCTGGTTCGATTCCGGGTCGAGGCACCATTTATTAAAAGTTATCAATCTTTAAAATTGAAACGTGCCTTAGCACACAGTTTAGTGTGCCGACTTAGCTCAGCTGGTAGAGCAACTGACTTGTAATCAGTAGGTCAACCGTTCGACTCGGTTAGTCGGCACCATTTATTTAGATAATTTGAAAGAGCAACTGACTTGTAATCAGTAATTCGTTCAGGTTATCAGTTCGACTCGGTTAGTCGGCACCATTTATTTAGATTAAGTGTTTAATTTAACAATTAATCTGCACAGTTTATGTGCCTCGATAGCTCAGTTGGTAGAGCAGAGGATTGAAAATCCTCGTGTCCGTGGTTCGATTCCGCGTCGAGGCACCATTTATTCTAGCCTAGCGCTAATATCTGAAATGCCTTTTCCTACTAAAACATAGTTTCCCTACAAAAATACCTAGTTTTCGTCATAACAGACGGAGGCGACTTTGCGAACGCCAGAAAGCAAAAAACCGCGATAAAGAAACTCAGATTAAGTTTGGCGACTTAAGTTTCTAACGCGGCTTTCATAAACAATTGACTATGTTTATATGGCTATCTTAGCTGTAGGGTAATCCTGTGTCTAGTGGTAAGCCAAAAAATTGCTATCTAATGTTCCAGTCGAATATCAATTGACTAGAAAATTTAAAAATAATTTCTCATCAGGCCTAAATACAGTTGCAGATCAATGTGGCAAAAAGAAACAAGTATTTTTTGCGCTTGAAGTATTAGCCGTAACAAAATCCGATACTCAAACATTAGTTTTGGGACATATCGCATACCATCATGCAAAACATGGTAAATTTAATTCATCGGCATCAGCTGTGGCTAAGCATCTGGCTTATTCAATTAATGCAGTTAAAAACGCCCTTAGAAGCTTACTAGAGCCATTAAAAGATGAAAAAGAGCCACTACTGATAGAAACACCCAATAAATCGAGCTATAGCCGCACACTGCATTTAAATGTAAAGCACCCGCTTGGCTATCGTTTATTGCAAAGCTATACGCAGATGCTTAATAAACAACAATCGAGCCATACACTACGCTTATACCCAGTACAGCTGCACTTATTTGATTCAAAAAGTCGTTATGACTCACGCCATCAACATAAAATGCTTATGCTGCAAGCGTTGATCACTAGCAAAATTAAAGCAGGTAAAATCGCTAGCCGAAATAAACGCGATACTTATCAGCAAAGTATTTCACAGCTAGCCAATAAGCTAGGCTGGGCGTATATGACAGTTAAATCATTGATAGAGACTATGCTTGAGGTGGGTTTATTGTCAGTGGTTCGAGAAAAAGTACGTAAAGTAGTTAAACTTATCTTTAGTTGTATTAAACCGGTTAAAGTTAAATTATCGAGCAAGCAACAGACTCATGTATCAACCTCAGCACCGATAGAGCGTTATCGAGACCCCATAACTTAGTTCCTTTCTTTTATTATTACTGCCTTGAGTTGGTAGGATGTAAACACGTCTGCTCATCATGAAAAATTTTTTAAAGCAATTATACTTGTTTTATTTTTGTGGCTAGTACTATCAAAATAGAAGCGAAGTAAAAATCTAAAATTAAAATATAGGCTTTATCGATATTCGCTGCTTACAATTTAAATTAGTGATAGTTTTATCATTAAAAATTAAGCTAGTGAGAATTATCGTTAAATCACTTACAAATTTTTTTAATTGGTTATGCCTTTAAATAAATTATTAAATAAAAAATAAATGGTTGTTCCCTATATTTTAATTTTTACAAAATAATATCAAGGAAGTATGTAAAATGACTGAACAGAAAAAGCTTTTAGCACTCCAAGACTATACAACATTGAAAAAGTTTGCAGCCACGTTATGGCAAGAGAACGCTTCATTCCATGGAGCTGCAATTATGATTGGGGCAGGGTTTAGTCGTAGTGCTGCTGAAGCTGGCGATTTGTCGAAAAAATTACCTCTTTGGTATCATTTTACAAACGTCTTACAGGAAGAGTTAGGTGAGAGTAATACCACAGACCCACTTCGTATAGCGGAAGAATATAAAGCTTTTTTTGGGCAGCAAGCACTTACCCAATTAATACAAAAAGAAGTAAATGATTTGGCTTGGAAGCCAGGAAAATTATACCCTTCACTACTAAAGCTTCCATGGAGAGAAATTCTAACAACTAATTGGGATACATTATTAGAAAGAGCGGCTACAGATGTTCATGATATTGCTTACAATGTAGTTAATAGAGGTGAAGACTTAGCAAGAGCAAGCTCTCCGAGAATTACCAAATTGCACGGAACTATTGGAATAACGGATGAGCTAGTTTTTACTCAAGAAGAATATAGACAGTTTCCCCAGAAAAATGCTGCATTTGTAAATTTTGCGAGGCAAGTTTTTTTAGAAAATGAGCTTTGTCTTTTGGGGTTTTCTGGAGATGATCCGAACTTTCTTCAATGGGCTGGTTGGGTAAGAGATCATTTATCGACATCTGCACGTAGGATTTACCTTGTTGGAGCTTTAAATTTAAGTTCAGCGAAAAGAAAGTACTTAGAGTCCATAAATATAGCTCCAATTGACCTTTCTGTATTAGTGGATGATTATGATGATCCTGATTTAATGCATAAAGCAGCGACTAAAATATTTTTAGATGCACTTTTGAAATTAAAGCCGAAAAATAATTGGGAGTGGCGAGCATTTTACTCATTTGATGAAAAGCTAACTTTAGAAGAAAAATTAAAAGTTTTAGAAAGCGAGCGTATTTCATACCCTAATTGGATTATTTGCCCTTCAGACTTACGCAATAATATTCTAAGTAAAGTAGGTTATGAATTTTCTAGTAAAAAGTTTCTTGATGAACTCTCGCCTAATTTAAAAGCAAGAGTTGTGTATGAATTAATGTGGTGCTCTAAAATATCATTAAAAGTAGAGCCACCTTGGAAACTAGAACTTTTTTTAGCTGTGATTGAAAATGAAAGTTGTAAGTCGCTAACTAATAAACAAAAAGTTGATATTTCGATCCATGTGCTTCAGTGCTCAAAATGGTATGAAGATGAGTTTGGAGAAAGGATTGAAGAAAGGTCTTCGAGCTTTATTAAGAAAAATGTAAAGTACCATAAAGAATCTTTAGAGTTACTAAGAATACACTTCGCATACAAAGCTTTGCTTTCTTTTGATTATGAGAAGTTCTCCAATAGATTAAATGAAGTTAATGCTTACACGCCTGAATTGAAAATTAAGAAAGGAGGACTGCTTTCTCAGTTAGGTTTTTTTGAAGAAAGCAAATCTCTCCTTATTGAAGCAAAAAATAACCTCTTTGACAGTTTCAATAAAGATAACAATTCAATATACCTTCATTCGAGACTTGATTTTGTTGAAAGTTTACTCGGAGTTATTGATTTTGAGTATCAGAATAGCAATAAAGTTAGTGAGCTTTCAAAAAAGAAAAAGTGTAATTATTGGCATCAAAAAGAAATTTTTGATAGGCGTTTACAGAATAAGCTTGATGATCAGGTTGCTACTTCTAATATTAGTGTTGCATTCGATCCGGGTAGATATAAAGATAATTCAAAACAAATCAAGTTATCAAATGAAGAACACCCCTATATTTTTTTCGACTCATTAACTAGGCAGCTTGCTGTACCGATACACTGGAATGATACAAAGCATTTAGTTAGCTCGGTTAGGAAACTTGTAGAATTAAGGGATATAGATTGGACTCAGAAGTTATTTTTAGCAATTGTTTCTGTTAATACTGGTAAAGATGAGATTCTAAATAAGGTTATTTCAAGGATAACATTAGCTAGTTTATCCGATGATGAATGTAACCGATTATTGACGGCTTTTATCTCTGCATTAGAGTTCTGGCTGAAGCAAGCAGAAGTGCTGAGAAATCAAAGTTCAGGCTATAGATATTCTTTAGGTCGCTTGGATCTTTTTCTTGAAGTTATTGCTAGATTTTCAATAAGAGCTAGGCCAGATAAGGCCATAGAGCTATTTAAGTATTCAGTTGACTTGGCAGATAATAAAATTGTTCAGCATTACCAATTATTTGATTCACTAAAAAACTTAATTTATTACTCTCTTAAGAGCACTCCCAGTAGCTTTAAAAAAGAAGCTTTTAAAATATGTCTAAACTTTCCTCTAGCTGATGAGTTAAATATCACAGTCTGCCATAACGATTGGCCTAATCCAATAGTTGAACATAAGTCTTCGCGAGATGATTTTGAAGGTTTAGATCATCGAATTACAACTTTAATTAAGTTTGCAAGTAAAGAAAAGGAAAAGTCTTACCCAGCAATAATGAGGCTTATTCCATTAGCCAGAAATAAGTTTTTAAGAAACATTGAGGAAAAGCTGTTAGCTGAACTTTTATGGGATGGTTGTGATTCGAACTTCCCAGACAAAGGTTTTTTAAAATGGGCTTATCTGGTTTTACCCTGTGAAAGCTATGAATATGTCATGACTATTTTCAAACAAGATGTACTTGATTCAACAAAAGACAATTTTTATTCGCAAGACAATTTACTTGATATTTCGAACTGTATTAATGGAGGTGTAATACTCTCTGATAGTGAAGCTGTTGATTGCTTTGATGCACTAGTTAAGTGGAAGCCTTCAGAGGATGATGTCGATGAATATCGCTTACTTTTTGATGGTAATAATAATGAAATAACGGGTAAATTAATTTCAGCTGCTTTGAACACAACAGTAGTATGTTTTCTCTCTAGCAAAGACTTAAATATATCCAATTATGAAAAGTTAATTGAGTTTATTAAGTTGCCAACTTGTAAGAGAGCTTTGCAATCTTTAGCTTACTTCGCAGCCAATGAACCTGCACTAGGAGGTCGACTTGAGAGTCTAATTCGCTCTTATTTACACAGTTCCGATCATACAAATGTTAGTATTGCGGCTCATACAATTGTAAAGTGGTGCGAACTTTCAAGTTGTACAGAAAATAAAGGCTTAGTCACTGCATTGATAATGATGGTTTCGGCTAATAAAGAAGCTAGTGGTTTAAATATCTTGATTTGTTTGAATACAATAATAGAGAGAGAGCAACTTAGTAAGGAGCAGAAAACTATTTTGTCTAATATAATCCCCTCTGTATTTGGAAGTACTTTTTATCAACAAGCTTCTTTCAGAAATGAAGAGCTGGTTAATATTCCTCTAATAAGAGCTGAGCTATCAAAGCTAGCTCAGCGTCTATTAGATGAAGACGGTGGCTACAATAATGCTGAATTAAGGAAAGTAGTTTCTGAAATTCAGAATGACCCTTTACCTGAAGTGAGACTCACTCTCGATAAATAACTTGACTAATCTAAGAACCGCGTCACTCCTGCACAGCAATAGGGGAGTGACGCGGTTGGCAAACCCAACCGTACCAACAGGTCTATTACTTTTGTTGAAGTTATGGGCGGGTTATGCCATTATCAAATTACTTACTTAACGAGGCCATTGGTCATCGTATCTTTAGCACAAAGCTTTCAGCTTTGTCATTTCGAAAAGCTACAAACGTGTGTAGCTATTAGCCAATAGGCATTTAATCTTCAAAATAACTAAAAATTTATTTGGCGCTCTTTCGCCTAAAATTCGCTGTATTAGCGATTTTGTGAAGTATTAATTGCCCTTTAACGGCTTAAAAAATAGGAGACTTGTTATCACTTAACTAACCTGTGCTAAGCACATTTTGTATAGCGCTTTATCTTGTACGCCCAAGCGGGAAACAACTAAAGCGAGGCTTTTGCGGCCATTTTGAACTTTGTGCCTTTGTTCGTATTTATACGAAAATTGTACGCTCCAACGTGCAATTGGCATTTAAAACTTATCATTTGGATATCAGTTCAATTAGTTAGTTGAGTGCATAACAGATTATTTTAACTCTTCGTTAAGTAGTGACTTATGAGTAATTTAAAATACCAGTTACAAGGTTTAATCCTTCGAAACCAAGATGGCAGTTTCAGCGTTCAAGCTGGACGTAAAAAATGCTTGATTCAAATAGCCTCACAGCTAAAAGAGGGTGGCTACCGACTGCAATCGGTTAATTCGTTAAAACCTAAGCATGTAAATTACTTGGTAGAACGTTGGCAAACCGAAAAGCTTTCGCCTGGCACGATTAAAAACCGCATGGGGCATATCAGGTGGTGGGCTGAAAAAGTTGGCAAGTCTTCAATGTTACCAAAATCTAATAATGGCTCTAATCAAGCAATCACGCTCGATTTAGAAAAACGGTCATACATACCAACAGAATCGAAAGGCAAAGAGCTGGACTCGGCTAAGCTTGAAAAAATCGCTGATAACCTTGTTAAATTATCACTAAAACTTCAGCGTGAGTTTGGTTTACGCAGAGAAGAGGCTATAAAGTTTAGACCTAACTATGCAATACGTGGTGGCCAGCTAGTTTTAAAATCATCATGGACTAAAGGCGGAAGACCTAGAGCACTTGAAATAAGGACTGATGCACAAAGAGCGTTATTAGCTGAAATTCAACAAACTGTCGGCGGCGGTGCTCTGATCAGAACTGATCGAAATTACAAACAACAATTAAAAAGCTACGAATGGCAAACAAGTCGTGTTGGCCTAGATAAAAATCATGGATTACGGCACACGTACGCCCAGCAGCGTTATTTAGAATTAACAGGCTGGCAAGCCCCAATTAATGGCGGCCAAATAAGCAAAGAGCTAACACCAGAGCAAAAAATCATAGATAGAGAGGCTAGGTTAAAAATATCGAATGAGCTAGGACACAGCCGAGAGCAAATCACTGTTATTTACTTAGGTCGATAGTTTTAATTACTTTTTACTGTGGTGAATCAGCATATAATCTCCTAGTCTTATAGATTCAGATGAAATGAGTTTGATAATGAAAGATATAATTGAAAAACTAGAAATAAGTTCAACAAATAAAAAGAATATCCTTAAAGCAATTAAAGATGGTGAGATACACCATACAAAAGACATTGCTTTGGGGTTTGAACTTTTTTTAGATTATGCATTTATTACTGATAACTTTGGAATGTACTCTGATCTAGTCCTAAATGAAAATGATTTTATTAATGATATCATTCAAAGACATTTTTATTTGTCAGGTGTTATGGGTCGACTCATTAAGTTTAAAAAGCAAGGGAGTGATGTAGATAACTTAGTCGAAAAAACAGGCGCAGAGATAATTAACCTTATCAGGCCTACAAGTGAAAAGTTCGACTCTCCATTACCTAGGCATGCAGGTCTAGAGCTTTACGTAAAAGAGTTAATTGGCAAAGAAAAATATGATGACGTTAAGAGTTATTGTGATTTGGCTTTAGATTTAGGTTGGAGAGGGGAATGGCATAGCTTACGAAATAGAACAAAAGCTGATGACGCTAGAAACGCAATAATAGCAAAAGAAAGAAGAGACAGTGGTAATTTTGCAGAAGAGCTAGTTTTTAAGGACTTAAAAGGAAAAGGTTATGAGGTGTTACTTTTTGGAAAAAGTAGGGATCAAAGAAAACCAAATTTTTACTGTCATACATTGCATGATACCCAGGTTGGCTTATCTATAATCGATGTATCCAATAAGGATATCTTACAACACTATAGTAAAGAAGATGTAGAAGAATCATTTTACCCATCAAAGTTTGATTATTCGAAAAACGAACTTTTAGACTTAATAAAAATTTGTAAAAAAAAGTTTCCATGTAGATTAAGGCTTGCTGATAAGAGTAATGCACCGTGTAGATTAAAGGAGGATGTTTTTGATAAATCAAAACTAGAAAAGCTTAAACCTCAACCAATTCACAGCCCTTTTTCTGGTTGTTCTATAGTGAACCAATGTCAAAAAAGAATTGGTGAGATATCAGCTCTATATCATGGTGAAGATAGTTTTATTACTAATGGTTTCATCAAAGATAATATTAAAGTTCATTTATATATAAGGAAATTTTTATCTAAAATTCGTGTTGAAAATGACGATTTTCACGGTGTTACTAAAATGTATAAGTTAAAAGAACACCCTGGGAGATATGACTTTGCTGCCTATAAAGATGGGGAGTATTACTTAGTCGAGGTGAAGTTCGGGACTAGTAAACTTAGCTATTGGCAGAAAATCAGATTAGGCCTCATGAAAAGGCTTGGTCATAAAGTTTATATCGCGAAAGTAGTTGATTACAAAAGTGAAATACGTTACGAAACCCCTGATATTGATGTCGAGCTCCCCAGTAATGATGAGATGTTAGAAGTTCTAAGCTTTGTCCATCCAAGTGAAAAGTTAAAGAGAGGCATAAATGATGTACCTCTAACCGTTTTTTTTGATAGGAGTAAGTAAAGTGCATTTATTTTACTTTTGCCAAAGCAAAGGGTTCTTTGTTTGTTATCACTCAGAAAATGAAATAACCAATGACAATGAAATGAAAGTTTTCATGGCTTCAAGCCTCGAATTTGGTATAGGCCACACAAAAGAGAGCGCCTTAGATGATTTAAATTTCAATTTAGCAGGGACTAAGAACATAAAACTACAGGGGTAATTTAGGCTTAAAAAAGATTTGCTTTTTAAATAATGGCAAATTATAGTGAAAACAGCTGAAATATAGAGAAATCAGCTAGACCTACAATAGCGAGGCCGTTGGTCATCGTACTTTAAGTAGCCACCCATTAAGTGAGTGTGCATATCAAATAGTGAAATACCTAATCCAAACATTCGTGTGAGTTCAGTTTGGAAAATAAAATTATTTTGATTATACCAGTTGCTATAAAGCGACTGGGTTACCTTATTGTGCGAGAAACCTATGAATTTATTCCTTTCAAAAAATGAAGTTGCGGAGCTTACAGGCCGAAAACAACGCCAGAAGCAGCTTGTACAACTTACTGCCATGCGTATTACTTTCACCATCGATGCTTTTGGTTGGCCTAAAGTGTTACGTAAAGCCATTGAAGCTGAACTTGGTGCAAACCCTACATGGCAATCAACAAAAAGCCGTTCTACTCTTAAAGCCAGTGAACTGAATTTAGGAGATAAAAGCTATGGGTAGAAAGCGTTCACCTGAAAATGAAAATCTACCCAGAGGTATGATCTTCAACAAAAAAGCACAAACCTATTATTTGAGAGGTAAAGACCAAAAGGATATTCGTTTAGGTAAAAGCATTAATGAGGCTTTTAGAAATTATTACGCCTATGCTGAGATTAACTTTGAATGCCGTACAATCAGCGATTTGATTGATCGTTACTTAAAAGAAATTTCACCAACAAAAGCCGAAACCACTCATAAAAGTAATTTAAGCGCAGCTAAGCATCTGATAAAAAGATTTGGGCATATGAACCCATTAATGCTTCGCGCTCGTCATGCATACCAATACTTAGATCTCAGAGCACGTGAAGGTGCACCAATAAGAGCAAATAGAGAGTTCGCACTACTTAGCTGCATTATGACTCATGCTGTGCGTTGGGGCATAATAGATAGCGCACCATTTCACGGTATTATTCGTAACCCAGAAAAGCCGAGAGATAAGTTAGTTACAAATGAAGAGGTTGCGATTTTTTGTAAATATTGCCCACGCTGGTTGCAGCTTTATGTTGAATTAAAGCTCGCTACGGGTCTACGGCAAACAGATATGCTTAAGTTAAGTAGTAAAGATTGGAATGATAATCATGGCTTGAGAGTTCAGACATCTAAGACTAAAAATAGAATGCAGTTTGCGTATTGTGAACACCTGGCACTCATTATTGCAGAGCTTAAAGAAATTAATGGTTATCGTGGTAAAGAAAAAAGTAAAGCACCGCTTATCCACTGGTATTTTTTTGCTTCACATGCAAATGCTCGACTTGAGAAACCGTTAACGCCTGATGGACTCAGAACGGCTTGGAATAAAGCTATGTTAGAAGCAATTAGCAATGGTGAGCTAGACAAAGCGCAACGTTTTCAAGAGAGAGATTTGAGAGCAAAAGCTGCAAGTGATTGTAAAAATATAAATCAGGCGTTTGAACTGCTAGGACACTCTAATATTTCTACAACGAAAAGGATTTATAGGCGTGGGTACTCAGAAGTTGATACCTTAGCTCCGCAAACTGAAACTAAGGCTGAGGTTAAGATTAATAATGGGATTAAGGCCAAGACTAAACGTAAAACAAAGCATTGAAAAATAGCGTTAAAACGGGCATTATCGTGTTAGTACAGTTATGACCTTATTTAAATGTTTATAAGTATATAAAAGCTAAGAAGTTTTAAGTAAAGTAACGAAATAATATAAACCAGACGAAAATTATAGGAATATTTTTGTAATTTAGTTTAGGAAAAACAGTATTTTAGGTGTTTTAGCATGTGGGTTGAAAATCCTCGTGTCCCTGGTTCGATTCCGGGTCGAGGCACCATTTATATCAAAGCCCTGCATTTGCAGGGCTTTTTTGTATCTGAAATAAACTAAGCTAGCAGTTTACGAAGAAAAACAGCGTCAATTCTGACTCTTGTACAATACCATTCTTTAATTTGTAATCTTTAATCTCAAAAACTCGCGCCTTTTATAAATAACGTGCAAACTAGCGCTCTTATAATTTATACCAATCGACTTAAATATTTAACTATTCTAGCGAGCTAAACAAAGCGCTAACTGTGTTATAAATTTTTCATGCAGAACAACTAGATGTCAAAATTTATGCCTTGTTATCAAATGGTCAGTAACTTAAAACGATTGGTATTAAGGCAAGCTTGACTTTCTAAACGTAAACACCGGCTTGCATTTCCCACTAGTAAATATAAATTGGCAAACTCAACCCTCAAAAACGACTCTTTATTGTGATATTTGTAATGTTATGTAAAGTCAGTTGAGCTATCTGTGAACTGGTGCTTGAATTACACTCATAAATATAAGTAATTCAGGTTTTTATATGATTTGGCAACTTAAGCCGAGTTTAGTGGTAGTCAGTGCCTTGCTGCTCAGTGCATGCAGCAATCAGCTAAATCCAACTGAACGAGTGCAACATACAGCAAATGCTCCTGAGCAATGGCAACAAGCAAAGGCGTCAGCATTTAAGGTTGAAGATAATTGGCTTCAACAATTAGAAAACCCACAGGTATTTGCATTGGTTGAACAAGCATTAGCAAGTAACCAAGAGATTTTACAATCTGGGTATGATGTTGCAATTAAACAGCAGCAATTAATTGCGTCGGGCGCGGCTCTTTGGCCGAGTTTAGATTTATCTGCGCGAACTAATCGCAGTAAAAACAATCGTCCAGTTAGTTATAGCAATGTCAGTTCAGCAAATTTAACACTTAATTATGAAGTTGATTTATGGGGCAAGCTTTCTGATGCGCAGCGCCAGGCAAACCTTGATTTTCTAGCGCAGCAGGCAAATTTTCAACAAGCAAAACAACGCTTAGTAGGTGATGTGGTCAGTGGTTGGTTTAATGTAATAACGGCGCAAAAATTATTGGCGCTGTACCAGCAACGAGAAAAAAACGCAGAGCAGAACCTAGCAATTATTGAGTCGGGTTATCGTCAAGGTATAAATGATGCCTTAGATGTTTATTTAACGCGTAATGAGTTAAACAATGAGCGTTCACGTATTGCTGGTCAAAAAGCCACTCTTAGTCAAGCAATTCGCGCTTTAGAGCGTTTAACTGGCGACTACCCGCGCGGTGCTTTAAGTGTTGAGGCTGACTTACCTCTATTAAATAAATCTATCCCTTTAGGTTTACCGTCAGAGCTTATCACACGTAAACCAAGTTTAATGGCGAGCTGGTATCAATTATTAAGTACTGATGCTAATTTAGCTTATGCTCACAAGCAGCGTTTTCCAAGTTTAAATCTGAGCGCTACGTTAGGTGACAGTGCTGATCGTGTCAGTGATTTATTTTCACCATCAAACTTAGCATGGTCATTAGTGGGTAGTATTTCTTCGCCACTTTTTGATGCTGGTAGGCTAAGTGCTGATGAAGAAGCTGCCCGTTTAGCTGTGTTACGTCAGGAGCAAGTATATTTAGCCAGTCTATATGATGCATTTAATGAGGTGGAAACAGCTATTTCGCAAGAGCAATCTTTGCAAATTCGCTACTTAGCTACACTTAAGGCACAAGAAAATGCCATTGCAGCAGAGCAACTTTCTTTTGAGCAATATCAAAGTGGCTTAGTAACTTACACTACGGTACTCGATGCGCAAGATAGGTCCTTTGACGCACAAAGCTCTGTCATTGAAATTAAGAACCAATTAATTATTAACCGAATTAATCTCCATATTGCCCTTGGTGGCGATTTTTCACAGCCAACCAACGAGTCAACTGAGCAATAATTATGAATATTAAACAAACCAAAATTATTATCCCTGCGGCTATAATCGCAGCTACTGCCTTGTTAGTAATGTTTATTAGCTCAAACCCACCAGAAGCAAAGCGTTTTGGCTCACCACCTAAAGCGCAAATAAGTGTGGCGGTGCAAACTTTACAGCTACAGCCGTATCAAGTGATGGTTGACAGTTTTGGTACTGTAAAGCCGCGCACTCAAAGTATCTTGGTCGCTCAAGCTTCAGGACAGATCATCGCCAGCAGTGAGCAATTTAGAGAGGGGGGCTTTTTTGAAAAAGGCGATGTACTCTTACAGCTTGATGACAGAGATCACCGCGCTGAAGTGAAAGAAGCGCAAGCTAATTTACTCACTGCGCAGCAAGGCTTTCAAGAAGAACAAGCACGTAGTCGTCAGGCTATTATCGATTGGCAGCGTTTAGGTAATGGTGAGCAGGCAAGTAATTTAGTACTGCGAGAACCGCAACTAGCCGCAGCTCAAGCGCAAGTACTTTCAGCACAAGCAAAACTTGAAAAAGCGAATTTAAACTTAGAGCGCACAAAGATAACAGCCCCTTATGCAGGGCGAGTATTAAGTCGCAGTGTGGATCTTGGTCAAGTGGTGAGTAACAATACACAATTGGCAACTATTTACGCCATAGATAGTGTTGAAATACGGTTGCCAATTAAAAACAAAGACTTACCTTTTATTGATTTGCCAGAGCAATTTCGAGATGGTATGAAAAATGCCAATGGCTCAACTGTCGAATTTAGCTCTGACCTAGTTGGTATGCAAAAGTGGCAAGGACAAGTTGCCAGAACTGAAGGGGCCATCGATGAAAATGCTCAGCAGCTTTATGTTGTTGCCCAAATCAATGATCCTTACAAAGCAACTGCTCAAAACCAATACCCGATTAAGATTGGTCAATATATTAAAGCGCAGATCAGTGGCAAATTAGTCGCTGATGTCTTGGTTATTCCAAACAGTGCTATTTACCAAGGTACTTATGTATATATTGTTGATCAAGGTGTATTACAGCGTAAAAATATCCGCTTAGCGTGGCAAAATGCCACGCAAGCAATTATTGCCGATGGTTTGAACATGGGTGATAAGTTAGTGCTTACACCACTTGGTCAAGTTAGTTCAGGTACTGCTGTTAAAGTTATTGGTGAAGCTGATAAAGAGGGCAGTCAGCCTACTGGCAAAAGACCGTCACGTGAACAGTTAGCAGCGATGGCTAAAAAACAAGGGATCACTGTTGAAGAGCTGATGCAAAAGCGTAAAGCTGCTCGCTCGCAAGGAGATAAGCCATGATAGCTTGGTTTACTAAAAACCATGTTGCAGCTAATTTATTGCTGATCAGCATTGTTTTTGCGGGTTTATTTAGCCTTACCACGCAAATTCCTTTAGAAGTTTTCCCGTCTTTTGAAACCGATCGTATTAGCGTCAGTGTTTCCTTGCGAGGCTCAACTCCTGAAGATGTAGAGCAAGGGGTGACCATTCGCATTGAAGAGGCAGTACAAGATTTAGAAGGCATCAAACAAATATCGAGTCGCTCATCTGAGGGGGCAGCGTCAGTGAGTATTGAGGTCGACAGCGGTTACGATCCTCGAGAGTTATTGGCCGATATAAAAAGCCGAGTCGATGCAATTAATACCTTCCCAGCAGATGCTGAAAAGCCAGTTGTTGCCTTAGCTGAGCGTAAACGTGAGGTTATTGCGGTTACCGTTGCCAGTGACTACGGTGAAAAAGAAACCCGTGAATATGCAGAGCAAGTGCGCGACCAATTACTGCGCTTACCCAGTGTTACTCAAGTTGAACTCAGTGGTGTGCGTGATTACGAATTAGCAATTGAAGTAAGCCAAGATACATTGCGTCAATACAGTTTGAGCTTAAGTGATATTTCACGGGCGATATCAAACTCAAGTACTGATATTTCAGCGGGGAATTTAAAAACCCAAGGGGGAGATGTACTTATTCGCTCTAAAGGGCAAGCATATCGCAAAGACGAGTTTGCTCGCATTGCAGTTAAAAATCAAAGAGATGGTACTATTATTCGTCTAGGTGATATTGCTACTATCCGCGATGACTTTGAAGAAACCCCAGTGCGGACTCGGTTTAATGGTAAGCAAGCGGCCTTTATCGATGTATATCGTATTGGTCCACAAAGTGCCATAACAGTAGCCGATGAAGTAAAAGAATATATTGAAGGCCAGCAAAGTAAATTACCACAAGGGTTTGATTTAAGTTACTGGGATGATGATTCAGAGCTGGTTAAAAGTCGTATTGCCACACTCACCACCAATGCTTTACAAGGTGGTATTTTGGTACTGGCGTTATTGACGCTATTTTTACGTCCCGCCATCGCTTTTTGGGTATTTATTGGTATTCCAGTATCATTTATGGGCGCATTTTTAGCCATGCCATTGTTTGGGGTAACGCTAAATATTATGAGCTTGTTTGGCTTCATCTTAGTGCTAGGGATTGTGGTTGATGATGCAATCGTTACCGGTGAGAACGTTTATACCCATTTAAAAACCGCTGAATCTGGCGAGCAGGCAGCTATTCGTGGCACCCAAGAAGTTGCTACCCCTGTGACTTTTGGTGTTTTAACCACGGTTGCGGCATTTTTACCGTTAGCATTTATAGAAGGTAGTCGTGGCGCTCTGTTTGCACAGATCCCTGTAGTTGTGATCCCGGTATTATTATTCTCACTGATTGAATCTAAATTTGTATTACCTGCGCACCTAAAATATATAAAGTTACGCCATCAAAAAGGCGAACCATCTAAGTTTGATAAATTTCAACAGCGTTTTGCTGATGGTTTTGAGCATGCAATTTTAAAGTATTATCAACCGTTATTAAACTTGGCCTTACGCCATAAGCTAGCCACGGTAAGCTTGTTTGTGGGGATCTTTTTAATTATTTTAACTATGGTTACCAGTGGGTGGACTAAGTTTATTTTCTTCCCTCGTATTCCGAGCGAAACGGTGCGTGTTAGCTTAACATTACCGACAGGTACTCCATTTGAAGTGACTAATAAATACGTGATTGATATGTCGGATAAAGCACGTCAATTACAAGATAAGTACCGTGATGAAAATACAGGCGAAAGTGTTATTTTAAACATTTTAGCCACCACGGGTGGTCGTGGTGGTGCATCAAACTCAGGGAGTGTACGCTTTGAAATCACCCCTGCTGAAAAACGTGACTCTAATATAGGCTCGCGGGAGCTTGCCAGTGAATGGCGCGATTTAATAGGTGTGATCCCTGGCGCTGAAAGCTTAACTTTTAGGGCTGAAATCGGTCGCAGTTCAGATCCAATTGATGTCCAGCTTACAGCAACCTCGCTATCAACCTTGCAAGAAGTGGCTGAGCAGGTCAAAGCGCGTTTGGCGACTTACCCAACAGTATTTGATATTGCTGATAGCATGTCTGATGGTAAAGAAGAGCTGCAAATTGAGCTAACAGAGCAAGGCTTAGCACTGGGTTTAAATCGGGTTGATGTATCACAGCAAGTACGTAACTCGTTTTTTGGTGCTCAAGCACAGCGTATTCAACGTGGTCGTGATGACGTCAGAGTTATGGTGCGTTTACCTCTTGATGAACGTCGCTCGGTGGCTGACTTAAAAGATATCCTTATTAACACCCCAACCGGTGGCACAGTACCGTTATCACATGTAGCTAAACTAGTGCCTGGGCAAAGTCCTTCAACGATTAATCGTATCGACCGCTATCGGACTCTGAATGTTACGGCAGATATCGAAAAAGAAAACACCAATATGACAGTGCTGCAAGCCGATTTAAAAATTTACCTTGATGAGTTGGTGCAGCAATATCCTGGCGTTAGTCACTCTCTTGAAGGTGAGGCGAAAGAACAACGTGAATCGTTCGGCTCGCTTGCTTGGGCGTTGGTATTTGTATTTTTCATTATCTATGCGTTATTAGCTATTCCGTTTAAATCTTACTTACAGCCGCTGATCGTCATGAGTGTGATCCCGTTTGGTATGATAGGCGCCGTGGTAGGACACTGGATTATGGGAATGGAATTAACCATTATGAGCCTACTTGGGATGTTGGCCCTGATCGGTGTAGTGGTTAATGACTCGCTAGTATTAGTTGATTTTATAAATAAAAAACGCAGTGAAGGCGGCGAATTACTGGAAGCGGTAAAACTGGCTGGCGCGTCACGTTTTCGCCCTGTAATGTTAACCAGTTTAACCACCTTTATAGGCTTAATGCCGTTGTTGTTTGAAAAAGCTACTCAAGCGCAATTTTTAATCCCAATGGCTGTAAGTTTAGGCTTTGGGATTATTTTTGCGACCTTTATTACCTTGTTGCTAGTACCAGTTAATTACTTGCTGATGGAGCGAGCACAAAGCTGGTTTAAGTAAATAATAAATACCCGCAGCTTTTTGAGCTGTGGGTATTGTTACGAAAATTTCTCAAACTATTTTTTCAAGCTGAGGTAAACTAAACACAAAGTAGTTAAATTCAAAGGCTTCAACATGATTGAATACCCGATTGATCAACTCCCACAGCTTATTGATGAGCTTTTACAATGTGATACCACAGAGCGTAAAAATAAGCTGTTAGCTGACGCCAAAGAAATACTTTCGACAGAACATTTATCGTTATTATTTGAAGCCTTACCAAAAGATCAGCGTATAGATATTTGGCAGTTATTAGATGAAGACACCCAGCATGAAATATTCATTAATTTAGGCGCCGATAGCTGTCGTTGGTTATTACAAACACTCGATGAAGATGACGGTTTTAAATTACTTGATGAAGTAAGCGTTGCTGAGTTACTTGAACTTGAAGAAGTGATCCCTGAGCGCTTTGTTGAATACGCTCGCCGTCAACTTGATGAAGTACAAACCAAGCAATATGAATTAGCGCAGCAGTATCTGCCAGAGCAACTTGGTCACTGGCTTGATTTTGATTCACTTAAGGTTTCAGACAAACTAACGGTCGGTGGCGCACGAAAAATCCTGCAAAAAGGCTTACCGCAATATACCGAGGTTATTTATTTAGTGAGCCGCAAAGGCACGCTAATTGGTGAGGTATCGGTTAACACGTTATTTAAAGCTAAGGACTCAGACACTTTATTAAGTTTTGCTGATCACGATATAACTTCACTGCATGCCGACGATGATTTATACGAAGCAGCTGAAGTGGTGATCCACAGTGAAAAAATGGCAATGCCCGTTGTCAATGTCGATAATAAGTTACTGGGGCGATTAAAAGTTACCTCAGCTTACGAATTACGCCAAGAGGTCACCGATGAAGCAGCGGCAAAAGCGGGTGGTTTACGTGAAGACGAAGATCTATTTGCCAGCGTACGAAAAAGTGCGAAGAACCGTGGTATTTGGTTAGGCATTAATTTAGCAACCGCATTTTTAGCATCCTGGTTTATTGGCTTATTTGGCGCAACCATTGAGCAAGTGGTTGCATTGGCAGTATTAATGCCGGTAGTTGCGTCAATGGGCGGTATAGCAGGGAGCCAAACGTTAACCGTAATCGTGCGCGGTTTAGCGCTTGGTCAGGTGACTGACTCAAACCGTAAGGCGCTACTTAAAAAAGAGCTTAGGGTAGGTGCCGTAAATGGCTGTGTGTGGGCTATGGTAATTGGTGTGCTCACCTATTTTTGGTTTAGTGATGTAATGCTCAGTATTACCATTACAGTGGCTATTTTGCTTAATTTAATTGCAGCCTCTTTGTCTGGCGTGGTGATCCCTTCTATTTTAGATAAAATGAAAATCGATCCCGCACTGTCAGGTTCAGTAATCTTGACAACAGTGACCGATATCGTTGGCTTTGTCACTTTCTTAGGGTTAGGTAGTTTATTACTACTTTAGTATTTTAGTGTAGGAAGTATGATAGCTTTTACAGGCATTTGATTAATTTCAGTTTTATTTCTGTTGTATGAATTTTTAGTGAAGAACTGGTTGGCGCGTATCATCTGGTTCTTTTTTATCATAAAGTACAGCTCTCGCAATAGCGAGTTACATAATTAAAAAGGAAATACTCAATGTCAAAGAAACCAGCTAAAGCAATCAGTAAAGAAGTAAAATCGATTAAAAAAGAAATCAGCGCTCGTAAAGATAAAGTCGCAAAACAAAAATCCAAAATAGGTAAGCTTAAAAAAGCGCTTAAAAAAGCAGCTTAATTTAGCATACGAAAATATTGCTGTGTGATCAGTTATTCTGCACTATCAGTAAAGGTTATAATTATACTTTTCAAATGCTTAGGCAATTATAAAATACTTTTGTAATTGCCAAGCCAGTTTTTTACCTCCACTCCTAGCACGCCATGATCTGCTAGCGCACAATATTTGTTAATAATTTTATGCAAATATGTTTTAATCTATGTATATACTTTACAGCATTAAGCGTTTGCTTAAACTTTATGATAAAAAATCACTTAATAATCGCTATTTTTATCTGTATTTTTTCTACGCTAACTAATGCGTCTGAACACTTTAGTGATCACGAACAATTCTGCTTACAACAGCCAGAGAAAGACTGCTTAGTTTATATTAATGAACGTATAGAGCAATCAGAGCTACATTCAACTCGGTGGTATAAAGCCAAGTCTTACTTATTTGATTATTACTACGATAAAAATGATTATGAAACCTTAAAAATCATTGTTGAACCATTCGCAGAACGAGATGATTTACCTGAAGTATTTAAAGTCCAAGCTTATTTTTACTATGCCAAAGCTTTGCATTTTTATCACGATGATGAGCGTGCAAAAATCTATGCAAATAAGGCATTTACAGATATAAAGTTGATGTACGATGCGTTTGCAGATCCAATGCGAATGCTCGAGTTAGCTAATTTGCAGTATGTTTTTGGTAATAAGGAATCCGCTTTTCAGATGCTGCTCAAAACCGAACGAAAGTTTGGCAAGAGTAAAGATCCAATTTTTAATTTTGAGTTACAGTCTAATAAAGCAAATATTTATCACGCTTATGGCGATTTAGAAAATGCCAGAGAGAGCAGAAAAAAAGCGCTTGATTGGATACTACCAACCCAGCATCAAGGCAAAATTATTGTGGCACAGGGGAATTTAGCGCGCACATATCAATTGCTCGGACAGTATGACCTTGCTATTAAGTACTATGTAGATTCGTTGAGTTATATGGTAGAAGGTAGTGATGATATTGCAAAAGCTGCGCATACATTAAGGTTGGCAGAAATATGCTGGCAAGCAAAAGATAATCAGCAGGCTACTAAGTGGTTTAAAACAGTTAAAGAGAGTGATTTAAATCGTAACCATAAAATAGTCTATAAGCAATTAGCTACAGCCTTAACTTTGTAGCGATTGTAACTATACATCCCCGATAAGACGGCCCATATTTATATGGGCCGTAGTTACTTGTTTAATTAAAAGTTAAACGTTACATTCGCATAAACAAAGCGGCCATCTAAACTATATGGCGTGAACCCGCTGTAAGTGAAAATTTGGTTGAAATCACTATAACCAATATTACTTAACGTATCTTGCGGGTACTGATCAAATAGATTGTTAGCACCTAAAGCAAGTTTCCATTGCTCGGTTGGGCGATACGCCACTTCAATATCAGTGAGCCATTTCGCCTTAAGAAGCTCATCGCCCTCAGCACTACTTGAGGTATCAACTACTTCACCATAGCGAGTTGCACGAAGCGTGGCCTGTATATTTTCATAATCCCATGTTGCAGACAGGTTCCATTTATCTGCTGGTGTGCCTTTTTCGAATCGAGAAATTTCACGTCGTGCAAAGTATTGATATCCATCACCTAACGCTTCGAGTTCTGGTGGATTGTCTTTCACATGAGTAACTTCTGTATCGTTAAAGTTTACAGCGGCACTTAAGCGTAAGTCACCATAATCAGCTAAACCGAGTAAATAGGTGGCAACAATATCAACCCCTTGAGTACGCGAATCGATAGCGTTGGTAAAGTAGCGCACACTTTGGGTATTAAGCTCAGCGGCTTGTTGTAAAATAGCTTCAACAGCAGGGCCTTCTAAGTTTTCAGAAAGCACAATGCGATCATCAATATCGATACGATAAGCATCAAGCGTGAAGCTAAAATTACCTTCTGTGAAGATAAAACCAGCGGTCATATTGACAGACTCTTCAGCGTCTAAATCTTTTGCGCCAAGCGCTTTGGCAGCAGCCTCACTACTTGGAAATAATCCGACTTCTCTAGGTACGCCATTTTCAAATACAGTGCTGACTGATTTATAAGATGTTTGTGCAAGAGACGGTGCTCTAAAACCACTACTGATAGCACCACGTAACGATAATGAAGGAGTAATGCTATAGTGGCTGGCAAGTTTCGCTGTAAAAGTACTGCCAAAATCACTATAGTCTTCAAATCGACCTGCTAGCACAGCATTCCAATTTTCAGTGAGGTAGGTATCAAATTCAGCAAATAGGGCAATGTTATGGCGGCTTTTATCAGTTGCACTATCGGGTGAAAAACCTGATAAAACTTGTGCACCACCGGCGGCAACAGGTACGCCTTGTGCATCAAGTACCGTTAAATACGAAGCTTGTTCACCGGCTTTGATTTGGTAGTTTTCATGGCGATATTCAGTACCAATGGTAACAAACACGTCATCAGGCAAGCCTAAGTCAAAGCTATTGCTGGCATCCATGTTAACAAGGAATTGTTCATACACTAATGCGCCATTATCAAACTCTGTCGGACTGTTAGCACCCATAGAGGTATTGATACTATTGCTAACACCTAATGCAAAATCATTGCGACCATAATTAGTGCTGATATCCCATGTCCAATCATTACTAACCCCATTTAAACCGATAGCAAATGAATAGTCGTCAACATCAGTGTCAATGTTTGGTAAAAACCCATCAGGATAAACGCTTGGCACATTACGGTTGTCTTTGGCACGGCGATAGAAACCGCCTGAGTTACCTTTACGATTTGAATAGCTGGCAAAAGAGTAAAGTGATAAGTCATCACTAAAGTCGTAGCCAAGATTATAAAATAGCGCGATATCTTCAACATCGGCTTTACCAAAGCGGTGGTTATAACGGTCAAACGTCAGCTCTTTTGGATCAAGCGCGCCGTTTTCATTACGATTATATTGTTCTCGCTCATCAATACCTGAGCGGTTAGTTGGCTCGTTGTTACGGGTTTCAATTGAGATATTGATAAAGCCATTCTCGGTAAGTGAAAAGCCCGCATTGGCACTTGCAGTTCGGGTAATACCATCGTTAACGCGGCGGTCATCACCTTTAACAAAACCAAGCTTACCTTGCGAGTCGATGATTGTTTCTTTTAACTGTGCAGAGCCTGCCATTTGCGAATCATATTGACCATAAGTGTAGCTTACACTACCGCCTTCATCGGCATCTTTGAGTACAATATTGATCACACCGGCGATGGCATCTGAGCCATATTGCGCAGCTGCACCATCACGCAGTACTTCAACGCGTTTAATCGCAGAGGTTGGAATATTATTTAAATCAACAGCCGTAGAGCCACGGCCAACTGTGCCACCTAAATTTAATAAAGCACCAGAGTGACGGCGTTTACCATTGACAAGTACTAAGGTGTGATCAGGAGCTAGGCCTCGTAATACTGCTGGTTTTGCATGGTCTGTACCATCAGCGAGGGTTGCACTTGGGTAGTTAAAGCTGGGTAGTTGCGCAGCAAGCACTTGGCTTATTTCAAGCTGGCCTGTGGTTGCCAGATCACGACTGGTTAGCAAGTCTACAGGAACTGTACTTTCCGACAGGCTGCGTAAACTACGACGTGTGCCGGTAACCGAAATAACTTCAATATCTTGTGCTGTTGTGTCAGCTGTTTGCTCAACAGCGATTGCAGTCGCTGAGGTTGCCAATGTACTTGCAATAGCAAGTTGTAAAGGTAACTTGTTAAATAGTTTCATTGTTGATCCCGAGTTGTTGTCATACGCCATCTAGTTTATATAGCGTATTGGGAACAAACAAATAACATTAAAATATAGTATATGTGTAACTAATGCATTTCGTTAAAATAAATCAAATCTTGTTAATGTTGTGTTTATGAGCTGATGCTGATTTTATTTCTGCCGTCAGATTTTGCTCTATATAAAGCAGTATCAGCAGCACATATTAGTGCTTCGCAGGTACGGTATTGATTATCAAGTTCACAGGCTATACCTTGGCTCACACTTACTTTAACTTCTGGCGGCAGGCCTATATCAGTAAACGTCATCGCATTTATTTGTTGTTGAATATGTCTGGCAACAACAGCGGCGCTATCGCGGTTGCAGCGTGGCAGAATAACAGCAAATTCTTCACCGCCATAGCGAGCGGCTAAACAATCTCTTGATGGTATACATTGCAAAATAATCTTGGCTATTTTTTGTAAGCACTTATCGCCTTTAATATGGCCATAGGTATCGTTGAATCTCTTAAAATGATCGACATCAATTAATATACTAGTTAATGGCTGGTGGCTTTGAATACTTTCTTGCCAGTATTGTTTTAATGATTCATCGAGCGTGAAGCGATTAGCAAGCCCAGTTAAATGATCTATTGAAGCTTGTACTTTTAATTTGTTATATATTGCTTTGTGAATACTTAAATCATGTAATATGCACACATAAAGTTTTTGCGCTGACGCAATGCTCGAAGGCATATTAGAAATAGATAAGTCGGCCTCAATTATATTGCCATCCGTTTTGTTTATTTTTACTTCATTAGGACCAAAGTTAAGGCGAGTATCTTTTATATCTAACCAGTTTAGTAACGTATACATGTATTTATCGCGGTCAGTTTCATGTAAAAACTGTAGTAGGCTTTGACCAATCAATGATTGCTGGGAGTCGCCTAAAAACTGTGCCGCCATTGGGTTTGCAAACTCAAACGTACCTTGCTCATCGATGATAAAAATACCTTCACTGATGCCGTTGAATAATTCAATTAAAGAACCAAACTGTAAGTGAGAAAGACAGGCTGAAAGGGTTTTGCCAATAGTAGCTGATTGCTTATTTGCGTTAAGTGTTTGGTTATTATTTGTTTGGTTAGACACGTTTAATCCTTTACGTTTTGCTATACGTTTTTGGTGTCTATAAATTTACTTAAAAAAGTGCAAATAAACCTTCTGGTAACCTTCTGGTTTTAAGTTTTTGATTTTTAATAATAAAATTAAAATACGCAGGTGAGGTAACGCCTGCGAAGCAAGAGAAAGAAAGGGATAGGTTGCAGTAATTAAATTTCTTCTTTGTTTATAACCTGAGGGTCGCTACTGCTGTAAGAGGTGCCATTACATTCCACATTAAAAATGATTGATGCTGTACCGCTGGTTTCATCGGTATCTGTAATGGTAATAGACTTACCGTTATTATTAACTACGTAAAGGAAGTCATCAGCACAGTTGCCAGTGATTGTTGCGCTGCTAAATAAGAAGCCTTTATTAAATGTGTCTTGTTTTAAAGTGTAAATAGCAGCAGTTTTGGTTCTTACCTCACCTCCACCTGAGACTTGGTCATCTCCTATATAGTATGTAAAATTTGCTTTGTTATCTACAAGCTCGATTTCTACTGAAAAGTTAACAACTTGTTGGTTGTTATTCATGTTATTTCCTCTATCATTTTTGTTATAGGCTAAAGTCATCAATACCTAACTGTATTAGGTTTTCTTTTAATTCTTTCGCTTCATTTTTTCTATTTGAGCAGCTATATGCTTGAACCAAAGGGTACGTTGTTTTTATACTTTTATTTTCTCGGAATGAAATTATTTTAATTGCTTTTTCACAAAATAAGCTTCGGTCATCATTATTTGTTGCAAGTTTAGCTTTAATTAAATATATCCTTGCTAAAACTAAGGAGTTTGCTGTTTGCCATAGTTTTCCTATTTGTACTTTGTAATCATTGTTGTTTTCAAGTTTAATTAGTAGTTCATTTGCTTTGGAATTTATACCTATGTTGATGTAGTAATGAATAATACTGATAAATATATTAATAGTTTCAGTATCATTTAAATCCTGCTCTGTTAAAAAGTTTAATATTTCTTTTATGTTATCGTTAAGATCTTGCTCGTTCGATAACATCAATTTATAAGATAAAGAACGGTAATATATTTTCTGGAATTTATTATTATTTTGATCTTGAAGAAGAGCATTACTTATACTGTCATTTGCTAGCTTAGCTTTTTCATAAGAGCGCTGCTTATCCGAGAAATAACTTAGTAGGAAACTTTGTTGCATATAAATATAAGTAAGATTGCTTAATACGCTGGCATCATTGGGATATTGTGCCAAAATATTATTCAACTCATTAGATGCATTTTCTAACATTGTTAATGCCGTATTAAAATTACCCAAATTTTCTTCTGTACTGGCAAGCCAGCTAATTGTATCTGTTTTATCACGTAATAAGTTTTTATTGTTGGGTTTAAGCTCGAGTGCTTTGTTTTTAAGATTTAGCGACTCTGTGAAGCTTTGTTTTGCAGCAGCATAGTTAAATTGTTTTAAATATAACGAGCCGAGAGAGTTATGTGAATAAGACAACTCCATAATGGAGTTAAAATCATTGGGTGCTAGGGAGTACATTGTTTCACTATAGGCTTGGTATTTTTTAAACATTGGCTCTGTGGCAGCGTAATCACTTTTATCATAATGAAGTTGCCCTAACCAAAAGGCATTGGCACCCGCAAGCGTAAGTAACTCTAAGTTGCTAGGTTGGGTTTTTAATAATCCCTCAAGTCGGGTGCGGGCGCTCTCAAACGCGGTAAATGCTTCGTCGGTTTTACCGCGGGAATAGGCCACTTCCCCCATTGCCTCAAGGGTTTGTGCATATTGAAAGCGGTTGTTAAATTCGGTTTTTTGGTCTGTAAAGCGAAAGAGAGAGTTGTCCTCATCAGCTTGATTAGTAAAATACTCCAGCGCTTTATTGCTAATGCCATCGAGCAAATCCATACGTTTAACGCTACGCAGTTTATCGGCAAATTCACCCACCATAAAACCAAGTAGGCTTTCGGCTTCTAAGCGTTTTTGCTGCGCGACTTGCTCGGCGTGGTAGCTGCGTACGCTCATAAAGGTGGCTATAAAACTGAGTAAAATAAGTGCAACCGCGGTGGCTTGTAACACTCTTTTTTTACGTTTTGCCCTGCGGTTTGATGCTTTAATTAAACTCAGTTCAGCAGCACTGAGGCTAAACATCGGGTTATTTATAAGGCTTTGTGCTTCTTGTAACGGCTTGCCCTGCGCTAATAAAAAGTCGGCATGTTTTTGCTCGTTTAACCAACGCTCGGTGGCGATTTGTAAGCGACTTTTAATGGCTAAGCTTTGTTGGTGTTGGTTTATCCAGTCTATGGCGCGTTGCCACTGACGTAGTAGTGCTTCGTGTGCCAAACTAAAACAGGCTTGCTCGTTTTTAAGGTGCGACACAAATAAGCGGCTATCGACCATCGCTTGTGCAAGTTGTGTTTGTGCAGGGGTGGTGAGTTCATCCCAACGGGCTGCGCGGCTGGTGAGGGTTTCGCCATCAGCGTGCAGGGTAATTAGTTTTGATAATACCAAGCTCAGCTGGGCTTGTTGTTGCTTGGGCAGTTGTGTAAAAACGTGCTCAGCTTTTTGGCCAATCGCGCCTTCAATACCGCCCAATGCTTGGTATTCAGAGACTAATAGCTCATCGTTTTCGCTGCGCTGTAAGTACAGTTGTTGCAAAGTGTATTGCAGCATTGGCAGGGCGTCGGGGTTATTGGCGGTGTCGTTACAGAGCATTTCATCCAGTGGTGTTTGGTGCTCAGGGTCAAGCTGCCAACTAAGCCCTGCGGCTAAAGCTGGCAGGCGGATCATCTGTTTTAATTCAGAACGCGTTGGCGGTAGCAAGTCAAAATGCGCGCCATTGGCTTTACCAGCCATTAAACTGGGTTGATTAACCACTTGGGGGTAAAAGTCATTTCGACAGGCGCTAAATATAATAATGCAGTTACTGGTGGCCAGTAACTCTATAATTGTTAAAAACTGGCTGCGCTCTTGCTCGCTAAATACTGGCGACGACAGCAATACTTCAAGGCGGTCGATAAATAAAAATAAATACGGTTTTATATGGGTTGTTTGCCCTTGCTTTAAAGCCATTTGGCAACGCTCAATAACTTGCTCAGGCGTTGAGAGTAATAACTCACTGAGGGAGTCGGCACTGATATTTGTTAAAACTGGCGCATCGTTGATTTCTAAATCAAGTAAAGTAGAGGCTAGATCGAGAAATAGCCGACCTTTACTTACGTCTGCAAAGTCGAGCAAGCAGTATGACTCAATTCGAAAGCCATCAAAGCCTGCTTCACTCATTAGTGCTGGTAATACACCTGCATTGACCAGTGATGACTTACCTGAGCCACTTGAGCCGAGCAATAAGCAAAATGCGCGGCCATAATTAATTTGCGCAGATACCCGCTGTAATAGTGTGTTTATTTGCTTGCTGCGGCCAAAAAACACCGCGGCTTCATTGGGGGTGAACGCGCTTAACCCAACAAATGGCGAATCACCTTGCCACTTACTATGGCTGGCTTTTTGCTCATCATCAAGAGGGAGCTCTATTTTGGCGATAACGCGATAGCCGCGCTTGCGGATTGTCTCTATGTATTGCGGATCACTGGCTTTATCGTCAAATGCTTTACGCAATTGCGTGATGACTTTATGCAGGGGATTATCGCCCACTGCAACTGTGCGCCAACAGTGGTTAAGGATCTCTTCACTGCTAACTAACTCTCCTTGTTTTTCGCATAATAACAATAAAACATCCATCGCTTTGGGCTCAAGTTGTTTGATTTGCGCGCCTCGTATTAAACTATTGGTGGTAGCTGTTACTTGCCATTCGCCGACAAAGAAAACGGATTTACTCATGCAGGGCTCATCATTGTTATTGTTAAAATTGAGGTTACTTCAACAGGTTTTTTTATCCTACTGCAAGCAATAAGTTAATACAATATTCTGAGTCAAACGTTAAGAATCTTAATTAAACAGTTATAGTATAGGTTATGTCTAATCTACATTACTTTATGTAAAGCTTGCTTGACTTAAATGTATTCTTCAATAATACTTAGTCAAGTTTACTTGACTAAAAAGGTGAGAACATGAAACAACAAACAGGATTAACATTCAAACAACGTAACAAACTAAACACAGTTTATTTAGCAAAGTGGACTCTGGCGTGGGTTTTAACTTTGGCGCTTGCGTCATTCGGGCCATTGTTGCTGTGGGGCGAGCAGAACACGCTACTTAGTATAGTGGCAATTATGGTCAATGTTTTCGCAGGTATTATGATGATTATGGCGAATAAACGCCATTTAGCTGGCTTAGATGAATTGCAGCAACGGTTACATTTAAATGCGATGGCGATTACCTTAGGAGGGAGTTTAGTATTTGGTTTAGCATACTCGGTATTACAAACGAGCGGGGTAATTTCGTTTCGACAAGGGATTTCCCATTTAGTGATGTTTATGGGGATAACTTATTTAGTGTCTGTCGTAGTGATGAATAAACAACTTGGCGCTGAGGACGAAGAATGAAAAACCGCCTTAAAGTATTGCGCGCGGAGCATGACCTTACTCAGGCAAAATTAGCAGAGCTACTTGATGTATCAAGGCAAACGGTGAATGCTATCGAAAAAGGCAAGTTCGATCCTAGTTTACCATTAGCGTTTAAAGCAGCTCGTTTATTTAAATTAAAAATTGAAGATATCTTTCAAGATGAAGAGGTATAAATTCTACACTCTGCGTGCTTAAAGTACGCAGAGTGTAGTGCTGTTTATGGGGCAACTAGTTGCGGTTTTTGTTTACCCATTTGCAATGCACTCAGTAACCACATAATAAATCCACCAGCAAATAACACTGCGGCGACATAGCCGGTTTGATTAGGTTGCGCGCCTTGTGCAATTGCTAAGCCGCCAACCCAAGGACCAATTGCATTTGCAGTATTGAATGCGCATTGTACAAGTGCGCCAATCATTGCGTGCCCATGCGGAGATACATCCATCAACATAGTTTGAATAACTGTGCCAAGTCCGACACTAAAACCAATAAAAAATATAACCGCATA
Organism: Pseudoalteromonas sp. SG44-8; assembly: GCF_014164125.1. Lineage (NCBI taxonomy): Bacteria > Pseudomonadati > Pseudomonadota > Gammaproteobacteria > Alteromonadales > Pseudoalteromonadaceae > Pseudoalteromonas > Pseudoalteromonas sp. SG44-8. Next base: position 174,904 of record NZ_JACJEQ010000003.1, on the reverse strand, counting down.
AAGTAACCAAATGTTATGGCTTGCCATTACATAAGTTGTAGCAAAAATGATTGCGCCAACAAGTGCTATACCGGTGGTTTTAAGGGGCGAATGATCAGCTGCCTTACCTAAAATATAGTTGCCCAGCGTACAACCAATACCGAACATAACCATCGCAATTGATATAGTGTAGGCTGGTGTGTGGGTGACCACTAAAATTGTATCGGCAATATAAGTATAAATGCAAAACACCCCGCCAAAGCCAACAATAATGATCCCTAAAATTGACCAAACCAGCTTATTTTTCAGTACGCTCAACTCGCTTAATAACGACGAAGGGGCTGAATTTTTTGTGTTTGGTATGAACTTTACAATTAGAATAAACGCAACAAGTGCCAGCACTGCGGTGCCCGCTAAACAATAACGCCAACTAAAATTTTGACCGACTAAAGTAACCATAGGCACGCCAACAATCGTTGCTATGGTAAGGCCCATAAATACTTTAGACATAAAGCTGGCGCGTTTATTGGCAGGTGCTATATCTGCGGCTAATAAAATGGCAACAGCAAAATAAGCTCCGTGGGGTAAACCACTTAAAAAGCGAAATAATATAAGCTGCTCTAACGAATTAGCAAATGCGCTTAAGCCGTTAAATATAAACATCATCGACACAAATAATAGCAAAGCATTACGCTTGCGCATATTTGCTGTGGTGATCATAAAAAACGGTGCACCGATCACTACGCCAATCGCATAGGCGCTAATGGTATAACCGCTTTGTGCTGGTGTTGAGGCAAATGTTTCGCTGAACAATGGCAGCATTGGCATCATCGAAAATTCCGATAATCCTAAAATAAAAGTACCCAGTGCAAGTACTAACAAAATAGCGGTAGTGCTTAGCGTATTGTTCACGACGCTAGGTTCAGGTGACATAGATAACCCTTGTAAAAAGACTGACGAAAAAATATGAATGATTTATTTAATAAAAAGCAGGAAACTGCAATTTTGAAGAACCAATTAAACCGCGATTGTATGATAAAAATAAGTCAGCGTATTACACGAAAAATGGCGTACTTAGATTTTTAAATATAACGTTAGATTCAAGCGTTCTTACTTTAATAGGAACGTTCCAGTTTTAATGGGTAGATTTTACATTTAAGCTGCCAGTATTACCAGTGTTCTGTTTTAAAGTACGTGCATAAATGATCGATGAGTGCCCGAATAGCTGGAGATAAATGCTTACGGGAACTATACAAAGCATAAATGTTTAGTGCATCAGGATGCCAATCAGGCAAAATGTGCACAAGCTCGTTACGTGCTATATAGTCATTAGCTAAATAGGTTGGCAACACCGCAATACCTAAGCCATTAATCGCGGCACTTAATAAGGTGGTTGCTTCATTAGCGCAAAGGCGACTGGTTACGTTAATAGAAGCAAGTTGCTGGGGCATTTTTAAATGCAAGACATGATTGGCAAAATGTTTATGTGCCAAATAGGTATGCTCAGATAAGTCACTAGGTTGAGTTATTTGCGCGTGCTTAGCAAGGTAGTCAGCTGATGCAACAATCGCAGAGTGACAAATACCAATAGGTTTGCCGATCAATGATGGGTCTGGGTTTGCAGCAATTCTAATTGCTAAGTCTATTTGTTTTTGCGCCAAATTGGTTGCTGAGTCATTTAATTCTAGTTCAATATTCACTAATGGGTGTTGTTGTAAAAATGGTTTTAATGCGGGCATTAATTGTGACTGACTAAACGACATACTCGTGGCAATGCGAATACTGCCAGTCAGCGCTGCATCAGGAGTTGCGTGTAAAACTAGTTGTTCACTTTGCTGATACCAGTTTTCAATATTTTCAAGACATGCTTTACCAGCACTAGTTAAGGCAACTTTACGGGTAGTGCGATGCAGTAGCCTTGTTTGTAGCCAGTTTTCCATTGTTTCGATGCTGCGACTTACCATTGCTCGTGACATGTTTAGGCGCTCAGCGGATGCTGTAAAACTACCTGAGTGAGCAACATCCAAAAATACTTTTGCGGCAGTGACTCTATCCATTAATTAGATCGTTTTTTGAAATAATGATGTTTATTGTTGTGCGTTTATTTGAGTTAATCAATTCTTTATTATTCACCTAACAGTATTTATTTTAGGTATCTTAAATGAAGGTTTTAGTAAAGTCGCTATCTGTTTCATTGTTAATGCTGGCTGCAAGTACGCAGGCTAAGTCGCAATTAACGGTGGATGTTTATAACGCTGATAGTAATAGTTTTACGGTTAACTCAAGTATCGTCTACGGTGATAAGCAAGCTATTGTGGTCGATAGTGGCTTTACGAATGCGGATGCACTGCGAATTGCAGCTAAAGTGTATGATTCAGGAAAAGAGTTAACCACCATTTTTATTAGCCAAGCAGATCCTGATTATTACTTTGGTGCGCAGTTGTTACAGCAACTATTCCCCAATGCAAAGTTAATAACTCCCGAGGCTGTGGCGCAAGTAATTGCAAAAAATCGTCTTAATAAAATCGCATTTTGGGGGCCTAAAATGGGCAGCAATGCGCCAGCAAACCCCATTGTTCCAACAAGTTACTCACTACAAACATTGCAGCTTGAAGGGCATGAAATTCAGATCAGAATGCAAGCTGGGGTGTTAGCGCATCGTCCTTATTTATGGATCCCTGCAAATAAAACAATTTTAGGTAATGTAGCCGTTTCAGCTGGGCACCATGTATGGATGGCTGATACGCAAAGTCAGCAAAGTATTGATGCGTGGCTAAAACAGCTCAATGAAATGAAAGCGCTTGAACCAGCAATGGTGATCCCTGGGCATATGGAAGCAGGCTCTGCATTAGATGCTAGCGCCATTGATTTTACCTTTAACTATATAACTGCGTTTGTGAAAGCAAAACAGCACAGTCACAATAGCCAAGAGTTAATCGCCAAAATGGTTACGCTTTATCCCGAATTTACTGATACCAGTAGTTTAGAATTAGGCGCTAAAGTGCATATGGGTGAAATGATCTGGTAAGGTGTTTACTTATCTAGTTACGATATTCTCAGCACTGAGTTTATAGCATTATAGGTGCGACAATTTGTCACGTGTTCAGGCAACGTCGCACACTATATACTTTGTTCATCTTAAACCTGCTGTAATTAAAGAATAAAATGAGCAACCACAATCCACTTATCAATTCACGTTATGCACTTTCTCCGTTAGCACTTTGCATAGCGAGTTTAGTTTCTCCTTACGTTCTTGCTGATGATTCAATTGAAGTGATTGAGGTACAAGGCCAAAACGTTAACAGCCATGCAAATTTAGGTTCTGCAGAACAGCTTTTAACTGAGTTGGGGGTGGATTTCTCTGCGGCAGGTGGCGTTTCTAGTTTACCTATATTAAATGGCATGATGGGCGATAGAGTTAAAGTACTGGTCGATGGCGCAGATATTACTGCGGCCTGTGGCAATCAGATGAACCCACCATTATCTTATATTTCGGCTAATCAGCTATCGTCTTATCAAGTGATTGCAGGTATTTCGCCAGTAAGCGCTGGTGGCGATAACATTGCCGGCGTTATTGTAGTAAACACCATTGCTGCGCAATATGGTGAGAGTGATACGTTAGCGTGGCATTCAGGTTATGTGTCGGCGCAGTATCGCAGTGTAAATAATGCGCAAGCGGTAGGTGTTGGCGCACGACTTGCCAGTGGCAGCTTGAGTTTAAATTATCAAGGTGCCTTTGAAGACGCTGATAGTTATGACGATGGTAATGGTGATTTAGTATTAGATACTCTATATCGTGTGCAAAATCATGTATTAACTGCAGCGCTGCGAGATGAAAAACAACAGCTAGTGGTTAAATTAACGCATCAAAAAATACCCTTTCAGGGCTTTGCTAATCAATATATGGATATGACGGATAACACCAGTTATGGCATAGTCACTCAGTATAAACGCCAGCTTGAAAGTGGTGAGTTTCGAGCGCAAATAAACTTTAATGATATAAAGCACGAAATGGGTTTTTTCAGCGCTGAAAAAACCGGCATGATGCCGATGAATACCGACGCGCAAGATATCAGTTATCAACTTAATTGGCGTTTAGACTTTGATGCTGACACTGTATTACTGCTCGGCCAAGAATACTATGGTTACCGCATTGATGATTGGTGGCCTGCGATTGAAGGCTCAATGATGATGGGGCCTAACGACTATGTAAATATTAATGACGGTGAACGCGACCGCTACACCGGTTTTGCTGAGCTGCAAAAGCAGCTAAATAACAAGTGGTGGGTCTCTGCTGGTACGCGTATTGAATATGTGCAAACGGATACCGGTGAAGTGCAGCCATATTCAGACATGGGTGATGGCATGAATGGAATGTCAGGTATGGGAAGTATGCCAGCAATGAATATGGCAGATCCAAATAAAGATGCTGCAAAAGAGTTTAATGCCATGGATCGCGCGCGCAGTGACACGCTTGTGGATGCCAGCCTATTATTACGCTACCAAATTACTAATGAAGATGAACTACAATTTGGCTTAGCACGTAAAAATCGTGCGCCTAATTTATATGAACGTTATAGCTGGGGTGTCAGCACAATGTCGACCAGTATGATTGGTTGGTTTGGTGATGGTAATGGTTATATTGGTAACCCAGACTTAGTAGCCGAAACCGCGCATACCATCAGCACCAGTTACACTAAATCGGCAAAAGATGGACAGTGGCAAATAACAGCTAACGCTTGGTATACCCAAGTAAATGATTATATTGATGTTACTGTTGTTGGCAGTACTAACCGCACAGATAAGGTATTAACTGAGCGTAATACCCTGCAATTTACCAATTTAGACGCCACACTTTATGGCACTAAGCTTGAAGGTATTATCCGTGTTGTTGATAGTAAAAATGCAGGCACATGGGATTTAACCGCCGCGCTTACTAGCACCCATGGCGAGCGTGATGACAGTGATGAGCCGTTATATCAAATAATGCCACTGCATAGCAAAATAGCCCTTGAGCAACAACTCGGTAAATGGCAAAACTCATTAAGCTGGCAGTGGGTAGATAGTAAAACGCGTGTAGATCCGCGTCGTATTGAAAATCTAACAGCCAACTATAGCTTAGTGAATTTAGCAACCAAGGCGAGATGGGATAAGCTAACAGTTAAGTTAGCAATTACTAATTTACTTGATCAGTATTATCAACAGCCGTTAGGCGGAGTCAGTATTGCTGATTTTAAAACAGATATGAGCGAAGGCTTCAGCCAATTAGCAGGACAAGGTCGCTCGGTTAATGCCGGTATCAGCTACGCATTTTAAGTAAATTACCTAAATGTAGCCATGATGTTTAGCATGGCTAAATTACAGCTGATCACAAAAATCTATAAACTGCGTTAACAACGGATTTTTGTATTTGTCTTTATGCATCACCAACCAAAACTGCCTTTGCATGGGGTGGTTTAAGTTAAGCTGCGTAACGCGGCCATCTTGTAAAGCGTACTGTGCCGCGAGTGACGATAAACACCCCAGCCCTAACCCTTCAGCAACGCTGTTGATCAGTGCCTCTGTCGTGTTGAGTTCAAAACTTTGGCTCCAATTATCGATATGCGTAGCGAGGTTTTGTAAAAAGAATGAGCGTGAACCAGAGCCAGCTTCCCTTAATACCCATTCGCTGTTTGTTAAATCATTAAAACTAAGCTGTAATTTTGCAGCTAAAGGGTGGGATAGCGGTGCAATAATACACATAGAGTCTTGGCTAAACACGGTTGAGACTAAGTCGCTTTGCTGGGCTTGGCCTTCTATTAGTGCAATGTCGAGCTCAAAATCGCGCAGTTTTTGGCAAATAAGCTCAGAATTTGAAATAAAAACTTGCTGTGAATAATGCTGCTGTTGTTGGCGAAATCCACTGAGTATAAAGGGCAACACATGATTACCAATGGTATCGCTGGCACCTATTCTTAAGGTGCCGCTGGCTTTTGCTTGGGGCGAAAAAAGCGTATTAATATCATTTGCTCTGTGCAGTAATTCATCGGCCAAGGGCAGTAATTTTTGCCCTTCTTGATTTAAAATTAAGCGATGATTTACTCGGTCAAACAGTGGGTGACCTAACTGCTTTTCAAGCTCGCTAAGCGCCATACTGACTGCCGCTTTAGATAGATAAAGCCGCTCTGAGGCTGCGGTAAGTGTTGCATGCTGAGTAATACCTACAAACACTTTAAGTTGTTTAAGAGAAATATTCATGAGTTTTATTGTTTAGTTTTTATGAACATGTGTTCTATATAATTAGATTTAACTAAACAAAATGCAAGGTTAAACTTCTGTATAAGATAAACAATGAGTGTGGAGTATAAACATGTTTAATTATATAAAAGCCAAAGTAATAACCGCACCTACCCCAATGGGTGGATTAGCATTAGGCATAGCCAGCCTTGGTTGGGCTTGGGAAAACATGTTTAATGCAAATGGCGCAGCGCAATACACTGGGGCGGCAATTGCGAGCGTATTATTATTAATACTTGGCTTAAAATTTTTACTGCACCCGCAATTACTAAAAGCCGATTTAGCGCACCCTGTTGTAGGTAGCGTTGTGCCTACTTTTGCTATGGCAACGTTGGTGGTATCTAATTCGTTAGGGCACGTTAATCCATTAGCAGGGGATGTGCTTTGGGTAGGCGCATTTTTATTGCACTTAGGATTTTTATTGAGCTTTGTTATTCATCGTGTTCGTGAATTTAAAATTGAACACATGGTGCCAAGTTGGTTTGTACCACCTGTGGGTATTATTGTTGCCGATGTAGCGTTCTCGGGTAACCCAGCACTGTTGTTTTTAGCACAAGCAGCACTTTATTTTGGCATGTTAATGTACGCAGTTATGTTGCCGTTAATGATTTACCGGATAATATTTGCTGAGCAAATTCCTGATGCTGCACAGCCCACATTAGCTATATTAGCGGCGCCGGCAAGCTTATCGTTGGCGGGGTATTTCACTGTAGTGACCCAGCCGTCGCCAGTGATAATTGGGGGGTTATTTGGTATTGCCATACTAATGACATTAATTATTTATACGGCATTTTTTAAATTACTACGCCGCAGGTTTTGCCCTGGGTTTGCTGCATTTACCTTTCCCATGGTCATTGGTGCTACGGCGTTATTTAAACTCGCGGATTGGATGCTAACTATGAATGTTGATGTACAGTTTATAAACCAAATACATCATTTAGCGGTAGTTGAATTGCTAGTAGCAAGCGCTGTGGTTGGCTATGTAGCGATCCGTTATACGCATTATTTTAGTTCCTTGGCTTTAAACGGCTTGAGGGTGTGAAATTGTAATAGTTTGAATACAGAACGAAGAGGCAATAATGAGGTTTTGCCTCTGCGGTTAATTATTATTTTAGCGGCAAGTAAATATCAGTTATTAAATCACACTCATCTACTTCATGAATGAGATTTAAGTAATGAAAGAAGCACGGAAAATCTCTAACTTCTTCAGTACTGTTTGGTAACCATTGACGATATAGATAATAAACAGTGTCGCTGATAGTGTCATGACTGCCAAAGTGCCTGACTAAAGCGCAGCGACCTGCCGGGATCTCACCATTTTTTACGCCGTATTGATTATCGCTAATTGGTTGCTTGACGCTGCCAGCGAAGTCAAAGCGAAAATCGTTGTCGTCAGTCACCGCAGGATCGCTATAAGGGATGCCATAAGTATCACTGGTTTTTACCGGTGATAAGCCTGACTCTTTTCGCCATTTAATAAACTGTGCGGCTGTTTCCATAAGCTTAGTGGCCGAACCGTTGTGGGTAAGCAACGCAACAGCTTGCGGTGCAAAGTGAACAATTTCTACTTTCATATTACTAACCTTTAATTCAGGTATTTTAAAGTCAAACTGCGCATGCCAATGTGGCCAGTTTGGTGTGCTTCTGAACTGAGTTGGGGATTGAGCAAAAACACGTTTGAAAGCACGACTAAAAGCTTCAGGACTTTCAAAACTTGCCTCTAATGCAATATCAATAATGCGTTTGTGATGCTCAAAAGCAAGCCGATAAGAGGCGCGCTTTAAGCGAGCAAATTGCGTGTACTTAGTAACGCTTACCCCCATTATTGAGATAAATAAACGATGAAAATGAAATTTAGAACAACAGGCAACGGCACTTAAACTATCTAATGTAAGTGGCTCATCAATATGGTGGTTTATATAATCACAGACATGATGGATGCGCTGTAGGTGCGTGTTTTTCATAGTTACTCGTTATACTTTTATTCAGAAGTGGCGTCAGTGTGACAAAGTAAGAGAATGCCTGCCTGATTGAAATTGCTCAAGTTGCTTTTTTAATAAAAAAGAGCCCAAAGGGCTCTTAACTGGGGGAATTAATAAGGATTGATAGGGGAGTAGAAGTTGTTGTTATTACCATTAATGCTCACGTCTAGTTGCATACCATTATGAGCGTGGCTAACCACATTGTAATTATCACCAGGTAGTAGCTTTACTCTATTAATATTTTGATAGTTTACTGGGCTCCCACATTGCAATGTCACTCTTTGCGTATTAGCCGTTTCTTTAAAGATGTAAACTTCATTGCTGCCGTCAACAACACCTGTACCAGAGGCATCGATGAACAGTGAGGTTGCCTCACTGGCTGCAATAGAAAAATACTGATTGCTGTGATGGCCTAAAGACACGATGGCACGCCCCATTCTGTCACGTTCTTGGAAGTGTGTATCGGTTAAGCTGTTGTTTAATACAGGCACATCAATAAATCGACTGCTGAAGTTAAGTGTTTCGTGGCAAAAGTCAGTGACTACTTCATCTGATACTGCGCCAGCAACGCCATCTGGGTCGTACACGCTGTTTGCCATTAATGCCATGCCTGCAGACGTTCCGCCAACGACACCGCCCTTATCAAAAACGTGTTGCACAGCGGTTTGTACTTTTGTACCTTGCCATTGATTAAGATAATCAGATTGGTCACCGCCTGCAATCCATACAAATTCGGCACTGCGGATAGCCCAGTCAACATAGTCATCATTCGCTTTGTTGCGAGTATCAATGATCAGTGTTTCTACTGAGTCGGCATTCATTAAGTTCAGTAAATAATCGTTATAAGCGTCAGTACCAGAGGTTCTAAGCACAACAACATCGGCACCGCTGCCAACATGGTTAGCAACGCGATTACTAAATGCTTGATCAACATCGCTGCCACCGCCCATAAGTAATACAGCACCTTGATCAGCTGTTAATGTGTTGCATGAATCAGCACTGCCACCTTGTAAATATGCTTGTAATGAACCTGGCTTTGCAGGGCGAGAGCTATAGCCACAATCACCGCTGCCACTTCCGCCACCGGTGTTACTACCTTCACCAAAATTGACCGTTAAATCGTACCAACCTGTACCGGAGTAACGCGTTACTTTTACATAATAAGTACCCGTTGATTGTGCACTATAACTGCCTGTTTCTGGTACATTGCTAGTTGCCCCTTCGGCAACAGCAGATCCTGTTTCTTGGTATAATGCCCAGTCAAAATCATCGTTAGTGTTGTGCTCAAGGCTGACCTCAATAGGCCCGACTTGAGTTACTTCAAAGCTAAACCAATCAGTATCATTGCGGCTCAACGAGCCTGCAACGGTGGTATTACTACAAAGTTGGGTATTTGCATTGCTTTCAGTGTCGTTTGATTCAACTTCGTTTGTTAAGCAAGCATTGCTTGCAAACGAAAAAAACATGCACGCGGCTAGTGATCCATTAAGAATTGAGAGTTTTCTTTTCATTATTGTTACCTGAATTTTAATTACATAGAAGCCTTCCTACTGCGAGGCATTATTGCTTTTAAATTATTCAGGTTTTTTTATTCGTCGAACCATTCACTTAAATGATAGTTGACAGAACATTCTTGAGGAGCACTAGGAGCGATAATAAATAATTTGTTCATTTATGCCTCCTAAGTGATTATTGGTGTGTTTCAGCATTGTTGCTGAATATTCAATATTACAGTTGGGTGTGCAATTTGCAACTATTTATTAACTTTTATTTTACTTAAATCTCAAGTTTATGTTTTTATTGGTTTATCAATTCGCTTCATCATTTACTAAAGCAACTGGTTGTTCCTCAACAAGTAAAGCCAATCTTTCACGTTCAGCTTTAGAAACGTAAGCAGGCTTATTACTTTTGTGTAATTTAGCGTTAGCGCGCTTATCTCTTTGATTAAATTTAGTAACGATCTTTTTTCTGCGGTTCATGGTTTATCTTCACGCGCTTAAAATTGGTGGCATAGTATACAGCCTTATTGCAGCCATTAGCTATTTAAATATTTTGCTCTGAATCTTGCTGTGATAGGTACAGTGCTGGCTTAATAAAGGTTAACAACGTTACAGTTGCAGAGTCGTTTGGTTTATCCAATTCTCGGTCTTTTAAAAATAGGAATTTGTTTTGAAACAGTTTATTTTAGCCAGTTTGGCACTTTTGGCCGCCAATGCACATGCTAACCTTGATACGCGCAGCGATGCTGCGGCGCAATATGCGGTCAATATATATCAAAGTGCACAAATTCATACCTTAGCTAATTTAGTATCATTCCCGACGGTTAATAAAGACGGCATCAATACTCCTGATAATCCCGACTTTATTGGCTTTAAAGCTTTGTTAAAAATGAAAGCTGCTGAACTTGGTTTTGATTACCAAGATTTAGGTTACATAGTCTTAATTGGTATGGGTCAACAAACAGATAAAGTAACCATAGTAACCCATGGCGATGTGCAACCTGCCAACGCAAGTAAGTGGAAAAAAAGCCCGTTTGAAATAGATAGTACCTCAGAGCCAGGTAAATTAATTGCGCGTGGAACAGAAGATGATAAAGGTGCTATCGCAACCGCTTTATATGCAATGAAAGCTATAAAAGATCAACAGATCACACTTAATAATCGTATTGAGTTGATGATTTACTTAGCTGAAGAATCTGATTGGGGTCCGCTTGAAGAGTTTATGAAAAGCTATCAGCAGCCTAAATATGCGGTTACTATTGATGCGTCATACCCGGTGGTTGTCGCGGAAAAAGGTTGGAGCTTAATTGCACCAACGTTTAATGCTACCTCAGCACAAACAGGAGTGTATGTAAGTGAACTTACTGGCGGCGCTTTTAAAAGCCAAATACCAGAAGATGCGAGTGTGGTGTTACATAACGCCGATACTGCGTTAGTCAGCAAACTTAAACATGCAGCGAGTGCGCTTAACGCTGTGGAATTTAACTTTAGCGAGCAAGCTGATAGTGTTGTTATCAGCGTAAAAGGGTTGTCTGCTCATTCATCAGAGCCAGAATCTGGGGTTAACGCCATTGCTTACTTAGCAGAAGTTTTTAAAGGTGTTGAGCTTGAGAATAACAGTGATGGCCAAGTAATTGCGTTTATTAATCAGCTAATTGGTCTTGATATACATGGCAAACAGTTTGGTGATATTGCTTATAAACATGACTTTATGGGACCTATGACAGTAGCACCAACGCTTATTGAACGTAATGGTAATGAACTCACACTCGCTGTGAATTTACGTCGCCCAATGGGTAAAGATGAAGCGGTATTGCGTACGCAAATTGATACCGCACTGAGTAATTGGCAAGTGAGAAATAACGTAAAGTTATCTGGTGTTGATGTGGTGATTGGCACGCCAATGTTGCTCGACAGCGCACCTCATGCACAAGCATTGTTAGATATTTTTAAACATTTTACCGGTGATCAAGAGGCTGGGTTTGTATCTATTGGTGGTGGCACCAATGCCAAGTTATTTGATAATGCGGTATCGTTTGGGCCATCAATGCCAGGCAAGCGCTACACCGGTCACTCAGAGCATGAGTTTATTACAGTTGAACAACTTAAGCTCAATCTTAAAATGTATACAGCAATGATGATAAAGCTGGGTAATATGTAACTTAGGTTGTCATACACACAAAGTAAAACGCCGCTAAATTGCGGCGTTTTTTTACTTCTAAGTCGTTAATTAAGCTAAGTTAACGTTTCAAAGTAGTCGTTCATTTACAATTTTTTATATTAGCAACGTTGATTTTCCATAAAACACTTAACATTTACGCGACTAAATGATAAAAAGTTTTATCGCCTACTGCGTTTAAAATAAATGGATAGTTGTAATGATGGAATTTTTAAACTTAGCGCTTACTTTCCCCACCGTTATTTTTTCAGCCCTGTTGTTAGTTGTGATGTTGTTTTGGCTAATAACACTTATTGGCTTTGCTGATATTGACATGTTTGAATCAGATCTAGAAATTGAAGCCGATGCGTCGCAAAGCTCAGGCTTGAGTTCATGGTTTAGCATGGGGTTTGGTGGCATCCCAATTACTGTATCTATTAGTCTCGTAGTGATGAGTAGCTGGTTGATCAGCATCTATGCCCATAAGTTTTTTGCCTACCTGTTAGGCGATGGTATGTGGTTTTATATTTTTGGCGTGCTAATGCTGGGCGTTTGTTTGCTGATTGCTATGCCAATTGCGGCCATTATTTCTCGGCCATTACAGCGCTTTTTTAGCAGCGCACAAACCTCGCAAAGTTCAGATTTACTGGGTTTAGAATGTGTTGTTGTTACTGGCAAAGTAACTAATACATTTGGCCAAGCACGGGTTAAATTTCAAGGTACTGAGCAGTTACTTGAAGTTAGAGCTGAAAATGACGAGCAATTTACATCAGGTGACACAGCGGTGTTGCTTGAACACCTCAAAGAGCAACACTGTTACATTATTACCGCCAAACCTTGGTAATACCCTAGTTTATTTAGGGGTAAGTAACACATAATAAATCGATAATCACGTTAGGACATAACATGGAATTTTTAGATAATCTCATACCTATATTGACATTTGTAGGTATAGCAATCGCTGTTATTTTTGCTATTTTGCTAATTATCGGCAAGTTTTATCGCAAGGTAGAGCAAGGCCAAGCACTGATCATTAATAAAATGAAGAACGAGCCCGATGTCACCACTACGGGCGGAATTGTTTATCCTGTGATCCATAAAATGGAAGTGATGGACATTTCAACCAAGCGCATGGTGCTTGAGCGTAAAGATAAAGGCGGTTTGATCTGTAAAGATAATATTCGCGCCGATATCGCCATTACTTTTTATATTCGTGTTAACGAAAACAAAGAAGATATTTTACGCGTTGCTAAGCAAGTCGGTTGCGCCCGTGCATCAGAGCACGCCACATTGCAAGAATTGTTTGAAGCGAAATTCTCAGAAGCACTTAAAACTGTTGGTAAGCGAATGGATTTTGTTGAGTTATTTACTCACCGAAATGAATTTCGCGATAATATTAAAGAAGTGATTGGCCAAGATTTATCGGGTTATTCACTTGAAGATGTTGCTATTGATTACCTTGAACAAACGTCAATTGATAAGCTCGATCCGCAAAATATTCTCGATGCCGAAGGTATTCGCCGCATCACTGAAATGACAGCAGTACAAAATGTATCTACCAATCAATTGAAGTGTGATGAACGCGCTAAAATTGAGATCCAAAATCAAGAAGCCACCGAAAAGTCACTGGAAATTGAGCGTCAAAAGCAAGATGCAATGTCACGTCAAGTGCGCGAAATTGAAACCGTGAAAGCCCGCGAATATGCCGAAGCTGAAAAAGTACGCCAAGAAGAGCGCTTAAAATCAGAGCAAGCCCGCATTCAAACAGAAGAAGCGATTGGCATTAGCGAGCAAAATAAGCAACGTGAGCTTGATATTGCCGAACAAAACCGATTACGCGTTTTGGGTATTGAAGAAGAGAAAGTTGCTCGTTCACGTGAAATTGAAGTGATCGAACGTGAAAGAGAAACCGAAATCCTGCGCATCAATAAAGAAAAAGCACTGGAAGTAGAACGTAAAGAAATTGCCGATGTAGTGCGTGATCGCGTGATTGTTGAAAAATCAGTGGCTGAAGAAGAAGAGCGCATTAAAGATGTGAAGGTACTCGCAGGTGCAGAGCGCGAGAAGAGTGCGATGATCATTCGTGCCAAAGCCGAAGCCGAACAGTCATTAGTAAAAGATATCGAAGCTGCAAAAGCGCAAGAGCAAGCCGCAGAATATAAAGCTCGTGAGCTTGAAACAATGGCCAATGCAGAGCTTAGAATTGCTAATCAACAAGCTGAGTCGAAAAAGATTTTGGCGCATGCGCAACAAGTTGAAACAGCTGCTAAAGGGCTTGCTGAAGCGGATGTTATTAAAGCGAAGGCCGAAGCAAATGCAATTCAAGGTGAAACTGATGCTAAAGTAATGCGTCAAAAACTTGAAGCTGAAGCACAAGGTAATCGTGAAATTGGTTTATCTCAGGCGCAAGTACAAACAGCCATGGCTGATGCGAATGAGAAACAAGGTGAAGTGGAAGCGATTAACCTAGAGCGTAAGATGTGCGCCGAAGCAAAAGGCCTTGAAGAGAAGCTACAAGCCTTGAACGCAATGGATCAAGATGCTCGCGATTACGAAAGCTTTACGCTGCAGCTTAACCAGCAAAAAGAGCTCGTATTGGCAAAAATTTCGGCCAGCAAAGACATTGCTGAGCACCAAGCACATATTATGGCGAAAGCCTTAGGTAATGCTGATATTAATATTATGGGCGGCGATGGTCAGTTCTTTAATCAATTTATGAGTGCAATTAGTTTAGGTAAATCAATTGATGGCTTAGTTGATGAAAGTAAAACCGTACAAACCGTATTTAAAGATCACTTAAATGGTGATCGTAATTTAATTGAAGACCTAAAAGGGGTGTTAGCTGGGGCGAATGGCTCAGCCGAAACACTTAAAAACTTCAACATGAGTAAGTTATTAAAGCAGTTAAGTAATACCTCTGCGGCTGAAAAAAGCCAATTACTAAGCATGTTAGGCGGTAACTTAGGTGGTGGGTTAGATGAGAAAATTAAACTAGATCCAAAAGACTAGCTTAATTTCTAAGTTCTCTCGTTGTAGCCGCAATAGTTTAACTATTGCGGCTAACTTCTATTAAATTTCAGGATAGGTTTCATGACGGACGCAACTCAACAAGCGCTAGAACAAGGCTCGTACGATTTAATTAAACGCCGCTTAAATAATTTTGGTGCTAGTTTAAAAACGCAAATAGATGATGTAAATACACAGCGTATTAACGAGTTTGGTAGCACTGATCTACAAGTAAAAGGGCGTGTTCGCGTTCGTACGGAGCAAAATTGTACCCCGCGCGATATCGTGATTATTGGCGATAAAGTTATCTTTGCTTACAACGTATTTTTGGGATTAAAAAAAGAAACCGCAATCAGTGATGTATTTAGTGTACAAAAGTTGGTGGAGCAAGACGACCATTACGAAATTGAGCCTTACCCAGAGACAACGCGTTTTTTAACCGATAGTCGTTTTATTCGTGATTTTGAAGAACTGTATACCTACTACAAACAAACCAGCCTACAGCATTTATATCAACAAAATGGCAAGCTATTTGCTCTATTCCAAATCGGTGACAAGTTATCGGATGTGCGGGTTTTTCGCTGGGAAATTCACCCAGACAACACCATTAATTATATCGATAACCGCGGTGAGCGTGATATTCAACACGCACATGACTATGATTTTGAATGGCTCAAAACTGACCGAAGTAACCACATAGAAGGGCGCCACGCTCATATCAACATCGCGGACCAAGTGTTTGTTGAAACCATTGGCGGTTCACTGACCATTAAAATAGAAAACAGCACTGACACCGGTGAAGGGATTTATCAAGAAGCTGTTGATGATAAAAACCAATCCCTTGCTGACAGCGAAGTTGAGTACGCGCTGGTAGGCGACTTAGTGCTGCTAAAAATTCTCCCATACCGTGAAAAAACATGGCGTTACTTTATTTATAACACCCGCACTCAGCAGGTCATGCGCCAAGATGCAATCGGCAGTGCATGTGTTACTTTACCTGAAGATCACGGCATTATTTTCCCTGGCGGTTACTACTTACAATCAGGGCAAGCACGCTCGTTTGAAGAGCAAATAGAAGATTTAGAATTTCACCGACATATAAAGTCACCAAACGGCGAAGATGTTTTATACGTGTTTTACGAGCCAAGTGAAGGCCGTTACGCGCTATTTGCCTATAATATTATTGATAAAAACCTGCAAAATCCAATTTATTGTCACGGTTATGCTATTTACAACGATGGTATAACGCTGACTTTTAAAGCCGATAAAGACCAAGCGGAGCGAGTACACCCGATTCAAATTTGGCAAAGCCCGTTTGTATCGGCTGAATTTGCAGCCAATGCGCCGCCACTTACTAGCTTTTTTGGTAAAATAGGTAACCCCGATTTAGTTCGCGGTATTTCTGATTTATACAGTGTCTGTAAAGCCATTAGCGAGCAAAGCCCGACTTTATTTCATTACGAAGATTTAATTGCCCTTAGCCGGAATATCTTTGACCGTTACCATTGGCTTAACGAAAGCGAATTTGCGGAAATCGCACAAAACCTACACAGCATCAATGAAACCGCTGAGCAAGTGCTTGATGAGTTTGAAAAAGTCACCGAGATTCAAAACAAAGCCAAGCAAGCCTTGGTGGATATTAATAAGCAATACACTGATGTAACCCGAGAAGTACGTCCTGATAGCTTTAAAGTCGCACCGCAATTTGTGCAAGGTATTGATGCATTAAAAATGCTCAAAGGGCAAGTAATAAGCCTTGAAGATATTAAATATATAGATATTGCTGCACTGAATAACTTACAAAGTGAAATTGATACACGGCTGGTGGAAGTAAGCCAAGCAACAGCCGCGTTTTTACAACAAGACAGCGCGCTGGCGCCGTACCACGAAAAACTTAAAGAGCTTGAAGAGCTAAGCAGTAAAAGCGAAAGCGTTAGCGAGCTGAAGACCTATATCGCACAGTTAGATGCGCAAAGTGTAGAGCTGGATTTACTTAACCACACTATGCTTGATTTAGACATCGACGACAGCCGTGTGCGCACGCAAATCCTCGAAGATATCAGTGCTGTTTATGCGTTGGTTAATCGTGCTAAAGCGAGCATTGAAATCCGTCAAAAGAGCCTTGGCAGTGTTGAAGCTAAAGCTGAATTTGCCGCACGCTTTAAGCTTTTTTCGCAAAGTATTACCAACGCACTAAATAATGCTAAAACCCCAGAGGCGTGTGACGAGCAACTTTCACGTTTGCTTATTCAGCTTGAAGAGCTGGAATCGCAATTTAGTGATTTTGACGAATACCTGACAGAGATCATTGCCAAACGTGATGACGTATACGAAAGCTTTGAAGCGCATAAACAAAGCTTAATTGATACCCGTCAGCGCCGCGCATTGAATTTAGCCAATGCCGCCGAGCGTATATTGCAAGGCGTTAACCGCCGTGCGCAAAGCTTTACTGAGCTTGATGCATTAAATACTTATTTTGCCGCTGATCCTATGATCAGCAAGCTTCGTGCATTGACTAGTGAGCTTAAAGAGTTAGGCGATGAAATTCGTGCCGATGATATCCAATCAAAGCTAAAAGCCAGTAAAGATCAGGGCATACGTTCGTTACGTGATAAACAAGATATTTTCACTGACGGCGGCAATACAGTCAGTATTGGTAAGCACGCTTTTAGTGTTAATAAGCAATTACTCGATTTAACCTTATTGCCGCGTGACGAGCAGCTGATGCTGCACTTAACGGGTACTGATTATTTTGAGCCAATAACAGATGAGAAAAGCTTACAAACGTTACAGCAAAGCCGTCATTTGTGGCAACAAACATTAGTTTCTGAAAGTGAGGTGGTTTATCGTGGTGAGTATTTAGCTGCACAAATATTACTCGCTTGTGAAAACAGTGAGCATTCGCTGACTTTTGCACAATTAGAGCAGGCACAACGAGATAAACAATTATTGCAGCTGGTGCAAAAATTTGCTGAACCGCGCTATCAAGAAGGCTATGAAAAAGGCATTCATGACCACGATGCATGGGCAATTATTGACACCTTATTGACGCAAAAAAATAGTCTGGATTTACTTATTTATCCAGCTAGTTGTCGTATTATTGCGCAGTTATTTAGTGCGCAATTGTCATCTGCACAACTGAACGAATATTTCCATCAAGCGAGCAATGCTATTTTGATGGATAAACACTTTGCTGCGACCAGTTTTATCAGCACGTTAACCGCGCAGTTAAGTGAACAGATCAATGTCTTTTTAACTCAAGTTAGCAAATTATCTGCACGTTTTGCTGATTTATCCAGTGACTTGGCCGCAGCTTATTTAGTGCAACAATTAGCGCAACAAAAAACGGCAGAGCAACAGCTATTTATCGTTTCTCAGCAAGCTAAAAGTTTAGCTGAACAGTTTAGTAGTGACGCTAAAGCCAAAGGTTATAGCAACGAGCTTGCTCAGGCCTGTGAAAACGTAAAGCAAACTGATGAGCGGGCATTATTATTTTTAAGTTGGCTTAATGCGTACTGCATGCAAAATCCTAAAGTGTCGGCGATGGTGCAGGCGGAAGCGGCTAACTACTTGCATCTCAGTGCCACCACAACATTAAAATACACTGTGTTGGACGTCACCCCAAACACCCAAGTTGAGCGTTTAATGGGGCAGCATAAACGAGTGCAAGAGCAAACTTTACATGTTGATTATGCAGAGTTTTATGCCAGAACTCGTAAATACATCACTGAGCAAGTACCGGCTTTTGAGCAGTATCATGCACTGCGCAGTGATATTTTAGCGGCGCAAAAAGAGCGCCTGCAACTTGAGGAATTTAAAGCCAGGCCACTTAGCTCGTTTGTACGTAATCAGCTGATCAATAAAGTGTACTTCCCAATTATTGGTGATAACTTAGCAAAACAAATTGGCTCAGCAGGTAAAAACAAACGCACTGATTTAATGGGCATGCTATTACTGATCTCGCCGCCAGGTTACGGTAAAACAACCTTAGTTGAATACGTTGCTAACCGTTTAGGGCTGACTTTTGTAAAAGTAAATTGCCCGTCGATAGGGCACGATCAGGTGTCACTCGATCCTGCTCAAGCCATTAATGCTACTGCTGAAAAAGAGATTGCAAAAATCAATCAGAGCTTTGAAATGGGCAATAACGTGATGCTGTATTTAGATGATATTCAGCATACTAACCCTGAGTTTTTACAAAAGTTTATTTCTTTGTGTGATGGCTCAAGACGTATTGACGGGGTGTGGAACGGTAAAAGTAAAACCTATGATTTACGCGGTAAAAAGTTTGCCGTAGTGATGGCAGGTAACCCGTATACGGAATCTGGTGAGAGCTTTAAAATTCCTGATATGTTGGCAAACCGCGCCGATATTTATAATCTTGGTGATACCTTAGCCGGGTGTGAGCAAGAGTTTGCCATGAGCTTTATAGAAAATGCGCTAACATCTAATGCAGTATTAGCGCCATTGGCTAACCGCAACATGGAAGATTTATATAAGTTAGTGCGGATGTGTCAAGGCGAAGACATTTCATTAAATGAGCTTGAACACGGCTATTCACAAGCGGAAGTTAACGAAATTAAAGCGGTACTGATGCGACTAATCACTATTCGTAATACCGTACTAAAAGTGAACGCCCAGTATATTGCCTCAGCCGCGCAAGATAATAATTACCGCACAGAGCCGCCATTTAAATTGCAAGGCAGCTACCGTAATATGAATAAAATGGCAGAAAAAGTCGTTGCTGCCATGAATGACGAAGAGCTAGAAAACTTGATTTGTGACCATTATCGTGGTGAAGCGCAAACACTCAGTAAAGGCTCTGAAGAGAACTTACTTAAACTCGGTGAACTGCGTGGCACCTTAAGCGCAGAACAGCAGCAGCGCTTTAGTCAAATTAAAGGTGACTTTGTACGTTTAAATAAACTTGATGGCGCCGGCAGTCCGGTGATGATGGCGGTTGAGCAAATGGGTTATTTGCATCAATCACTGGAAGAGATTGCCGGTAAACTTAGTAAAAACAACCTAAGCCACGATTACAGCCAGTTATTGCAAAGTGTTGGTGTGAATATTCAAGGTTTAGATAATAAACAAGCAATTAGTAGCATAGCGCAATCGCTTGATAATGGTTTTGTGCAAACGCCTTATATGGCAAGTTTAGAGCAATTAAGCCGTGCTATAGCTGGTAATAACTATCAACCACACTTGCAGGCGTTAATTGAGCAACTTGCAGCCCTTGATAATAAAGAGGCTGTGAATGCGCTAACTGCAGCGGTTACCAGTAACAATAACCAAACGTCATTTACTGAGCTTGTTAATGCAATTAACCAACAAACTCAAGGTATCAATAATAACAATGTGCAGGCTCAGTTTGAAAAATTAATTGCTGCATGGGGCGCGAAATAGCATTTAAATTAACCACAAAGGAAGCAATATGGATATCAAAGTACCTGAACTACAAGGAATGATGGGTAAGGCTACGATTTCGGCAATTTACGTTAATGAGGGGGATGCCGTAGCACGAGACCAAACTTTATTTGATGTTGATTTTGATAAAGTGGTGTTGGAAGTGGTTGCTGCCTCTGCCGGGGTTGTTCATAGCTTTAGTGCCAAGCAAGGCGATTTAGCTATATCAGAGCAAGTGGTGATGCAACTGAGAGAAAAAGTTGCTGGTGAGCAAACAACATCAGAACAATGACTCTTACAGATGAACTCGTCGAGCAGGATTAGCTGCTCGGCGTGTTTATTGATGTTTAATAACTAAAGTGCATTATAAGGCGGGTTTAATTGGCGCTTTTGAAACGCTAGAATCGCAGTATTTTTGATTATACCGTCTTCAATATTAATCGCACGACGGATAGTTTCATCTTTTTGCCATTGTGCCTTGCCTGCTAATACTGTAGGTAAGTATACAATCATGGCGGCTGAGATTGAACGTGTTGCGCTTTCCCATAAATAACTAGGTGTATGATCAACCGCGTAATAATCAACGGTTTCATAGCGAAACATCGGATTTGCAAATGTGGTGGGTTTAGCAAAAAAGAACCCCATACCTTCGTCACAGCTTACATCTATAATTAAACTGTTTGCTTTTAGGCAGTCCGCTTCAGATTCAATAACAAAATTAACTGGGTTTGCAGTTTCTTGAAAAGTGCCATTTACGATAATATCGGCTTCGCTAATGAGCTCCGTTAGTGGCCGTTGCGTCCCATCGTGTTCAACCACCATCATCCGTGCTTCATCGTGTTGGCCTTGGCGAACTTTAACGTAATGGCAGTCCAGGATCTCTTCGCGTACTTCGTGATCGGGGCGCTGGATGCAAATCGTAATATCTCTAAAACCATGGGCTTTGAGTGCATAAATTGCACCGCGACTAACAGCACCAAAACTAAAGATGATGGTTTTACGCTGATCACCATAATGTCCGTCAATGCCTTTAAGCTGCAGTGCATGTAATACCGCACAGTAGCCGGCCATTTCGTTATTTTTATAAAAAGTATGACGGCCAACATTGCCTTGTGGCGACCATACAAACATATCTTCAAACGCAATGAGAGTGAGTTTTCTATCAAGTGCAGCTTGGGTTATTTCGCGTTGCTGTACGCAATGTACGTAGCCCCAAAGGGTTCCACCTTCACGTAGCTCTTGTAAATCAGCAAGCACCGGTTTGGCGATGATCACGGTGCCTATTTGGGTTAAAATATCACTGCGACTTGCAACACCAGCGGTTAATGCGGCTATTTGCGCATCGCTCACATTAAAAGCTTCGCCGTAGCCTTGTTCAAAGATCAGTTGTTTTCTAAGTTGTTCTGGAATGCGCTTAAGGTGGTCTGGGTGGATAGGGTAACGTCGTTCATCTGTCTTGCGTGACGTACCAATTACGCCAATAGTTAATTCACTCATGCTATCGCCTTGTTTAAAGTATGCTGAGTTCATAAACGAATGATGCTACTTCGCCAACAAACTGTGGGCTGTTTTACAGGCAAGCGAAACACTTGACTGTAAACAATGGTCTCAGTAAAGGGTTTTGTTATTTACTAAATTAGTATTTTTAATATAAAGCGGTTTTAAATCAGGTGGTTAACTTGCATAGAATGACAAGTTGAAAGTAAATATGACATAGCCGCGATTGGCTTCTGCGTATTAGCATTTGAGTATAACAGTAAAACAGTGGCGCATGCGGTTAACACAGCAATAAGAAAATTAAACAAGTACAATGACTGTGGTGTATTTTGTGATGAAAGGACTCGATACAGCGAGTCCCACTTTTTTAGCAGCTTACTTTTCTGCAGAATATGGGTCTTCAGCCATTAGGTAGGCTCTCAAATCTGCTTTTTGCGGTTGTGCATTAAGCCATGTTCTGAGTTCTTTCACTTTTGTATAAGTGTCTGCGCCGAATTTATCAGCATATATGTCACTAAAGTTTTGCTTGGTACTTTGCTCTCTAATTTGGTTTTGCCATTGCTGTGTTACTACTGCATTCAAAGTACCAGCTAAGCCTTCTTCTTTTAGTAATTCCCACTCACCAGCATCTAACCAGATCCCACCTACTGGTGCGCTGTAATCAATACGATGGTCAGTTGATGAAGAAATACGAAACTTACGCATAATGACCCCCGATACTGGGCAAATTAATGCTTTTTTAGTGTCTGTAGCGTCGGCTTCGAATGAGATATTGTCAGCAAATGCAAAGTTTGGGTTACGCTCTTTCCAAGCTGCAAAGTCTTCGATTAGTATCCAGTGGCCATTACAGTGCGTGCATGTGTGCGAACGAAATTGACCTTCAATAAAACTAGGTTTAAGTAAACCTTTACCACAATTAGTACAATTCATAGTATCCCTTAATTTATTTTACTTACCCTGAAAAACCACCGTTAGGATAATTATTGCTATTTATTATTAATAATAACAATGATGTTACCGTATTTTTAGAATCAATAACAAAGCTTTGTTCTGTTTAACTGCAAATTTTAGCTAGCGCGTTGACTCTTCGTTTTTACTGCGTTTACAGCGCTGCGAGCAGTAAATTACGTTATCCCAGTCGCGCTGCCATTTTTTACGCCAAGCAAAATCACGTTTGCAAGTGGGGCAGGTTTTTTGCGGTAAAGTTAGTTTTTTATGAGCCATTGTGATGGTTTTTCTTTGTACTTTTTGATCTAGGGGCGATGCTTACATGCTTTTTTAAAATCGCAGGAATAGCGCGCTTAACCTCAATACGTTCGCGATATTGCCAAAGCCGTTCTCTCGCTTCTTTAGACGCTTTGGTTAAATCAATCATCGGTGCAGGGTAATCGTCACCTAGTTTAAAGTCGTTAAATAATGCTTCCATGGGTGTTTGCTCCCAAGGTTCATGCAAGTATTCTACAGGCAGCTTTTCAAGCTCTGGGCACCATTTTTTTATAAACGCTCCGGTTGGGTCTTGATCCTCAGATTGTTTAATCGGGTTGTAATGTCTAATAGTATTAATGCCCGTAACCGATGCTTGCATTTGTATTTGCGGGTAGTGGATCCCCGGTTCAAAGTCTAAAAAATAGTTAGCCAACGGCAGGCTTGCATGTTGCCAGCTGATGTTTAAATGATGCGTAACAAAACTAACTAACATAGCGCGCATTCTAAAATTAATATAACCGGTGGCTTTTAAACAGCGCATACAGGCATCAATAATAGGAATACCGGTTTGCCCCTGTGCCCAGCGTTCAATATCGCTAGTAACTTGTGCGTCATCACGATATGGAAATGCATGGTACCCCGGATTTAATGCTTTTAATTCCATGCTGCATTCGCTTTCAAACTTTTGCATAAAATGGCAATGCCAGTGCAGGCGAGATACAAATGCAGCAAGCGGGCGCTTCCAACCTTTTTTATCAGCATGAGTGCTATGATATGCGTCAATCGCCATTTGATACACTTGCCTCAGGCTGATATTTCCCCACGCTAAATAGGGCGATAGCCTAGAGCAATGAGTACGGCTTAAACTAGGGCTAGATATTCCTTTTTGATAACCCTTACCGCGTTCAGCAAAAAAACTTTGCATTACTTCACGGGCAAGTCGTGGGCCCCCATGCTGAAAATATTCATTATCTTGCGTATAGGCACTAGGCAGCTTGGGTGTTTTATAGTCAGTAAGGGGGAGTGGCTTTATTTGCTTCCAGTTAGGTATAGCAATAGGTGCTTGCATGGTTTGTTGCCAGCGTTCGTTCCAATTGTGGCGATTTTTTTTGCCACGTATCACAGCCCCGGT
Organism: Pseudoalteromonas sp. SG44-8; assembly: GCF_014164125.1. Taxonomy (NCBI): domain Bacteria; kingdom Pseudomonadati; phylum Pseudomonadota; class Gammaproteobacteria; order Alteromonadales; family Pseudoalteromonadaceae; genus Pseudoalteromonas; species Pseudoalteromonas sp. SG44-8. The sequence continues at coordinate 150,763 of NZ_JACJEQ010000003.1, read as the reverse complement.
TGGCGACTCTAACCAGTTAATATGATGGTGTTGGCACCATGCTTTAATGGTTTTATCACGTTCAAAAGTGTTGTTTAGCCCTATTTCTTGATGGCTAAAAATGTTTGTGATTGCAAACTGCGAGTGAAGCGATTCAAGCAGGGTTTGCATGTCTTCATTAAATATATACACGCGGCTATTAAAGCGAGCTAGTTGGGTATTTAAATCAACAATTGATTGATAGACAAAGCGCCAATGCCGCTCGTTGTAATGCCCATCGTCAAGCAGTAAAGGTTCAAAGTTATAAATTAATAGTGTGGGCAGGCCATTACTAAACGCATTTTTTAAAGGCTGATGATCGCTTAGGCGTAAGTCACGTTTAAACCAGACTATGTTTATTTTTTCTTTCATACTGGTGATATCAAAACCGTATCGTTTATAAATAATTAGGCATAAATAGTTTTATACGTATTAAATGTAAAAGTAGTTTAAAAGCGATTTTGTTAGACGACTAAAACTAAAAATATGAGTTTTAGTCGTTAGTATAGAGGTTACAAATAGGCTGCTTGATTGTAAGTGCTCAGGCAGACAGGTCTTGCTGCGTTGGTAAAGCGTCGAATGCACCAAACTTTGCGACAGTTGAGGCGCCACACTTAGTTGCAAAGTCGATTGCTTTTAATACGTTTTCAAAATTATTGACCCAATCAGTAAATTCGTTTTTATCACTTACTAGCGAAGCTACTTGGTATAAAAAACCGCCTACAAAAGCATCACCGGCAGCTGTGGTATCTACGACATTCGCTGGTGGACAAGGATATGTACCACTAAATGAGCATGAGGAAAATGTAATTGGCTCGCCACCATCAGTCATTAAAACCAATGACACGCCATTGTCTACCCAGCTTTTTATTGCGGTTTCAATATGCTCAATGCCATACAGGGCTATCAGCTCATCTTTACTTGCTTTAATAACATCAACCGTTTTAGCTATATCATTAATAATGGATGGGGCTGTAAGTGGTTCATCCCAAAAGGCAGGTCGAAAATTAATATCAAAGCATGTAACCGAGTCTGCTTCTTTAAAGTGTTTTAGTGCATTTAACGTAGTATTTAATACGTTAGCCTTAGCTAAAGAGCCTGAGCAAAAACTCACTATTTTAGGGGCTGCAAATAAAGAGGGGGTTAAATCGGAAATCTGCAAATCATAATGCGCGGCGTCTTTATCGTAAAAATCAAATGTACGTTCACCGCTTTCATCTAATGAGACAAAGGCTAGTGCAGTTTTACCTTTTTTAGAAAAGCTAACATGTGATGTTTTAACATTATGTGTATCGAGTGCCTTTATTAAAAAACGACCAAACGGATCATCGCCTACCTTACCAAGCAATGAGCTCAAACCGCCTAACTTTGCTACGGCGACAGCTACATTTGCGGGGGCACCTCCTGCAAATTGAGTGAATCCTAGCTCGCTGCTTAATACTGTTTTATCTATACAATCATTTGAGAGTAAATCAATTAAGGCTTCACCAATTGCAACTACTTCCATTACGTTATTCCTATAAAAATTGTCAGGGTATCGTCTCGTTTTAAACGATACCTTTGGTTAAATCTAAGCCTTGACCACCAAGACAGTTATTGATTTTGGTGTCAAAAAATACGTCGCTTTATGTATCTTCTCGAATCAAGCCAGCTAACTTAGCTGGGTTAATGGCATTGATAGATTCACTCTTTTTTGACCAGATGTGCCCGTTACGATTATGTGCCCAAATCCTAAACCATTTTTTGCTTTTTGTTGCGTGTGATTACAAACTTGCTGTTTTATCAGCCCGCCTCACCAGTTTGGGCAAATTTGTAAATAGAATGTAGAGAACTAAAAGAAATAAATCAACTATTATTACTTATTTTTTTGTACAAGTTTATGGAGTTATTTAATTGAATTTATTTGCGGGTAATCCAGAATATCAAAGCGCCGGCGAATAGCGCCGGCTGCTTGATAAATTTATTGGAAGCTAGTTGTGGGAAAGGCTGACGTTATCTTGAGAAAAATTTATAATTAACGGTAGGTTAGCGCAACCTATTGATTGAGCTTTAGCACCAATAGAGCCGCTTTGTACGGCACAGCGATATATGCCACGATGATCGGCTTGGCTTAATTTTAACTTTGTTGCTAATACTATTTTTTCTCTTACATTGATAGGGATTGCACCATCAATCACAATGGCTTCAAAATCAAAAATAGCCAGTGAGCACAGTGCTGCATAGGCAAGGCCATCTGCAACTTGATCTATCCATTTATCTAAAACAGGGCCTAAATCTCCCCAATATTCTTTTGAACTCCACACTATGTCGGTATTGTAACCATCATCTTTAAGCATTTTTTCAAGTATATACAGCGAAGACTGCATGATCAGCTGTTGCGATGTTAGTTGGCCTTCACTATTGAGTACAGGCCTTGGTAATGAGCCAATAGCTCCCGCATTACCTTTTTTACCAGTAAATAAGGTTTCATTTATAACGACTCCACCACCAATAAAAGTGCCAATAAAAATGTATAAAAAATCAGTAAAGCGAGCTGGGTTGCCAAAGCTCAGCTCTGCTGAGCATGCTGCGGTATCATCATTACATACATAGACAGGAAGAGAGATGATCTGATTGATTCTTTGTTTAAAATCGAAAGACTTCCACTCATTCATTACTTTCTTTGGTGCGCCAGCTTCTTCAGTCCAATTCCAAATTTCAAAAGGAGTTGCAACACCAATACCTAGAATACGCTCGGCTAACTCGTCACTTAAGCTCATTTTAAGTACGCTGATACCTTTTTCAAGAAAAGTGAGCAGACTATTTACAGTAGGGTAGGCACAGTACTCATTTAAGGTTGCGCGTATATTTCCGACCAAGTCAATTAAGGTTAAATCATAACTTCGGCGACCAACTTTTAAGCCGATGCCAAAAGCACCATCAGGATTTAAGGCAAACGGAATAGTGGGTTGGCCAACACGGCCACGCTGTGGCTCTTTTCTTATTAATAACGACTCGGCTTCTAAGCTATTGATAATAACTGTAACGGCTTGTGCAGAAAGACCCGTTTTTTGTGCTATCTCGGCTTTTGGCGCACTCCCTTGTTGACGAATTAAAGACATAATTCGACGTTCATTGTGAGCACGCAAGCCAGATTGGCTTCGGCCTTCTTGTGAGACGAGTCGAGGGTTTTTAGCTTTGATAATGATTCCTGTCTAATCTGTTATTGTCTTGAATAACTTAACTAATTGTACACTGAGCGGACATACTTGGCGACAGCATTGGTTTTATTACTGTGCTGATCATTTAATATTAAATTAACGACAGAGTACAATTAAGTATTGTTAAATGTAATAAATAACTATAGTTGATTTATTGACGAGGTGATATTTACCTGTTTAAATGCTTTACTCAAAGTTAACAACTGAGACATGGCAATGACCACACACACACATACAAAAACACCTCTTGTCTCTAAGGAGATGGTGGTTCCCTTTATTTTGCTTGTACTTTGCTTTGCAGCATGGGGTGCTGCAGCAAATATGACTGATCCGTTAGTTAAAGTATTTAGTAAAATATTTACTATGTCTTCAGTGCAATCGGCACTTGTACAGTTTAGCTACTATGGCGCCTACTTTTGCTTAGCCATTCCTGCCGCTTATATAAATAAACGCTTTTCTTACAAAACGGGAGTATTGACAGGCTTAGGCATGGCTGCGATAGGGGCATTTATGTTTTATCCCGCAAGCCAAGCAATGACTTACGGCTTTTTTTTAGCCGCTTTATTTGTGTTAGCTGGTGGTCTATCTATTTTAGAAACTTCAGCAAACCCCTATGTGATGGGAATGGGAAATCAGCAAAGTGCAACCCGTAGATTAAATTTAGCGCAATCTTTCAATCCTGTTGGTACTAATATCGGTGTGTTTTTAGCCGCAACCCTTATTTTACCTAGCCTAAATATAGCTTCCTCAGATGAGCGTGCAGCTATGAGCGCTGAGCAACTAACTCAGGTAATAAAAGCAGAACTAGATGCGGTTATGGTGCCTTATGTGGGTATGGCTTGCGTACTTGTGCTTATTTGGCTGGCAATTGCATTTACTAAAACACCTAACTTTTGCAAGCAAAAAAAGGTATCTAAGCATGTCGATTTTCGTGCAACCTTTAAACGATTATTTAAAAATACACATTATCGCTTTGGCGTTATTGCGCAGTTTTTTAATGTTGCAGCGCAAACCTGTGTATGGACCTTTACCATTCAATACGTTATGGAAGCACTTGATACAAACGAAGTGACCGGTGGAACGTTTTTGCAATACAGTATGATCACTTTTCTGTTCTCTCGGTTTGTGATGACATGGCTTATGGGATTTATTAGACCAGCAAAACTATTAATGGCAACCTCTGTAATTGCGACGCTACTATGTTTATATATGGTGCAAATGCCAACTATAAGTGGGGTTTGGGCTTTAGTTTGTATATCGGCTTGTTTATCGTTAATGTTTCCCACTATTTACGCAATTTCATTACATGGTTTAGGCGATGATGCAAAGCTAGGTGCTGCCGGATTAGTAATGGCTATTTTAGGTGGAGCGATAGTACCCGTGGTACAGGCTGTATTTATTGATACCTTCAGTGTCGCTTTTTCTTATATTGTGCCAGCAGGCTGTTTTATTATTGTGGCTGGTTATGCAGCATTTGATTTAAAAACAAAAATTAGAACATTTAATAATGTGGCACCTTGCTAAAATGTACAAAACCGAGTCTAAAAGGCTCGGTTTTGTATGCTACAACTTTTATTCTCACCACCGCTATTCTTTAAGTATTATTAACTGCTTAACGGCCAATCTGCGGCATCTAACGAGTCTATGGCGTGTACCTCATCACCTTGCCAGTGATTAATAAATTGATTATTAGCATCGTAGGTTTGGGTTTGCTTTACTAAATTGAAATGCCTACCCGAGCGAGGATCCGCGCCAACACCTGCAAGGTATTGCCAATTTCCCCAATTAGATGCCACGTCGTAATCAATCAGTTGTTGTTCAAAATAAGCAGCGCCAAAGCGCCAATCTAGCTTGAGCTCGTTTACCAAGCAGCTTGCAACTAATTGCCGGCCACGATTTGACATATAGCCGGTTTTATTCAGCTGTTTCATACATGCATTGACAATGGGATACGGTGTTGTGCCTGTGCACCATTGCTTAAATCGCTGTGGGTAAAAACTGGTTAGTGGCTTACGCTTTGTAATTCCGGCAAAAGAAAATAACTTATTGCCATAACGCAGGCTGTATAGTTGAAAGTATTCACGCCACAGTAATTCAAAATAAATCCAGTAAGTTGAGTCGTTTGCGCCATGAATGTGCTCATAATTACGCAAAGCGTTGACTATTTGCCGAGCACTAATGCAGCCATTAGCAAGCCAAGGAGAAAACTTGGTTGAGTTTTCAATACCAGCTAAAGCGTTGCGAGTTTCTTTGTAGGTAGATGGATTAGCACTTGAAAAGTAATCAGCTAGATGATCAGTCGCACTTTGTTCACCACCTGCGAATAACGTTCGTTCTTTACTGACATTAGGCAATGTAGTTGGCCAAGGCATTGGAGCAATTAAAGGTCTGGCTATGTACACTGGAGGATCTAAAAGTGTATTTATAGTGGGCGTTGTTTGCTCAATTAGCTTTCTGAATTGGCTAAATGTTGCTGGCAGTTCATTAATAGTAAAAGGAAGTTGCTGGTTGTCATATAAGGTAAATGTATTAGCTTGTTTAATAACAAGATCACCATGATTTTTCGCTACATTGAGTAGCGTTTGCTGCTCATCGTAACCAATTTGTTCACTGCAATATAGAGTACGCACGTTGTGATGGTGATAATAATGTTCAATCACCTCATGAGCAGCTTGATGGTAGATCACTAAATGTTGCCCATAGTCTTTCAGAGTATTGTTTAACTGTTGTAAAGATTGCGCTAAAAACTGCCAGCGATGTTGTCCCATTGATTGGCAATCATGGTGATTGCTTTTAAACCATTGAGGGTCAACACAATATATAAAGCTAAGTGCTGTATCTTGCTTTGCAGCAAGAGAGATTAGTGCGTTATCGCTTAGTCGTAAATCGTTAGTAAACCAGTACAAAGAGTGTGTCATAGTAATAAAGCGTTTTTTTCATTTACTTTGTCTTTAATACGTAACAAAGTGAAAAGGCGTTTAGTTTAATGAGTTTAAATTTAATGAGGTGATGATGTATTTTGATTTAACTGATCCTGACGAGCAAAAAGGGGCATACAGTAAATTGGTTGGTGGGATCACGCCAAGGCCTATCGCATGGATAAGCACGTTAAGTAGTGATGGCGTGGTGAATATTGCGCCGTATTCATTTTTTACCGTGGCAAGTGTAAACCCGCCAGTGTTGAGTGTGACTCAGGTAAATCCAGCTGAGAATCAAAACAAGGATACCTTAAACAATTTACTGGCCACAAAAGAGTGCGTTATCAATGTGGTCAGTCATAATCTGGTGGAGCAAATGAATCAAAGTTGCGGTAATTTTTCTTCGCAAACTAGTGAATTTACGGCTGTGGGGATCGCATCATGTGCAAGTCAATCAGTAACTCCATTGGGGGTGGCAGCAGCTAAGGTTCGTTATGAATGTAGCTTACGTGACGTGGTCACTATTTCTGAACAAGCAGGTGGCGGGCAAATGATGTTATTAAATGTAGTTGGTATTTATATTGATGAAAGTGTACTTGTTAACGGCTATATTGACCCAAGAGCTTTAAATACCGTTGGTAAAATGGGCGGAGATTACTTTACGACAACGCATGATTTATTTAGCTTGGCTAGGCCAGAGATTTAGCTGAAATTTTACGTTATTTTATGTTTATACCTTTTACGTATAGTAAAAACCGTGCAGTAAAAAGCCAAGTAATAATTACTTGGCTTATATACGGTTAATTTTTTAGCTTAGTTGAGTGCCATAGTGAGAGATATCTCAGCATTCATTAATTTTGAGATAGGGCAGCCTTGTTTGGTTTGCTCGCACAGTTTTTTAAATTCTGATTCAGCAATACCGGCAATTTTTGCCTCTACACTTAAGGCTATATGACTAACCTCAAAGCCATCATCCACTTCATCTAAACTAACCACTGCACTGGTGGTGATATCATCAGCAACGTAATTTGCTTCAGTTAACGCAAGTGATAGCGCCATACTAAAGCAAGCACTGTGCGCCGCAGCTATTAGTTCTTCTGGGTTAGTGCCCGCTTTATCTTCAAAGCGCGTATTAAAACCATAGGGCTGATTATCTAAAGCGCCGCTTTCGGTGCTAATTTGACCTTTACCAGATTTAATATCGCCAGACCAATGTGATTGTGCAGATTTCTTAATCGTCATACTCATCTCCTTTGTAATAATTTCGCTAACTTTGAAAAGATTTCACCTTTGCATAGCGAAATGGGCGGTTTATAGAGAGTGTTGCAACATAAGCACCAAGTTTACAAAAGTATTGAATGTTGAGTTACACGGATCCACTGACGATAAGAATGTGTAATAAATGAAATCAGCATGGCTAACTAAAAAGCGGTCCTTACTGACCGCTTGTTTATCAAAAAATTAAAGTGCCGATACGTAATCTGAAATTTCTTTACTAGCGGCGTTTTTGCTGTCATCACCATCTGGCATATTTAGGCCTTCAGCATAAATAAAGTCCACATCGTTGATACCTAAAAATGCAAAAAAGTCTTTTAGATACTTAGTTTGCGTATCCATATCAGTACCTAAGTACATACCGCCACGAGCAGCAAGAATAACTACTTTAGTGTTTTCAACTAACCCAACTGGGCCTGTTTCAGTGTATTTAAACGTAATGCCAGCGCGAGCAACACGATCGATCCACGCTTTTAATGTAGATGGAATACCAAAGTTATACATAGGGACGCCCATCACGATGAGCTTATTATTTTGCAGCTCAGTGACCAACTCATCAGAAATAGCAGCCAGTTTGTTTTGCTCATCGCTGCGTTGTGAAGGCTCTGTCATCCATGCGCCCATTTCAGCTTGAGTTAGGTGTGGTAATGAGTTTTCGGCAACATCACGACGAGTCACTGTAATGTCAGTTTTTTGTGTAAGCTCAGCAATGAACTGCTCACTAAGTTGATGTGAATTACCGTTTTCACCGTTGAGTGATGAGTTGATTAATAATACGTTCTTCATAGCCGTTCCTTTAATTGTAAATTACTAATAAGAGCATATCCTTTTATATTACAAATTAACAATGCAATTTAATGGCTTAACCATTCGATTTAAGAGAATGTTTTAGTTTGCTGCTGAGTGGTTTTTGGTTATCAAATTGCGCTGTTGTTTTGCTACGACTGAAATGATGGCGATTACACTCTGCGATATTTGTTTGTCGTCGCCTTTTACTATTCTCTAAGTTAGCATCGAGATGGCCCATTAAGCTTGCTACGTATATAAAGGTTAAAAAAATGTAATTGTAACTTTATTAATTATTTAAATAAGATTAAGCTCAAGGCACTAATACAATAAGCAATAACAACAATAAAAAGGAAGTTTAGTGATTGATATAATTAAACATACACCGCTGTGGGTGTTCGCGTTATTTGCCGGCCTGATTGTGCTTGGTGTCAAACAAACCCGAGCAAGAGAGGTCACGTTACGCAGTGTTTGTGTGTTACCTGTCGCAATGGCTGGCCTGTCAGTTTTTGGGGTGTACTCCGCATTTTCTGGTGTAATTGCATTAGCAGTTTGGTTTGTGTGTTTAGTACTTGGTTGGGGAGTCGCTCGTCAATTCGGTTTGCCAAAGGGAGTGCGCTACATAAGTGAGCAGCATGTGTTTCATATACCTGGTAGCAAAGTACCATTTATACTAATAATGGCCATTTTCTTTACTAAATATTGTGTTGGAGTGATGTTGGCAATACAACTAGCAGTTACGCAAAGTACAGAATTTATGGTTATTGTCAGCGCGATTTACGGTATTTTAAGTGGCATATTCTTAGCTCGCGGCTTACAGATCCTGCAGGCGCGAAATAACCAAATAGATTTACAGCCAGCATAAGTAACAGCGCGGTTAGTCATACTAATCGCGCTGTTAGGTTTTCGTTAAAAGTCGCTTTTACTGTGGCGCTCGGCTAGTTGCTCATCTTCTGGGCCCCAAGTCCGGTTAACTCTGCGACCACGCTTTACTGCAGGGCGGCGTTCAATCTGTTTTGCCCAGCGCATCACGTGGGTATATGATTCAACATCTAAAAACTCGGCGGCGTCGTATAAATATCCCAATACCAGCGAGCCATACCATGGCCAAATAGCAATATCTGCGATTGAATAGTCACTACCAGCCATGTAATCATGATCACTTAAATGGCGGTTTAATACATCTAGCTGGCGTTTAACTTCCATCGTAAATCGGTCAATAGGATATTGCATTTTGTGTGGTGCATAGGCATAGAAATGACCAAAACCACCGCCTAAATAAGGTGCTGATCCCATTTGCCAAAATAACCAGTTACGGCATTCGGTTTTACTGGTGTGGTCGCTTGGCACTAGCGCATCAAACTTCTCTGCTAAGTATTGTAAAATAGCACCTGATTCAAACACCCGCGTTATAGGGGTCGTACTGTGATCCATCAGCGCTGGAATTTTTGAATTAGGGTTAACACCCACAAAGCCTGAGCCAAATTGATCGCCATCGCCGATTTTAATTAAAAACGCATCATATTCGGCTTCAGTGATACCAAGCTCTAATAGTTCTTCAAGCATGATGGTGACTTTTTGGCCATTAGGGGTTGCCAGTGAGTAAAGCTGAAGAGGGTGCTCACCAACGGGTAAATCTTGCTGGTGCGTAGCGCCTGCAATTGGTCGATTTATTTTTGCCCAGTCACCGCCACTTTCCGCGTCCCACAGCCATACTTTAGGCGGGGTATAGTTTTCGCTGTTACTCATCAAAACTCCTTAAACGTTGGTTACTTTAATTAAGGTTACGAACAACCCATCCTAGTTGATCATTTAGAGCAAGGGAAGCAAAGATAACTTTCATTGGTAATATGAAGATCATTTAGATGAGGTCATGGATGGCCTTATCCACGAGGGTATAAAGCGCTAACCGAAATAGAGAAAGCGCAAATTTATTTAATCCGAGATAATGACGGTTAATATTTTATCTTTAACCTTGCTAACTTTAAAGCTTATAACTTGCGCTTTTCTTATCTTGTTTTGCTAAATAATAGCCAATAAGAATACCAGCGAGTGCGCCAAACAGGTGGCTTTCAAATGACACATGGGGACGCTGTGGCAAAACACCCCAAATTAAACCACTATATAAAAATACCACCGCGACACTAATAGCAATGGCCTTAAATGACCGATGCATAATGCCGTAGCAAATTAAAAAGCCCCACAAGCCATAAAGTACACCGCTCAGGCCAACGTGAATATTTGCGCGACCAAATAGCCAAACCAGTAATCCTCCAACCACAGCAGTAAAGATAAATACAGCCCAAAACCGTTTGACGCTATATTGGCAGACTAGCCAGCCAAGCACTGCAAATGGGATTAAGTTACTAAGCAAATGTGCCCAGCCGCCATGTAAAAAAGGCGCGAAAAAAATACCCGTTAAGCCACTTAGACTGCGAGGGTAAATACCTAATCCATTTAAGTTAACGCCTGGTAAGCTATTAATAATTTGCAGTAAAACACACAATAAAATAATACCAATAAGCGTAAAGCGTTTACTGACTAGAGGAGGAATGCTCAAAGAGCTTTTTGGGTTTGCCATACATCACTTAATTTTAAATATGTTTGACTGAGTATACCTATCCTGATGCTTAATTGAAAAGCCTTGCTGGGTTAAGCAAGGCTTTAGATACAATATTAAAGAATTAGCCTAATTGGGTTAGCAGTTTTTGCGCTGCAAGCTCAGAACTGGCAGGATTTTGACCGGTGATCAATAAGCCATCGACTAATGCGAGCACACCCCAATCATCCGTTTTTTGGTAATCACCGCCTTTTTTGATTAGCTCATCTTCTACCAACAATGGAACAATGTCAGTAAGTTGCACTGCGGCTTCTTCACTATTGCTAAAGCCAGTTACTTTCTTACCTGCAACCAATGCACTGCCATCTGAATTTTTAGCATTTAAAAACACGGCACTTGCGTGGCAAACAGCTGCAACAGGTTTTTCTGTTTTGATAAAGTCTTCAATCAATGAAATTGAGTCTGTATTGTCAACTAAGTCCCATAATGGGCCATGACCGCCTGGGTAAAATACGGCGTCAAAGTCGCTGGCATTTACATCACCAAGCGCTTTTGTATTGGCCATCAATGTTTGTGCTGCACTGTCGTTATCAAAACGTTTTGTAGCATCTGTTGCGGCATCAGGTGCGGCGCTATTTGGATCAATCGGTGGTTGCCCGCCTTTTACTGATGCGAGTGTAACCTCAGCACCGGCATCAATAAATGCATAATAAGGAGCCGCAAATTCTTCGACCCAAAAGCCCGTTTTATGACCGGTATTGCCAAGCTCTGCATGAGAGGTAAGAACCATAAGTATTTTTTTAGCCATAACCATATTCCTTCTGATGATTTAAATTTTTAATTTATCTTACTAACTACTATATGCATTAAGGTCACTTTAAACAACGATGATAAATTCAACTTTATTGGTTTAATAATTGATACAATAAAGTAAGTCAGTATAGGAGATCTTATGAAGGTATCGTTTGAGCAACTCAAAAGTATGGTGGTATTTGCACAAATTGTAGAGCAGGGCAGTTTAACGGCGGCCGCCAAACAATTGGGATTTACTCGTGCAGTGGCAAGTTATCACTTAAAAAAATTAGAAACCCAACTGGAAGTGACGCTGCTTAATCGTTCAACTCGAACTATGGCACTGACCGAAGCGGGGATTGCTTATTATGAGCGCTGCAGAATTATTACTGAGCAAGCTAATGCGGCTAAACAGCAAATAGAAAATATAAAAAGCGAACCACAAGGCTTACTTAAAATTAGCTGCCCGGTGAATGTCGGTATGCAGTTAGTTGTGCCTGCAATCAATGATTTTAAACGTCAGTATCCCAAAATCGATATTGATTTACAGTTAAGTGACGAAGTGATTGATATTATTAAAAATGGCTTTGATTTTGCAATTCGCGGTGTGGCTCTTAGTGACTCCAATTTACAAGCGACTAAACTCACTACGATGAGTACCTGTATTTGTGGCTCGCCAGATTATTTTGCCCATTACGGTAAACCTAAAACTCCAGCGCAATTAAGCGAACATCAATGGGTGGTGTATCAGCTCGGCAGTAAAACATTAACGCTACAAAAAGATGGTAAAAAGCATAACTTAACTATGCAAGGTGGTTTAAGGACTAATAACGCTGCGGCGCGAACTGCTTTTGTTGAAGCAGGCCATGGTATCGGGCGTATTCCACTTTACGATGCATGGCCAAAAGTTCAAGCTGGGCTATTGGAAATTGTACTCGATGACTATAAAAGTAAAGATATAGAACTTTACGGCGTATTTCCACCCGGCGGCGCCGATTCTAAGAAGCTGCGCTTATTTATCGATTATTTAAAAGATTATTTTATAAAAAGGCATACCGCATTGGGTATGCTTAAAAATGTCTAATTTATGGCTTACAAAGTACGGTTAAATAATGCAACGGCTTGCTGGTACATGGTGATTGCTAGTGCGCCGTCGTATCGCTCACCCTCATCACGCATAAAGGCATGTTGGGCGTTAACTTCTTGCCATTGGTAATTAATACCCGTATTAACAGCTTGTTGATAAATTTTATCGCGACCTTGTTGTGGCACATGGGGGTCTTGCTTTCCCCAAATAAAGTGAATCTCACCTTGTATATCAGCCATGCGTTCAAACGAGTTATTACCGGCTTGTGCGGGGAGTGTATCGCTATGAATGTCGGTGGCATATAAGCAAAATGCGGCTTTTATGTGTGTGTTTAATGCGGCTCTATAAGCTAAGTGACCGCCAATACAGACACCCATAGTACCTACAGAGCCGGTGCAATAATCTTGTGTTTGTACAAAGTCGAGCAACGCTTGGGTATCGCTATCGTGGGATTCAAGTGATTTTGCCCACTTATCGTTATTACCTTTATCTTTACCCGCATCATCATAAGCAAGCACTGTCCCGATAGGGTTTAGCTCATGAAACACTTCTGGCACAAGTACTACAAAACCATGGCTTGCTAAAAGTGCAGCGCTGCGAGCAATAGGCGCGGTTTGCTGAAATATTTCAGAATAAAAAATAATCGCGGGAAATTGCCCTGACATTTCGGGGCGGTAAACCGTGGTGCGCATTAAACCTGTTAGGGTAGGCAAGTCTGCATGGTGGTGTTGGATGATCATAAAAGCGCTCAGTTAAATAATATAAAATATATGGTAACTGAGCGCGATAAAATAAACACGCCTTAAAGTTTAAATACTTGCAGGCATTTTATTACAGCTAGCATAGTAACTTACGGTTGCTGGCCAATCGGAAAATATCCCCATGACCCCCACTTCTTGTGCTAAAACATCAACCACAGTTAACATGTCGCCATCGTTATCTATAACATCACTAATAGATTGATAATAATAACCGCCGCCTTCATTTAGAGGGCCAGAGCGTTCAAGGCTCCATGCAATAATATTAAGCCCTGCGGCCTTAGCATCTATAGCGTACTGTGAGGGTACAATATTACTGTCGTTATCTATGGTTAGCAGCATCCAAATAGGGGGCGCTATAATTTTAACGCCATCAGTAGCTAGCTCTGCCATGCTTGGCTGCCATGTTGCTGCGTTATTAGGATCAAACCCTGCATTGCTGTCGCGACCATCCAAATACACACTTTGCGCTGCAAATTCAGGATTAGTGCTAATCCAATATTCTACGTCGGCTAGGTTAAATGATTGCGGATAAACATGGTTTGCGGGTACGTCCATTTGCGTGTATTCATCCAGCATTTTTTGTGCATATTGCGCTTGAGTCATACCATTAAAAGGCATGCTCACTTGAGGCGATTTCAGCTCCGGGGTCATTTTTACACCCAGCTCTTTAAATAGCGCAATACTTTGTTTATGGGTCATGAGTGTACCTGAGGTGGCGTATAAATCAGTGCGCCAACTCGGTGTTCCATTCATATAATCGTTAACATTGGTGGCATTGGTGTTCGCGCCATCCATTTTACCCTCAAGGGTTAAAAATTCCGCCAGGCTAATATCGCTGGTGCAACATTTAGCTGCAGCGGGTGTACCACTGTTAGGATCCGCTGGCGTAAATGGCACGCTGCATTTAGCGGCAAGTTCTGGGATCGCTAAAATATTAGTGGTGGTATGTAAATCGCATTGTGAATGGCGGCATACCAGCTCTTTATCATTTGTAAACGTCACATCGCACTCGACAATGCCAGCGCCCATACGAGCTGCTGCAATGTAAGATTCTTTAGTGTGCTCTGGGTATTGCATAGGTGCACCGCGGTGACCAATTGAAAAATCAGTACGATAAAAAGGGCCGTCTTTGCACGATTCTAATTTTGTTTTTAGTGCGCTGGTGGCCATATCGTCAATTAAGTAGTCGGGGCGAGCACCGAGTTGAATATTCGTACCTTGCGCTACTTCAACAATAACCGGGGTAGGAACTTTAACAATTTCAACCTCAGTGTTGGTAACAACCACTTCTTTTTCGACTATTTCTACATCGTCATCGCAGCCAGCGAGTGTAATTAATAATAAACAACTAGTCAGTAAAGGTATGCGCTTCATTATTTGTCCTTAAAAATCAAAGTGGACGCTACCTTACTAATTATTAGTGACAGTTTAACTACAGAGTAATTAATTTACTCTTTTAGCCATTATTTGGTTTACCACTAAGGCAAATAGCATAACCCCCGCGCCAATACTTAATCTGAGTATGTCCGCGTCTCTATTCCAAATAAGTACATTAACAACAATGCCTGCAGGAATAAGCAAGTTGTTCATCACCGCCAGTGCGCCAACATTGACAAGCGTGGCGCCTTTATTCCACATAAAATAGCCAACACCAGATGCCACAACTCCTAAATAAATCAATATGCCCCATTGTGTTGAGGTGCTTGGTAATTTGTTTGAGTTACCAAATAAGACATAACAGCTACTTGCAACAATCAGTGCACCAATAAAAAACCAGCCAAATACAGTTTTATCATCAAGCTGCTTACCCAGCATTAAACGTTTGTAGGTTACTTGTCCTACAGCAAAACTAATATTAGCGCCTTGTACCAGTAATAATCCGACTAAGAAGTTACTGTCTAAGTTTTCATAGCGAATAGTAATTGCACCCAGCACGGCAATAAAAGCGACTATAAAAAACTGTGGGTTAAAATACTTGTTGCACGCATCGTTTAATAACGTGATGTAAAGCGGGGTCATTACGGTAAATAGCAGTACTTCAGGCACACTTAAGAACAAAAATGAGTGGTAATAAAAGCTATACATAATACCGAGTTGTACTGCGCCTATCAGCATGAGTTTGCAAGCAAGTGGGGGAGGTGTTCGTTTTAAAAACGGTAAAAATAGCAGTGTGGCTAGGGCTACGCGAATTAATACACTAAACCAAGCATCAACTTGACCTGCTAAATATACGCCAATTAAACTAAATGAAAACGCCCATAATAGAGTGACGGCAAATAAGTAGCCCATAGTGCTTACTCCAAACTAAAAGCGCGAGTGTATACTACAACGAGTATTAAAGGGAGTGGCTCAGTGAAGTAACCTGAGCCCGGTGATTAATTTACTGTTGTGAACTAACGAATTGCTTGGCATCTACTTTTAGCTGTTCAAGTGCTGCTTGATTGTAATAACTACTATGAGAAATAACCCCAGTGAGCTTTTGCGTGTTACGTACATCAATTAATGGGTTATCAGTTAAGAAAATGATATCGGCGGTTTTGCCTTCTGTAAGTTCTCCAAACTGCGCCGTTTTACCTAAAAACTGTGGTCCAGCAAGTGTTGCTGATTGCAATGTTTGTAATGGCGTTAAGCCATAATCACTAAAAATAGCCAGCTCTTGATGAAGAGATAAACCTGGGTAAATATACGAATTTAAAAATCCAGCATCGGTCCCAGCAATAATTGATACGCCAGCCTGTTGTGCTAAAGGTAGTAATTGAGCTGTTTTAACAAAGCGTTCTTTACGTTGTTTGATTTGATCTTGGGTATCTTTATTGGCTCTGTCTACACGCCATTGGTAAGTGGCTTTAAGACCTTTACCTAAATAATTTAAAAACTCATCATCTTGATGGTTATCTTCATCAATATAAGCGGTGATTTGACCACCAATTAAAGTAGGTACTACGGCCGTGTTATTTTGAGCTAACACGGCGTATTTATTTAAAGCTGCTTGGTTATCAATATTTGCTGTAATAATTGGCAAAGCACTGCGGTAACTCAGTTCACCTGAAGCCACTTTTGCTGATATTTCAGGTTCATTAATTGCTGCGGCTTTTAACAAGTAGGTCATATGCTCAATGGCATCTAACCCTGCATTTGATACATCTGTAACTGATAGCGAAAACGGAATATGACCAGATATTTGGTAGCCACGCTTTTTCACTTCTTTAACTGCTTTTAAATAAAGTTCAGGTGTTAATGCACTATCGGTGATTTTCACAAAATCCACATTCATAGCATCAAGCGTATCAATAGCAGCATTCATTTCCTCGACAGTTTCAACTTCTAAGTCGCCAGGCCAAATAGAGTCTTTACCTTCGAGCTTGGGCCCTGATGTATAAATGGTCGGGCCAACTAATTGGTTATTATTAATTTGCTCTCGCCAGCTTAAAACTGACTCACTTAAATCAGCAGCAGCATCACGTACTGTAGTAATGCCATACGCTAGGTAAAGTGGTAACAGGGCTTTGTTTTCGGCTATAAGCGCTTCACCGCCGCCAAAATGGACATGCATATCCCAAAGGCCTGGCATTAAAAATTGATCATTAGCATCAATGTAATTATCAGTAATGTAGTTATTTTTTAGTGAGTTGTTAGCGCGCTTTATGATCACACCATCGCGAATAGCAAGGGATTGTTCAACGCTGAGTTGTCCGGTTGTTACGTCGATGATCGTCGCATTAGCGATCACTATATCGGCGTGCTCAGTTGGTTCTGTGGCACATGCAGTCAGTAGTAAGCAAGTTGAAAATAAAAGTATATTTTGCATTGTGTAACTCTAAATTTTTTATTTAGATTAGCATATATATCTTCTGTAAGGTGTTGATTTGAGTTAGAAGGTAACAAAGTTAGGATGAATAATGGCGATAAAAAATGAGAGTCCATTACGGACTCCCATTATAATCATTTTGGTTTACTTAACTAAACCACGGCGCTTAAGTAGGGCTTCGGTAGTTGGCTTTTGACCACGGAACTCAATATAGCTTTGCATTAAGTCGCGGCTGTTACCTTTTGATAAAATCTCTTTGCGGAAGCTATCACCGTTGTCACGAGTTAAGCCGCCTTGCTTTGTCATATGTGCAAAGGCATCAGCTGCAAATACTTCAGTCCAAAGGTATGCATAGTAACCTGCTGAATAGCCACCAGCAAAGGTGTGGCTAAAGTAACAAGACTTATAACGCGGTGGTACTGGGTAGTAAGCAATGCCGTGTTTCTCTAACGCATCATGCTCAAATTTTTGTACATCAGTTATTTTCTTATCAACACCAAATGAATGCCATTCCATATCAAGTAATGCTGCAGCTAAATACTCAGTGGTGCCAAAACCTTGATTGAAGTTTTGTGACTCAAGTACTTTGTCGAGTAATTCTTTAGGAATTGGTTCACCTGTTTTGTAATGCTTCGCGTAGTTAGCAAGTACAGTTGGTTCGATGTTCCAATCTTCGTTCGCTTGTGACGGGAATTCAACAAAGTCACGAGCTGTTGCAGTGCCTGCAAGGCTTGGGTATTTTACGTCTGAGAACAAACCGTGTGCCGCATGACCAAATTCATGGAACATAGTCGTAACTTCAGAGAAGGTCATCAGTGTTGGCTGACCGTCTGCAGGTTTAGGGATGTTTTGTGCGTTATAAATTACAGGTTTTGTGCCCTTTAAGCCACTTTGGCTAACATATGCACTCATCCAAGCACCACCACGTTTACCTTCACGAGCATAAGGGTCCATGTAGAATAAACCAATAGCACTACCATCGGCGTTGAACACTTCAAACGCCATTACATCTTCGTGATAAAGTGGTAAATCTTTACGCTCTTTGAAAGTAATGCCGTACAGTTTTTCCATCGCAAAAAATAAACCGTTATGGATCACTGATTGCATTTCAAAGTATGGCTTAACTAAAGCAGGATCTAGGTCGTACTTAGCTTGGCGCACTTTTTCAGAATAGAATGCCCAGTCCCATGGTTGTACGGCAAACGTTTCGCCTGATGCATCAATTACTTTTTGAATTTCAGCAGCTTCAGCTTTTGCTTTATTTACAGCTTTAGGTGCCAAGTCATCTAATATGCCATAAACGTTTTCAGTGGTTTTAGCCATACGTGTGGTCATTACATATGAAGCCCAATCTTTATAGCCAAGTAGTGCTGCTTTTTGAGCGCGCAAATTGGTTTCTTTGATAATGATAGGGCCATTGGTATTTTGCGCACGAGTCGCTGATGCTTTAAAAATACGTTCACGTAACTTACGGTTTTCTAGGCTGCTGAGAATCGGCTGTTGCGTGGTGTTCACTAACGTGATCATGTAGCCTTCTTTACCTGCTTTTTTAGCGGCAGCGGCAAGGCTTGCTATTTCAGCGTCAGAAAGGCCAGCAAGTTCGCTTTTATCGGTTACTAATACTACGTCCTCTTTAAACGATTTTAATACGTTTTGCGAGAAGGCTGTTGATAACTTAGCAAGCTCAGCGTTGATTTCACGCATTTTGGCTTTTTGTGCTTCATCTAATTTTGCACCAGCGTTAACAAACTTAGTGTAGTAAAACTCAACTAAACGCTGATCTTCGGCATTTAACTTCGCTTTATTGCCATTAATGGTTTCAACACGTGAAAATAATGCTTTGTTAAGATAAATATCATCAGAATGCGCAGATAACACTGGGGCCATTTTTGCTGCAATACGTTGATACTCATCATTAGAGATCAAACCAGATAAGTTATAGAAAGCGGTTGAAACGCGATCAAGCAATTCGCCCGATAGTTCTAATTCAACTAAGGTGTTTTTAAATGTAGCTGGAGCTGGGTTGTTTGCGATAGCCGTGATTTGCGCTTTTTGCTGGGCAATACCTGCATCAAATGCCGGTTCATAATCACTGGTACCAAATTTATCAAATTCTGGTGCCATATATTGTAATGGGCTTGGTTTCATCAATACGTTGTCTACATTGACTGTTTGTACTTGAGTCGTTTGCTCTTTTGTATCAGCATCGTTTTGCGAACTACAAGCAGATAATAATAATGCACTAGCAATTGTAGTTGCTATAAGGGTCTTACGCATGAGAACTCCATAAAATAGGTGAGCCTTGAAAAACAGGCGAGACATAAAACACCCATAACTTAGCAAATTTTCATGTATATACAACTAAGTTTATCGGTTTAAGGTGGGGATTAAGCGCAAAAAACGTGTTTTTAGGTAAAAATAGTGCAAATCGAGAAATAGTAGCCTTAAACAGTAGGACGTATTAAAGCTACTACAGGTTGGTACTTAATTGGGAGTTTTGGTTTATGTTGCATGCGCGAAGTAGCAAAATTAGTTGTAACCTAAAACAAACTTTTTTTCGCTACCAAAACTAGCCGGTTGTTGGTGACCAAACTCTTTATTAATGCAATTAAGAGTATGTTCTTGCTCTGCAAGCACAGACAAAATTTTATTGCGGTATTCAATACTTGATTCAAACAGTTGCAAATCAACTAAAGGTTGTAACGTGGCTAATTTTTGATTTAAGGTCAGTTGTGACATCATTCGTTCCTCGTGCTTTATTTAAGCTTACAGTACTTATATAGCATTACCTGTAAGAAAATGTTAATGATTTGTTCATAAAAAACATATTGAACTTTAACTTCTCCGTAAATGCCATTATGGCGTGCTAAACTTACTTAACCCTGAATAGCTATTTGTTTTATTAATTTTGGAAAAAGTATGACGTTAGAGTCAATCTCTCATTATTTATCGTATGTAATTTTTAGTTATAACAATATCGAAATTACTGTAGCTAAAGTTATTCAAGTGCCTTTGATACTCTTTGCCATGTGGTTTGTGGTTACATGGATTGGTCGATTAATACGAAAAACTCTGCTCGCACGTAAAATGAACCCTGATGCGGTGCATTTATTTACCCGTATTTATTTAGTGTTAAGTATCGCAATTTTAATATTTACCTCCCTTGAAGTGTTAAATATTCCGTTAACAGCATTTGCCTTTGTTTCTGGCGCTATAGCTATTGGTGTAGGATTCGGGGCACAAAATATCATTAATAACTTTATTAGTGGCTGGATTTTAATGTGGGAGCGGCCAATTCGTATTGGAGATTTCTTAGAAGTGGGCAACGCTAAAGGGGTGGTTGAAACGATTAATACCCGCTCCACGCGCATTCGTCGTAACGATGGTGTGCACATGCTTATACCAAACAGTCAACTACTCGAAAACACAGTGACGAATTGGACCTTGATTGACCGCAATGCTCGTTCGTCTGTCAGTGTTGGTGTGGCATATGGATCAGATGTATTGTTAGTTGAAAAACTGATCAAACAAGTGTTGAGCGAACATCCTGCAATACTCCCGACGCCGGCATCTTCAGTGTTATTTGATGATTTTGCTGAAAGCTCTTTAGTGTTCAATGCTATTTTTTGGGTTTGTGCTGAATCAGAAACCATGTTGCGCCAAGTCCGCAGTGATATTCGTTTTAGCGTATATAAAATATTTGCTGAGCATAATGTCGTTATTTCTTTCCCACAACGCGATATACATATTGATGGTGAAATTGCATTAAGGCGGGGACGAGCAACGAAATAAATCCAGCGGTACCGGTATAGTCTTGCAGAAGTAATTTGCTGCAACGAGTAGCAAATTACTTCGTTTTTATTGATGAGTTATTGCTGTTGCACCATCTTTTTTAGCTTTAATGAAAATAATACAATTAAAGCACCAAATAGTACGGCGTAAGTGGCGACTAACCAAAGTAAAGTATGGATCCCTGCGCTAGGATTAAAGATTAAATATAAACCAAATAATACTGATATTGCCCCAGTAATAATTAATATCCACTCATTAGATATTTCCGCTCTTAATTTAAGCGCAATTAAAATTTCAACAGCGCCAATCGCTATGGCCCACGCAGCGACATAATAAAGTAATAGTATCGCGGTAACGTTTGGTGCAAATAGGGTAACTAGTCCTGCGATGATTGATAACACCCCACCGGCCAATAACCAGCGCCAATAGGGATTGTGTTGCTTAGAGTTCCAAGCAACCCATGTTCTTAGCATGCCATCAAATAAAAAATAGCCCGCAAAAAATAACAACATAATACTCAGAGATGCATTGGGTGCTAACCAAGTAATAACGCCAAAAATAATTGCAATGAGGCCGCGTACTAACAGTACTGACCAGTTTTTTGAAAGTGTGGTGGTTAGATCCATTCTATTCCTTAATGACAGCGCTAAAATTATATTTAACAGCATAAATACTGCATATACGTTAGCTTGTGTAGGTACTTAGGTCAAACTCCACGTTATGTGTATAGCGTTGGGGCATTTTGACCTTTGGGAGCTAAAATTCATTCCATTTTAGGGGCGAGTAGATCATGACGCTAGATTTGTAACCTACGTGGGCTAAGTGAAAATAGAGCAAAGTTTGTGCATCTTCCCATGTTTCTAATCTACATCTATGCGGGCAACAAAAAATTAAACGTCCTAGGCAAAACCGTTCGAGCTGATAGACCCTGATTTTACCTAATGAGCGCTTTTATTCATTCAAAATAAAGTTTTTGAGACTTTTCCACGTCGTTTTGTAATACGTTTCTTAAATAGCTTAATGATGTGTTTGGCTAAGGTTAAAAATGAGAGAAACCGACGTCTCTTGATGCTATTAGCTTTAAATTTGATATGCCACTTTCTTTTTGTTTTACGTCCTAATCACATGCAGCGTTATTGCTTACTTATGGGAAATAACCACACTATATAGCTTTGTCTTACCTAAAAACCAAATATATTGCTGTAATAGTAACCTAGAAAGATAAATACGCCCTAGAGCGAAGTTTCTAGTGAAGTATACTGTTTTTAACTTTTAAATAAGTGTTAACGCTTTTATAGTTAATAACAGGTAAGGTGCTAAATTAAAACAGCTCAAGGAATTGATTTATGGATAAGTACTTCATAACATTATTAAAACTAATTGGCTTGTCCATATTATTTTCTTTGAGTTTCAGTTTATTCGCACAGCCAGAGATAACGGTAAAATCTCTGTTTGATAATGAGAACAAAGAAGATAGTCAAAGTAACCCTAATTCAGAGGTCGAACAGTCATTACAAGCAACGGTAATTACTTCCGCGGAAACCGGCAAAGAAATTGATATTGATTCTTTGCCCTATGATGAATTCCACCGTATTACTCCTAGTACTACAATGCGGGCTTATTTACGTGCTGTAAACCAACGCGATTATGCCCTAGCAACAAATTATTTAGATTATCGAAATTTACCACCTGAAGTTAAAGCAATTGCACCAGAGTTACTGGCTGAGCAACTGTCACTGGTTTTTGATCGCACGCTATGGATTGATATCGATACATTAAGTAACAAACCTGAAGGAAAGAAAAATGAACCAGTACCTAGTTATCGAGATTTAGTTGCTGAGATAACGACGTCGCGAGGGCCTGTACAAATATTATTACAACGTGTTCCTGATGAAAAAGGAAATAATAAAGTTTGGAAAATATCGAATGCAACAGTTAGTAATATCCCATTTTTAATTGATGAATTTGGTTATAACGTGCTTGGCGAGTGGCTTTATAATAATTTACCCAAAACACAGTTGTTGGGAGTAATGGTATGGCAGTGGGTTTATTTTATCGGGTCGTTTTTTGCGTTCTTTTTGCTTGCGATATTAATTACACGAATTTTTGCAGCGATCTTACATCGTTTTATAGTGCAAACACCTGACGATGTACTCGCGCTTATTAAAGGGCCTATCTGCTTATTGTTGGCTGTACTTTTATCGCGTTCACTTTATGATATTTCCAATGTTACTATTACAGTCGTTGCGCTTGCTCAAGGCGCAACAGTATTATTAGTTGCATGGACTTGGGTGTTTTTACGTTGCGTTGATATTATTAAACATCGCCTATCAGATCGCTTTATTGAGCAAAAAAAACCACAAGCTGTATTTTTGTTGCGTCCAGCAAGTAATGTGCTAAAAACTCTGGTCGTGATTGTGGCCGTATTATTGTGGTTTGAAAATTTAGGTTTTAATGCCACCACCTTACTTGCAGGCTTAGGTATTGGTGGATTAGCCATTGCATTGGCAGCGCAAAAAACGGTAGAAAATATAATAGGGGCAATTACTTTATATATCTCTTCGCCAGTGAAAATAGGTAACTTATGTAAATTTGGTTCAAGTATGGGAACCATCGAAGAAATAGGCTTACGTGCTACCCGAATACGTACTTTAGATCGATCTGTTATATACGTCGCAAATGCAAAATTTGTTGATATGCAGTTAGAGAACATTTCAGAGCGAGAAAGAATTTCCTATCGCCCTAACTTAATGCTCAGTGCCAAAACTAAACAACATGATCTATTAGCTTTTATGGCCGCATGTAAAAACTTACTTGATAAGCACGAAAAGATTGATGACACGCCATGTCGAGTTCGTTTTAAAGGCTTTACGCCATGGGCATTACAAATTGATTTATTGAGTTATGTAGTAACAACTGATTTTTCCGAGTATATGGAAATAATCGAAGAGTTAAATTTAGCTATTCTAGGCTTACTCAATGAGCATAATTGTCAATTAGCGAATCCTGAATTTGCTCGAGTTAGCGGGTGAAATTGTTAGTTTGTGTAGTTGGTTTATAAAGACATATCTATAGATGATTACATACAGCCAATACAGTTTCACCATTGAAATTAACAGGACAAATGTCCGCATGAAATAAATATATTTGCATAATTTTTCTAAAATTATTCTATCATGTCGCCATATGTTGTAAAAAGTTTATATTTTTGTACATATTAATGCAGTAAAAGTGTCACACAGTGCTATAATCTTCAGCGTTCGTTCAGCCTCTTTACTTCGTTTTGCACTCTCGACAAAGAGGTCCGCGCAGCTTAACTTAAGGCGCGAAAAATTGGCCGAACCCGCCGAGTGAATTTGGCGCAACACATCAACCGTTGAATAAGAGTGCACTAAAAAGGTTAAACCCCGACATGAAAGCAATGAAAAGATCTACGTTAGCAACCCTAATCAATGCAACGTTGTTCTCTGCCGTAGCAGGTACTTCATTTACAACTCTTGCTGCTGATGAACAAGCTCCAACTGCGCAAAGCAAGCAATTAGAAGTTATTCAAATCACTGCGCGCAAGCGTGTAGAAAATGCACAGGAAGTACCTGTCGCAGTATCTGCATTGCAAGGCGATAATTTAGATGCTTACAGCTCTGCTGGCATGGATATTCGCTTTATGAATGCGAAAATCCCAAGCTTATCGATTGAGTCTTCATTTGGCCGTTCTTTCCCACGCTTTTATGTTCGTGGCTTAGGTAATACTGATTTTGATTTAAATGCCTCGCAACCAGTATCATTGGTAGTTGATGAAGTAGTACAAGAAAATGCTATTTTAAAGGGCTTCCCTGTATTTGATGTGGCACGTGTTGAAGTATTACGTGGCCCACAAGGCACCTTGTTTGGTCGTAATACGCCGGCAGGTTTAGTTAAATTTGATACAGTTAAACCAAGCCAAGATTTTGATGGCTATGGCTCTGTATCTTACGGCAGCCGAGGTGCAGTAGACTTTGAAGGTGCAGTTGGTGGTGCATTAACAGACCGTTTATCAACACGTGTATCAGTACTTTGGCAGGATAAAGACGATTATATTGATAATCGTGCGCCAGGCTTTGAACAAAAAGATGCTCTGGGTGGCTACACTGACCAAGCCGCACGTATCCAATTCTTGTATGAAGGCAATGATTTTACCGGTTTATTTAACTACCATGTGCGTGATATGGACGGTTCACCAATTGCTTTTCGTGCCAATGTTATTAAAAAAGGCAGTAATGATTTAGTTGATGGCTATGATCATGATGTAGTTTTTCATGATGCAGCTTCTCGTGCGACACAGCAGGTTGAATCTCAAGGTGCCAATCTAAAACTTGAGTGGGATTTGGCTAACCATACTATTACCTCTATCTCAGCATGGGAAAGCGCAGAAATTTATTCTCGCGCAGACATCGATGGTGGTTACGGTGGTTATTCAATTAATGACGTAGCTGTTGCAATGGGACCTGGGTTTATTCCATTTTCTTCAGAAAGTGCTGATGGTATTCCTGAGCACGACCAGTATACGCAAGAACTTCGTTTATCAAGTAACTTCACTGGTGACTTAAATTATCAAGTAGGTGTATTTTACTTTGATGAAGCGTTAACCATTGAGAACTACAGCTATGATACTGCTGCTAATGGAGCACTAAATGGTTATGTTATTCAACAGCAAGACACTAAAGCGTGGGCAGTCTTTGGTTCGGTTGACTACACACTAACAGATGACTTTAAAGTGACTGCTGGCCTTCGTTATTCTGATGATGATAAAGAATTCTCTGCAAATCGTACATTAAGTCCTGCTGGCGGTGGTGCACTGTTTTTAACTGAAAACCCTAGTGATGATCACATCAGCTGGGATATTTCATCAAGCTATAAAATTAACGACGATGTTAACTGGTATGCACGTATTGCGAATAGCTTCCGAGCGCCAAGCATTCAGGGCCGTATTTTATTTGGCGATGAAGTAACGATTGCTAAGTCAGAGACTGTTACATCATACGAAACAGGTATCAAATCAGATGTGTTAGATGGCCGCGGCCGTGTAAATGCGACTGTTTTTTACTATCAAATGGATGACCAGCAGTTAACGGCTGTAGGTGGTGGCGCTAATTTTAACCGTTTAGTAAATGCTGATAAAACGACCGGTTATGGTTTTGAGCTAGACACTGAGTGGGTATTAACTGATGAGTTGAATGCTACATTTAACTTAAGCTACAACAAAACTAAGCTTAAAGATAATGACCTTGCTGTTGCTGTATGTGCGCAGTGCACCGTGAAAGATCCTACATTCCAAGTTCCTGGCGCATTTGGCCCTGAAGATCGCGCTATTTTGGATGGCAATAGCCTTCCGCATGCGCCGGAATGGATCTCTAATTTAACGCTTCGTTATACTAAAGAAGTAGCTGGTGGTGACTTCTTCGCCTATACCGATATTTCATACCGCAGCGAAATTGACTTCTTCTTGTATGAGTCAGTTGAATTCGAAGGTAAATCACTATTAGAAACTGGCCTACGTGCTGGTTATAACTGGGCTGAAGGTGATTATGAGTATGAAGTATCTGCGTTTGTACGTAACTTATTTGACGAGCAACAAGTAATCGGTGCAATCGACTTCAATAATAACACTGGTATGGTAAATGAAGAACGCTATATCGGTGCAGAATTTAAAGTGAAGTTTTACTAAACTCCATTTTAGTTAAGTAGATTTAAGCCCGCATTATTTGCGGGCTTTTTTTTTTACGCTAGTGAAAAGCCTTATTAGAGCTGCTAAAGTAGCGACAATTAAATTTAACAAGAGAAGAACAATGGCTGGATTTTGGAACTACCGAGTGATTTTTTGTGAAGCAACTAAAGATGAAGCGGCGCAATATCAAATACATGAGGTTGAATATAACCTAAATGGTAAAGTAACGAATTGGTCAGAAACGGGCGCAGCGCCTTTTGGCAACACCTTAGATGCGTTACGAGATGACGCAGAGCGTTTAAAAACAGCATTTGAAAAACCTGTACTAAAAGTTGTTAGAAAAGAACGTGGCTACGAGTTGGTAGATGTTGAAACGGGTGAAGAAGCATTTGCAGAGCCGCCAGCAGGTTTAACAGCATAAGTATTAAACCAAAAAGGTGCTATGAGCGCCTTTTTTGTTGCTGAAAAATAAAGGAATGAGGATGACATTAAAAGCAGTATTATTTGATATGGATGGCACTTTAGTTGATTCAGAAAGTGTCCATTTTAACTGTTGGAATGATGTTTTAGCACCGTTTGGCGTGCGCTATGAAGAAGATGATTTTTGCCAACGTTTTTCAGGTCGACCGACCTTAGATGCGGCAATTGAAGTGGTTGAGCAATATAACTTATCGGTTTCACCGCAGTGGTTAGCGCAGGCTAAATATGATGCATTCGAGCAATTTGTTACCACTAATTTACCTCCTTTAATGCCTTTTGCCGAAGAGGTATTAGAGGCAGTGAAGCAAAGCGATCTTAAAATGGCATTAGTGACGGGTAGTTCACGCCATGAGGCCTTACCTATCTTAAAAGGCTATGGCTTTTATGAATGGTTTGACTGCGTAGTGACTAAAGACGACGTGCAAAATCCAAAACCTGCGGGAGACCCTTATTTACTTGCACTGACAACATTAGGGATTTCAGCAGAGCAAGCAATTGCTGTTGAAGATACACACACCGGCGTTACAGCAGCAACTAATGCAAACGTAGCTGTGGTTGCAATACCGAATAAACACACCCTAGGCCACGATTTAAGTTTAGCTGTTTCTCGCATGGATAATTTACAGCAGCTATGGCAATGGGTACAAACTAAGCTATAGTTTAGTCTGCTTGGTGATAAACAAGGAGACCGATATGCTTAAAGGACTAACAGTATTATGGTTGCTGATCAGTACTTTTACTTGCTTAGCAACTGATACACAGATCACCGCTGATGCCCAACTTGCCAAGGTTTACCCACAAGATCAAGCGCTTGCCATTGAAAACTATCTCGTTAGTGAGAAGTTTGATGGGGTCCGTGCGATTTGGACGGGAACACAGTTGATAACCCGTAATGGCAATGCCATTAATGCGCCAGGCTGGTTTATTGCTGATTTACCTAATTTGAGGTTAGACGGTGAGTTGTGGACCAAGCGCGGTGATTTTGCAGACCTCAGTGGTATTGTGCGCACTTTACAGCCGTTGGATAGTGACTGGCAAAAAGTCACCTATCAGATATTTGACATGCCAGATCAACATAATCCCTTTGCAGTACGCTATGAAAATTATCTACGTTTAGTAAAAACATTAAATAAGCCTCACATCCAAGCAGTACAGCAGTATCAATTTACCACAGAGCAGGCATTATCTGCGTACTTTGATAAAGTAACTCAGCAAGGTGGTGAAGGTGTAATGCTGCATTTAGCCTCGGCAATGCATAAAAGTGGCCGTTCTGATGCGCTGTTAAAGTTAAAACCTTATTTTGATAGTGAAGCGGTCGTCATTGCTCATCTTCCAGGAAAAGGCAAATTTACTGGCATGCTAGGGGCGTTAAAAGTAGTTACACCACAAGGAAAAGAGTTTTCAATTGGTACTGGCTTTAGTAACGCACAGCGCCAAAATCCACCCGCAATAGGAGCGACGGTGACATACCGATACCATGGTTTTACTAAAAACGGTTTACCACGGTTTGCCAGTTTTTTACGTCAACGCGATCCTGATTAACATTTAAAAAAAGCCGTAAGTATGCTAAATTGCGCGGCCTTTTGATGTTAGTTGTGGTGAAGTAATGGTAGTTGGTTTTGATTATGGTAGTTCTAATTGCGCAATGGGTGTAATGAATGCTCAAAATACTGTTGAGCTGGTGCCCCTAGAGCAAGGTAAGTTTTACCTCCCTTCAACCTTATACACACATCACAGTGCTTTAGTTGTCGATTTTGTTGCTCAGCATCTAACAGGTACAAGTTATGAAACTGATTTTAAAACCCAGCGCCAAGCCCTGCTCAATAGTATGGTGCGGATCAAGTCTGACTTAGATCTAGCCCCCGGTGATGAAAGTCTTTTTATTGGCCGTGAAGCAATTAACGAATATGTGCAATTTCCTGAAGAAGGCTATTTTGTTAAATCCCCTAAATCGTTTTTTGGGGCAATAGGCTTAAAGCAAGGGCAAATCAACTTCTTTGAAGATATTGCCACCGCAATGATTTTAAAAATCAAACAGCGTGCTGAAACATCACTACAAAAAGAGTTAACACAAACGGTTATTGGCCGCCCGGTAAATTTCCAAGCCGTGGGTGGAGAGCAATCAAACCAACAAGCAATTGGTATTTTAGAGCGTGCAGCAAAACGAGCTGGCTTTAAAGATGTGGCTTTTTTATATGAACCACTCGCAGCAGGAATTGATTATGAAAGTGACTTAAATCACGATCAAAAAGTATTGGTTATTGATATTGGTGGTGGTACCAGTGACTGCTCATTTGTGCAAATGGGACCTAGCTTTCGTGATAGTAGTGACCGTGATCATGACTTTTTAGCGCATACAGGTAAACGTGTTGGCGGTAATGATTTAGACATTGCTTTAAGCTATCACGCATTAATGCCATTGCTTGGTTTAGGCAGTCAGTTTAAATCAGGTTTACCACTGCCTAATCAAGCATTTTGGCAAGCATGTAAAATTAACGATGTGAACTTACAAAGCCAGTTTTATAGTCAAAGCCATCACCGAGAATTACTTACGCAGTTACGTGAAGTACAAGCACCTGAGTTATTTCAACGACTGATCGATTTGCAGCAAAATAAGCAAGGTCATCAGCTGGTACAGCAAGGGGAGGCGGCAAAAATTGCGCTTTCGTCAGTGACTGAGTATGACTGTGAATTAGGGTTTTTAGCGCCGCAATTACATAAAGTGCTATCACGAGCTGATTTAGCTGTGGCGGTTGATGATTCGATTATGCAAATAGTAAGTTTAGCAAAACAAGCGATTAAAGATGCAGGGACCGTTCCTGATGTGATTTACCTTACCGGTGGCAGCGCGCAATCGCCACTAATAAAAGCTGCATTAGTTGAGCACTTAGGTGATATTAAAATGGTAAACGGCGATCACTTTGGTAGTGTAACCGCCGGACTCACTAAATGGGCAAGTATGCTTTATCGTTAAAGGGGGCTTATAGAATGACTTGTCGGGTTGCGAGGTATTTCTCGTAATCTGGCAATGACCGTTCAAGCTCGTTATGCATCAAAGGCGAGCTTAAAATCATATCTGCGCTGACTTCATTACACGCCACTGGAATATTCCATACCGCAGCTAAGCGTAATAACGCTTTAACATCAGGATCATGAGGCTGAGATGCAAGTGGATCCCAAAAGAAAATCAATACATGAATTTCATGCTCCGCAATTTTAGCGCCTAACTGCTGATCGCCTCCCATAGGGCCACTAAGTAGTTTGATAACTTCAAGTCCAGTATTTCGCTCAATTAAATGACCTGTGGTGCCTGTGCCATACAATGTGTGCTTACTGAGGTTATCGCGATGTTTATTACACCAGGCTAGCAAGGCTGCTTTTTTACCATCGTGTGCAACTAAAGCAATATTTTTTTGCGCTGGAAGGGTTTGCTGTTTTTGTTCCATGTTGACTCTTTTTCTTTTTAGATGAGTAGATTAACCGCAAGAACTACAAATACTACACCTGTTATACGATCAATCCAAATTTGGCTTTGCGGGTGCTCTCGAAAGTAGCCTGCAATTTTATCGCCAAAGTAAATATACGTGCAGTCAATCGGAAACGCAAAAAGTGGATACAGTAAGCCAAAGAAAGCTAATTGAAATGTAGTTGATGATGACAGGGTTGGATCAACAAACTGCGGAATAAACGCAATAAAAAATAACGCTACTTTAGGGTTGAGCACTTCAGTCATCATAGCCTGAAACATAATATTAGTTTTTTTCTTGGTGCTTACATGGGGTTTATCTTCGCTACTGCACTCTGACTGGATAAATGTGCTTTTAAACATCATAAAACCTAAATAACATAAGTAGGCAGCACCAGCGTATTGTACGCTGGTATAAGCCACTTCTGAGGCTTTTAGGATAGCCGTAAGACCGACAACGGCAAATAAAGTATGCGCC
The DNA here is from genome assembly GCF_014164125.1 of Pseudoalteromonas sp. SG44-8. Taxonomy (NCBI): domain Bacteria; kingdom Pseudomonadati; phylum Pseudomonadota; class Gammaproteobacteria; order Alteromonadales; family Pseudoalteromonadaceae; genus Pseudoalteromonas; species Pseudoalteromonas sp. SG44-8. Next base: position 119,638 of record NZ_JACJEQ010000003.1, on the reverse strand, counting down.
ACTCCGCCTAAAGCAAAACCAAATGCGCTTTGTAAGCCTGCTGCGCGGCCATTGGCAAAAGTTTGCGCCATTAAAAAAGCATTGGAAGGACCTGGTGCAACAGCGATGAAAAAACTCGCGGCTAAAAATGACAGTAAAAATTCAAAATTGATCATTGTTTTTATGTGTTTTTAGGGTGATAAGCGTGTGCTTTATTACTGAGCAGTATAACCCACAGTGGCAGCAATAATAATAAGTGAAAAGCAATAAACTCGGGCGCATTGAAAGGGAGCACTTGGGTGAGCATAACCAATGCTCCAGCGCCGCTCATTTGCATTAAACCGATTAACGCAGATGCAGTACCTGCTTGTTTAGCAAAATGTGACAATGCCATTCCAGCCGCTGAGCCTAAGCTAAGTGCAAAGCCTAGCGCAGCAATCAACACTGGCAGCATAAAAGCAAAGGCACTTTTAAACTGGCCGAGAATTAAAATCAGTACACCAGAGAAAATTAATAAACTCATACCTATGCGTAACGCTTTTTGACTATGGCGTTTGATATACAATGGTGCAATAAAGCTAGCTACAATGCTAACAATGGCATTGAGAGTAAACCAAAAAGTAAAATCGCTGACCGATCCACCTAACTCGGTCATGATCCATCCCGGTGCTAATGTTACAAAAGCTAAAATAGCCGACATTGCCACCATACAAATTAGGCTATTAAAAAGAAAAATAGGCGTGCTAATGATTGGTATAAAACGACGTAAATCGAGTATGTGGCCCTCATAGTGGCTATCCGCAGGGCGTGTTTCTTTAAAATATATGGCAGTGATCATTAGTCCAACACAAGCAAACCCCGCCAAAAATAAAAAGTTCATCCGCCAGCCAAATTGCACAGTCAGCCAAGCGCCTAAAATAGGCGCTAACGCGGGAATAAAACACACAATACCATTTAGGTAAGTGATCATTTGGCCGCTTTTAGCACTGCCGTAGGTATCACGAACAATCGCAAATGCAACCACAAAAGTGGCACAAGCCCCAAAACCTTGCAGTGCACGTGCAAGCATCAGAATGCTAAAGCTAGGTGCTAAAAAAGCCAACATCCCAGCAAATCCATACAGTGTGATGCCAAATAGTGCGACTGGACGGCGGCCAAACTTGTCGGCTAAAGGACCTGCTATAAGCTGACCTAAGCCAACCGTCAGCATAAAAATAGCGACGGTAAGTTGCACTTGCTGCTCATCAATAGCCAATGCTTGCGCAATATCAGGAAATGCGGGTAAGTAAATATCAATCGCTAATGGGCAGAATATAACCAGAAGAGCGAGAATTAAAATAACACTAAGATGATTGCGGCGATCGGTTGTTGGCATGAGTGCTCCTTTTGCCGCGTATTTTAGGTCTGCAAAGATAAAAAAGAAAGGGCATATGACCCATCTATCAATAAGATTATAAGTATAAATGCACTTTTGCTAACTGGTCTGATGTGCTAATTTTGCAATAGCGACATTCAATGGAAAATAATAATGAGTAATAAATCTGCAGTTTTAACAGCATGGCATAGTTTTAAGCGTCTACCATTTGGCAATTGGTTATTTACTAAAGTAGTGTGTTTTAAAGCCCCTTATTTTGGCTCCATGAAACCCACTGTTTTAGATTTACGTGACGGACATTGCAGCGCAATGGTTAAAAACCGACGGAGTGTGCACAATCATATTGGGACTATCCATGCTATTGCGCAGTGTAATTTAGCTGAGTTATGTGCCGGTGTGATGGTTGATGCTACCGTGCCGTATAAAACTCATCGCTGGATCCCTAAAGGAATGACGGTGCAGTACTTAGCGAAGGTTGATACTGATGTGACAGCTGTGGCAGAAATTGCAATGCCAAGACAATGGCTAGATAAAGAGGATTTAGTGGTACCAGTGAAGCTTTACAATACTCGCAGTGAATTGGTCTTCACTGCTGATATTACAATGTACGTTACTAAGAAAAAGTAAAAGAATAATAAAGCGATTACTTTTTCTCAGCGGCTTGTTTGTTGAAAAACGACAAGTCATTATCACCTTCACTGAGCGCAGATGTAAGCTCTGGCTTTGATTCTGCGTTATTGGTAATTAATTCAACCGTTTCAGCTTCATGGCGTTGTTTTAAGTTACCTTCAATAATTGCACCAGCATCAATACTTAAAGTATCTTGATAAACATCCCCGTGCACTTGCGCTGAACGTTCAATAACTACTTTGCTGGCGTTGAGTGAGCCGATTACTTTACCTTTTACAATCACGCTTTCAGCGACCACTGAGCCTTCAACACAACCGGTATTACCAATAACTAAATGGTTAACACGAACATCACCATCTATGCGACCATCAAGCTGTACTTCACCTTGACTCACTAGGCTGCCCGTTAAGCGAACATCTTCAGAAATTATCGAAGGAGTGTGGCTAGTTCTTTTTAGTTGAGAATTTGCAGAACTACTTACTGTTGATTTTTTTTTACCGAACACGAGAAAGCGCCTTTGTTATTTTGACTGGATTGACATGTTTGTCGTTAAGTAATACTTCATAGTGTAGGTGAGTGCCAGTACTTCTGCCAGTGCTGCCCATTAATCCGATAACATCATTTTTGGTTACCGTTTGGCCTTTTTTAACGTTGATTTTATTTAAGTGACCAAACCGAGTTACAAAGCCGTTTTTATGTTGCAGTTCGATAAAATTACCATAACCACCGTTGCGTCCTGCGCGTAATACAGTGCCATCAGCGGGGGCGAATATTTCGGTTTTATGCCAACCTGCTAAATCAACACCTTTATGATAAGCATGACGGTTATTCACTGGATCTTTACGCAGGCCAAAACTACTCGAAATATAGTAATTTGCTGCAGGCAGAGTTTGCGGTAACTCACTGAGTAAATTTTCAAGCTTATTCAACGCCAATAGTTTATCTGCGATGACTAAAAATTCAGCTGGGATCTTTGATTCATCAAATAAATCCAGCGGACCACCTTGCGCGGTTTCTGTCATATCACCATCTAGACGACGCGCCAAGGCGGTATCAAGTCCTGCACCTTTGAGCATCGCTAAAATATCGTGCTGGCGGCGTTCTATTTGTTGCTCTATTTGTAAAAAGCTGTGTTGGTATTGGCTATCGAGTAGTGCAAAACGTTGCTCGATATTAACAGAGTCAGAGAGTGAAAGAGTGTGTGCGCTGTTAGGGTTTTCATCAACTAATGGTTCGTGGAACTCTTCTTGTTGTTCGCCGAGTTCACCTTCTGGCGGCGCTGCTGGCAGTGTGGGATTACTCATCGACTCAGGTAAAGAATCGATCATGCTCTGCAATAAAGCATGCTTTTGCTCTAGCACCGCAAGCTGGGCTAACTGTTTATCGTATTGTGCTTGTTGTTCTTTACTTTGTTGCTGCCACTGTTGTTGTTTTGATAATTGGCTTTGTTCGATATCGGAAATCTTGTTGGTTTGAGAGTATATTCGCAGGGTCGAAACAGCCAACCAAATTAAAGCAATTAAAATAATAGCTACGGCTGATATTTGTAACCAAGGTGCTAATATCACATGTTTAACCTCACCATTTTGGCGGATCAACAGCTGTCTAGCTGGGAATAATTTGTGATAAAAAGACTTAATAAATGCTGACATGGCTTATAAACACTGGCTATTAACCGAATTAAGATAGCAATCTGAGCTGAAAAAGCCAGTAAAAAATTGTAATTAATCTTAAAAAAGGAGGCGTTGGTCGCCTCCTTATAATAAATACATTTAATAAATGTTTACAACTTAGTTACTTAGCAGGAAGAACCGTTCCTTCTACGCAGCCAAAACCGATACGAGCAAAACCGGCTTTTTCACACCAACCACGCATAATAACGTTGTCGCCATCTTCTAAAAAGCTGCGCTGCTCACCATTATTAAGGGTTATTTTTTCTTTACCACCACGAGACAGTTCAAGTAATGAACCGGCTTCTTCATGAGTCGGACCTGATTGCGTACCTGAGCCCAGCATATCACCTGGCATAAAGTTACAACCATTTACTGTGTGATGAGTCACCATTTGTGCCACTGTCCAGTATGAATGTTTGAAACTTGATTTAGATACTAATGAAGGTGCAGCACCTTGTTCACGCATTTTAGCGGTCTCAATTTGCACGTCCATTTTTATATCAAAGGCGCCAAGCTCACGGTTTTGGCTTGATTCTAAATAATCTAATGGTTGTGGGTCATTTTCATCACGAGTCCATGATGTTTTATAAGGTGCTAATGCTTCGGTGGTTACAATCCACGGTGATACAGTTGAAGCAAAGTTTTTCGCAAGGAATGGACCTAATGGTTGGTATTCCCATGCCTGTAAGTCACGTGCTGACCAGTCATTGAATACACAAAAACCAAATACATGGTTTTCAGCGTTTTCGATAGCAATGGCATCACCTAATTCATTACCTTTACCTAAATAAATGCCTAGCTCTAACTCATAATCTAAACGTTTACACGGACCAAGCGATGGTACTTCAGCGTCTGGCGCCTTAGTTTGACCATTTGGGCGATGAAAGGTTTGACCTGACACATCAATTGATGAAGAACGGCCATGGTAACCAATGGGTACCCATTTATAGTTAGGCAGTAACGGGTTGTCAGGACGGAATAAGCTACCGACTGCTGTTGCATGATAGATAGATGTGTAAAAGTCAGTGTAATCGCCAATACGACATGGCAATGCAAACTCAATGTCTGCTTGGGCAATTAATGCGTCGCTTAACTTAGCTTGTTCAGCGGCGCCTTCGCGTAATGCTTTAGATAATGCTAAACGTAGCGCTGACCAATATTGCTGACCAAGACCCATAAATTCATTTAATGTTGCTTGGCTTGCTGCTGCTATGGCTGTTTGTGCATCGCCTGAGAAAATAGCTAACTCGTTTACTTTGGCAAGGTCGATAACTTGGTCGCCAATGGCAACGGCACCACGAAAAGCTTCGTCAGAGTTCTTACGACGTACTTCTGCAAATGGTAGGTTTTGAATTGGGAAGTCACAATTTGCAACGTTCGCTGAGGCAACCCAGCTAGTTAAATTTATATCATGGGTTTCGTTAATTAAACTCATTACATTTCCTTTGGTTTAGTCAGTCGCGCTTTACAGTGGATATGGTGATGAATAGCGCGATTTAAACAGTGAAATTCAGATTGTCATTTATAATATTGATGAAACGACAAAAAGCAGCGAAGTACGCTGCTTTTTAAATTTACAATACGGTGCTTATAAAACGCCGCGGCGCTCTTGGTCGCGCTCGATTGATTCAAACAGTGCTTGGAAGTTACCTTCACCAAAACCGCCGTCATCAACACGTTGGATCATCTCGATAAAGATTGGGCCAAATAAGTTTTTCGAGAAAATTTGCAATAAGTAGCAATTTTCACTTTGGCTATCGACTAAGATCTGATGTTCACGGATCTTTTCTTTATCTTCTGCAACCCAAGGTACACGATCGAAAATTGTATCGTAGTATTCAGGGATAATATCAAGCGTGGCAATGGTTGATTTATCAAGCTTATCTAGTGAGCTTACTAGGTCATCTGTTAAGAATGCTAAATGCTGCACGCCTGGGCCATTGTATTCACCAAGGTATTCATCGATTTGGTTGTTATCGTTGCCTTTACCTTCATTGATTGGAATCGAGAAGGTGCCGCACGGTGATTTAAGAGCATAAGAGATCAAGGCTGTTTTTTGGCCTTTGATATCAAAGTAACGAACCTCAGTAAAACCAAAGACGTCTTTATAAAAGTTAGCCCATGTTTCCATAGTGCCTTTATAAACGTTATTAGTTAAATGGTCGATGCGAATAAAGCCTTTATCATCAACAATGTTTTGTTCGCTTAAGTCTTCAAAGTCTTGCTCATAGATTGAACCTTTGTCACCAAATTGCTCAATAAAATAAATTAAGCTGTCACCAATACCGTAAATTGCCGGGTATGGTAGGTCTTTATGAGTTGAATCAGTCGCGGGTTTTGCACCACGCGCTACTGCCGTGTCAAATGCCTGTTGAGCATTCTCTACACGCCAACCCATAGAACAAATTGCAGGACCATGACTTTTTGCAAACTCTGCAGAGAAACCATCACGTTCATTATTTAGTAAAAAGTGAATATCGTTTTGGTTGTAATAAACAATGTCTTTACCTTTAAATGTTTTGAGCTTTGAAAAACCAAAATCGGTAAATACTTTATCCATATAATCTGCATCAGGTGTAGCGTATTCAGTAAACTCGATACCTACCAAACCTAAAGGGTTAGTTACTTCACTCATTATAATTCTCCCGCAATAAACACTGCGTCTTGTTGTGTCTGATGCGCAGATAATTAACCATAATTGGCAGCAGGGGAAGAGCCGATAGCTATTTAGGCAAACGGCTCTTTGTAAATTAAATGGGACGATCATTTTAAAATGCATAAGCATTAATGCTTGGTTTTGAGATTTGTATTGAAAGGCCTTGTATTAAGTAACTTAAAATTTTGTTAACTTATTGATAAATAGAATTAATTTATTCTTATTTAAGGGGGTAAATAATTAAATAAAGGAACTATTCCCCCCTTATTAAATATACGTGGTGTAATAAATTGTTTACGCTAGAGCCGTATTTGTTAAAAAACTAACTCTTCTGCGCTAAGCTAAGGTTACTAGTAATGGCTGGGGCATTTTGCTAGCAGTGCTACAGCGTTTCGTTGAACGTGCGTGGTGGCCTATCAGATGTGTTTAATGAAGCTGTTGAAAAGTAATTTATAATCTTTTGTTACGCGCTTTGAAGTCAGCCTTATTAATATCGTAACTTAAATCGACGTTTGGTTGGCAGGAATTAATCATGGCGATATAAATAGAGCAACTAAAATCCCCACAAGCGGCATAGCTTGTGGGGAGATAATAAACACAACGTTACGGTTTTTCAGCAACTACTTCAAGCTCTTCAGCTAAAATGTGCTCTTGTGTTTGTGGCTCGTGTTGACCTTCAGCACCGTGCATCCATTTAACAAGCTTGTCGCTTAGTAAGTACATGATCACAGCAGAGAGAACAGCAGTAGCGCCTAAACCAATAAAAATGCCCAATGCGTTATCAAGCGCTTCTTCGCCTTCACCTAAGAATGAACCTACGAAACCAGCAATCTTATTCGCAACAGCAGTACATAGGAACCAAATTCCCATTAGCATTGATGCTAAACGCAGTGGTGCTAGTTTACTCACCATTGATAAGCCGATCGGCGATAAACATAATTCACCCAAGGTATGGAATAAGTAAAATAATACTAACCACATCATGCTGATCTGTAGTGGCTCACCTTGACCTTGGGTCATAAGTGCTAAAATCATAGTGATAAAGCCAAGCGCTAAGAATATCAACGCAATGGCAAATTTAACTGGAGAATTAGGCTCTCGTTTATCAAGTTTCAACCATACTATGGCAACCATAGGCGCAAAAATAATGATGAAGATTGAGTTTAATGATTGGAACCAAGACGCTGGAATTTCAAAGTTGAACAACATACGATCAGTGTAATCATTAGCGAATAAATTCATCAAGCCACCGGCTTGCTCAAAACCCATCCAAAATATGATACTAAATACACTCATAGTGAAAATAACTTTTATACGGTCAGTTTCCACTTTTGTGAGCGGCTCTTTGGTATTTGAAGTTGATTGTGATTGCGCTAATTTAGCGGCAGGAACAACACCAATATCACCTAAGTACTTATTACTAAGTACTACTTGCATCGCTACCGAAATTAGCATACCAATACCAGCAACAACGAAGCCATATTGCCAACCCATAGATGCAGCTGCGAAACCCGCAACAAGTGGACCAAGCGCACCACCTAAGTTGATACCCATATAGAAGATTGTGAAGGCGCCATCACGACGTTGATCACCCTCTTTATACAAGTCGCCAACCATAGTTGAGATGTTAGGTTTAAATAAACCGTTACCCATACATAATAAAGCAAGACCGATATAAAATACGTTTTCCTGTTGGCCGGCTAACATATCGTGGGGGATACCCATAGTAAAATGGCCAGCAGCCATTAGTAGACCGCCGATGATAATAGCTTTTCGTTGACCAAGTACGTTATCAGCTAACCAACCACCAAATAATGGAGTGATATAAACCGCCATTGTGAACGTACCATAAAGGCTTAGTGCGTCTGCATTACTCCAACCAAAACCACCGTCTTGGACAATAGCAACAAGATAAAGTACTAAAATGGCACGCATGCCGTAATAACCAAATCGTTCCCACATTTCTGTGCCGAACAACAGAAATAATCCTTTAGGATGCCCTAAAAAATCACCTGCTTTAGGTAATGAACTCATATTTACTTCCTAACTCAACGTTAATTATTGCGGCCTTATATTTTTTGCTTTGGTCGTTCATGTGCTTTCAACACAAACAGAACGGGTGGCCATGAATATTATTTTTAATGCAGCTAAGGTAATGGTTTGCTCACTAAGATTGCTTAGTGGGTAAGAGTCACACCCTTATCCTAGCTACAATTGCGCCTAAGTATACATACACGGGCAGTGCAGGGGAAGTGCTTGCGATAGTTAGATTACTGATGGCTTTAAAGCGTCAGCGTAAGGCACGAAGGGGCTTTGCGGTAATAAGCGTAATGAAATGACACTTGCTCATTTTTTGTATAGCGGGTAAATAAGGTGGCATTGAGGAGCTGTTACACAATGCGTAACAAATACTAAAGGCCGAGTAATAAATTACTCGGCCTTTAAATAAAGACTTATTAACAGTGTAAATTAGTTACAGTAGTTACTATCAACAAACGTTAAATCATTAACATGTGAAGGGCCATCCATAATGAATGTTGCCGCCGCAGTATTTTGATCTAATCGGTAAATTTTAGCGTTCTCGCCTTTTACACGTCCTGACACATAAATTGTGCCATCTGCAGCAATTGCGATACCTGATGCTTGATCAACACCATGCTCACCAATTAAAGACAACTCCATTGAACCTTGGTCAATAGTATAAAGTGCTTTACCGGTAAGAACGTAAAGAACATTATTATCAGCTGAATAAGCAATATCACCATCAGCGAACGAATCACCAGGGAAAGTTAATTTACCAAGTACTGTTTTATCACCTGTAGCTAGGTCAAAATCGTACATGTATGTTTTGCTTGTGGTACGTAATGTTGTGCCATCAGCGTTCATTGCAGAGCGGTAAATCGGGTACGAAGTTGCAGATGTAACCAATGCCTGCTCATTCGTAGCAAGGTCAAGTGATAAAATTTGCGAGACTTTAGTCGAGCTATCTAATTGCTCCATGAAATATAAAACACCATTATGTGATGCAATATTTGATGCCGTGTTACTTAAACCCGTTACTTTAGAGTATGTGTTTGTGTCAGTATTGAAAAAGTAAACAAATCCTTCTTCATTCGTACCGAAGTTATTAATACCGTATAAGCCAGATGCACATTGGCTAGTTACTTTAACATCATCAATAAACGCACCTAATGAATCAGATTTACCTGCTCCGATAAATTTAAGTTCGGTTGCTGCTGAACTTGCTTTTACAGTGTACGTAAACTTTTGCCAGCCTTTGGTGGTTGAATTTAACGTATCGAGTAACTCACCATCCCAATATACTTCTGCTTTATTAGTATTTGCATCGCCACTTACACGTGCTGAATAATAAAAGCTTACTTCATAGTTATGATCAACATCAGTATTCAATGTTTGCGAAACGCTATAATTAGCTGTCGAATCTAACTCTAAATACTGGCTGCCATCTTGAGCTTTGATAAGGCCAAGCTTATTGGTTTGGATTTCAAACTTAGCATTGTTTGAACGTTGCCAACCTGAGACTTGATTTAATAATCCCCATGTTCCAGAAATTGTTGCAGTGTTTTCAAAAGAACCATTTGCTACTAGGCTCGTTGATGCTGATGCAAAGCCTGAAGCGATCAATAAAGGTAATGTTGCAAGCTTAAACAATGAGTTTTTCATAGTACTTTTCCTACCAAGTAATTCATTTTGTTTTTGTTAACATTTTTATTAACAATTTATGGTACTATTTTGCTATAAATATTGGGTTCGGTCAAATGTTGAACATGAGCGTTTTCGCAATAATTCACTGCTTTATTTGTCTTTTTTAAATAATTCATTTGCAAACAGTGACTTGCTGAATGTAATTACTTTGAAAATATTTTACTTATTTTATAACTAAAATTTTAGCTGAAAATTAAGTTAATACATTTGTTTAGGTCGGTATGCCTTAATTAGTAATTAAGGCTTTGTAGGTTTTTACGGTATGATTAACTTAGCTATTATCTTTATTTGAAAATGTTAACCAGCCGGGCTTTTGATTGCGATTTAGCTTTCCTAAGACCGTAATAGCTTTTTCAAGAGTAATACGCTGGGTTGCGATATCTTTATAAACTTGGTTGGCAATTTTTTTGCGTTTAACAGCAGCCCCAGCATCTAAAAATGATTCAGCCACTTGTATGGCAAATCTTTTTAATGGGCCTTGTTGCTGGCTGTCGGTTTTATTGTCTAGCTGTTGCTGATGTTTATTCAAACGTTCATTAATATGCACAAGCTCTGCTTGGCTGTATTCATTTTGCGCATGATGCATTTTTTTTATCTCTAATAACGCACTGCTTAAATAAGCATGCTCAAGCTGACTAAATGTACTGATCAGTGATAAGCGCGTTAAGGTTTTTTTAAACTGTTCAGCTGAGCAATTGTTATCTAAAAGCATACTTATGCTATCGTAAATCTTTTGCCATTGTTGCCAGCCATAAACATAGCCTAAGCCAGCTCCTTTAATGTTTTGCATACCAATGATGACTTGGTGACAGTGAGGCCTCGCAAGTGCAGTTAGCATGATCGTTAATTGATCGGGGGTGACCTTGGAGTTAGTAATTAATATGCATTTACTTTTGACTAATTCCAATAATATTGTTTGTAAATTATGTTGATTCTTTTTTAAATCACTCAACAAAGGCCGCATCTGTTGATAGCTTAAATAGTGATTAAAAACATCTTGCAAACTTATTCGCTGCTGTTCACTTAATGTTTGTGCCTGTCCATTGAGCCAATCAGTAAATTGCTCTGCATTATTCAAGGCGGTAAATTCTTTTGCCTGGTAGCTACCTTCAAGTGCTTTATTCATTATTTCGGCAACTGTATCTGCTTCTTTAATGCAGTGTAGCTGAGAGCACAACAATTCTAATTCCTGTAAATCATTATTACTAATTATTCGTTCAAAGCGCTCAGCAAAAGCGTGCAAGTAATAGCTATAAAAGCCATCAACATTGGTACCAATGACAACCATTTTATCAAACGGTAAATCTTCGACGAGCATCTGGGCAAACACTTTTGAACGTGCTACACGGTCATTTCGGTTGTTAATCAAGGCGATGGTTTGTTTACTTGGATCCTTGCTTAGGCCAAATAAATCTAAGCGTCGCCAGTTCTCTATGGTCGCTAAGCGTTCATTGGCTGACATACTATTAACGAATGACATGCTAAAATGTGTAAAAGGTACAGGGCTAAAGTGTTGTAAAACACCAATGTCAGGTACTATACGCTGTGCTGTTTCTTTAAATACAAAGTCTTTTTCCAGGCCAATGTAGGCTGCCATCTTACATACTAAAGCAATATTATCCGGGTGCTCTTCATATGGGTAAAGTGCTCTAATGTCGGGTGTGATTTGATAACCATCGCCCCAATGTGCCTGAATTAAGGTACTGCTTTTTTGTGTAGCGTCTTTATCTAAAATAGGGAACATGGTTTGTTCGCTAGTAAAAACCTGACTTTTGGGGGCGATAAAGTTTGCCATTTCTTTAGCCACATCAATACCTGTTGGTCCTAATATATCTTCATGATCAGGATAGGCATTGGTAATAGTTGAAAAGTTATCTTGCATCCACTGCCTGAGTATTTTGACGTAGCGAGGTGTTAAGCCCATGCACTCCCATAAAAAGACATCTGCTTTGACATTTTTAGCAAAATGTAAAACATCACTTTGCTCCCAAATACTGGCTTTATCAAATGGGCGGAATAAAGGCACTTCAAATTGTTCACCATTGGAGCGAGCATAAATAAGGGTTGCTTCGCAGCCCGTTGTTTTCGTTATTACTTTTAACGCAAGACTGCTGAACAGCGCGGCTTTTAAGCGTTCAGTGCCAGATTTACCTCGGGTGCCCCAACCACCAATACTGACTGGAATTGCTTGACGGTCGGTTTTTATACGTCGGCTTATGCGAATATGACGTCCCCAAAAATAAACCATAAAACCAACTACAAAAAAGATAAGCTGACCAATACTGTTTTGATAGATTGAGTAAAGATACTCTTTAAAATTCAGCCAAATATTTACCAGTAGTGGAGAAAAACTTAGCTTGTTATAAAGCTTACTAATATTTGGCTCTACATCAAACGTACAACCGAGTTGTTCACCATAGGCTTTAAATTCAAAACTAAAACCGTGCTTATTGAGTGCTTTCAGGTAATTGTTTTGCTCTATTTCGTTACCTTTACGTTGCGTATCTAAACTATCAATATTAATACTTAGCCAAATATAACTGCTAATTCGCTGAAATAATGACTTTGGCGGGGTAACTAATAAAATACCATCTGGCGTATAGGTTTTTGCTGGCTGTTTTAAATTGTCTTGGCTCAGTACCGAGAGTAAGAAATCAGGTAACGGTAAATGTGGCCGCGCTGAGTATTCATCAGTATCAAATAACGGTTCGCCAGGAACATTGGTAGTGCTTATCTCCGCTACAGAGCAACTAGGAACATGCATAAAGGCAGATGGTTTTCGGGCTTTGCTATGATTAAAGCTTTGGCGTTTGTCTGTGCTTGGGTTGCGCCATTCATGTATAAAACGCCACAACCTAAACGCATAACGATAACCACTGCGGATCTGCCATGTTAATTTATTTTTACTAACATTGTAGCCTTCGCTTTGCTGAGCTTTACGACTGAGTAAGCGACCAAGTAACTCTTCATCTAATTCTTTATCGAGCTGAGATAGGGTTGCAGAGTTTGGTAATACTTGCTCTAACTCAGCCATTAAATTTTGATGCTCAAATGCAACTAATTGCTCTCTGGTACGGCTGATAAAACGGCGAATAGCCAGCACCGGCTCGCTCTGCAATCGTTCATTTAAACAATTGATATAAGTTGTGAAAACGCTATTTGGTTGGTTTGTCTCTAATTGTTGATTGAGCATCATACGAGCTGTGAGCTCTAACGTTAAACGTTTAATGGCAAAGCTTTCATTACCACTTAATAGTTGCCACCAGAGTTTGAATGCAAAGTTGTCGGTATCTATACGCGGGCTACTTAGTTGTTTAACTAACGTAAAGCGCACGGCATCAACGGTTTCTATTTTTAATCGTTCGGTTAATAAATTTTGTAAAAAACTGACAGAAAAATTACCAGCTTGCTCTATAACACTTTGCCTTACTCGTGGATAACTGTGTTCGGCTAACTGCATTAACAGGTTTTCACATAAGTGGCTCAATGTGTTCTGGCTGGTTAAAATTTTTGGTAACGCAGCTAAAATAAATAACCGTTCTTCAGCATTAAGTTGGCACTGATCAGTTTGTTGGATCAGCTGCTGCATAAATGCACGAATGTAGGTTGGCCGTTGATGGATCAAAATTTCTAATATATCCAAACGGGCTAAATGCGGTGTATTCACCTCTTCTAATGCTAATACTAAGGTTTCAATTAAATTTGCACTTAGCTCTGGATCGCCATCATGGTTATGCATCAGTTGTACTTGATTCGCTAAGGCACGGTATAGCGCATTTCTTACATGTTCATTATCGGTCTTGGTTAATAATTGTAAAAAGAAGCTCTCTAAGTCCAGAGTTTGCCACGCTTTTGCTATATCGTTTGAAGATTTTTTTAAATAGCGATTACTTAAGTCGCCAAGCTTTCCAATTAAAAATTTAAGAGTTTGTTCAATATCAGCGACTATATCTTGGTAACGGTTGATCACAGCACCTTCGTCAAACCAACGATTAAAGGCAAGTTTATCTTGGCGTAATTGTTCAGACGTGGCGCCTAGTTGCTGAGCGTAATCTAAAATATGGAATTCACGTTCGGCGCTGATTTCTGCATGACTGAGTCTTTCAATAAAAAGCAGATAACCGGCATCCAACTTTTGTAAACTTTGCTGTTTATGTTCTACGCGATGACGTAGAAAAGCAATTGCTTGGCGCAATAGCCAAATATCCTGATCTTCGCCATCGGGCATATTTTGCAGCAATTCCCACTGCGCTAGTTCATCAACAAGTTGACGGTATTTTTGGCGATAAAGGTCCAGCCAAAAATTAGCAATATCAGCAAACAATAGATGTTCTAAGCGATCTTTTAATTCGCTAGAGGGAGTAACTTTCTTGGTGTTTGCCATATTAATTCTGCTCTAAAAAGTGATTGAGTTGCAGTGACTCAAAAATAATTTCGTCGTGAGAGAAAACACCAAAACCGGTGTCAGCTATATTGCCAGTCGAAAACTCGAGACTGATGTTATGGTCATTTCTAAACCAATCTTGGTCCCAACGTACTTTGATCCACCCTTGTGAAAAGTTACCTAATGGCAGCTGTTTTCGCCAACCTACACTGGTGATGTATTGCCATGTGCTATTAGGGCGATGTTTATCAGCAAACTTATAGTAACTGGTTAATCCGGCTTGGAAGATTTGCCCTTGATAATATTGATGCCAAGATGCGCCAAAACGCAAAATATCTAGGCTTGTCCAATCGGCATTGGACGTGCTGCCGGCGAGAAAATTAAAGTAACTATCAACCCACGGTTGATAGCGATATTGATATTCGCCTCGCCAACCATGCGGGTGATCTTCGCGATAAAAATTATAAATGTCTGAATTGAGTTTAGGATCAAATAAAAAGTCTTCAATATTAGCACTGCTGTAGCTGTAGAATGGACTTATTTGCCATTGATGACGATGACTTTCATCAATGCGCCAGATCTGACCAATCTGCACATAGCTATTAAATGCATATTGGCTGTCAGTGTCTGCTTGACTTGGTTGCCATGTGGTTTGCAAGGCGCTGTCGACGTACCAAGGACTGTCATGATCTTGCCAAGAATGATAGCCATCAATCGAAAATAGTTCGCTATCTTGTTCGCTCAAAGAGTAAGTAAGATCAAGACGATACCAATTCTCATCGTCACTTAATCGAAACCTAGCGCCAACATCCATACTATGACGAATAGGGACGTTTTCGCTAGATTCAAAAATACCTCGGCGGTCATAATTAATAAATGCTTGCCAGCTTAAGTCGTCTGGATGAAACTGTGCGACCTCAGTTTGCAGGGCACGCTGAGCAACGGGCAGTTGGTAAATTACGGTGTTTGCGAAGCTGTTTTGCTCGGCTTCAAAATTAGATATTTTATGATTGCTTTCACTCAATTGCCAAGTATATAAGCGAACGTGCTTGATGCTGTCGGTGCTGACTTCTATTTTACCTGCTGGGTGGAAAAAGCTGCGTTCAAGGCGTTGTTCAAATTCACCAACAATACTGCTTGGGAGCATTTGCTCGAGCTTAACTAAGCGATCGGCTGGTAATTGTGCGATTAAATGCCGCTCTGGCAGAACAGTGTAAAATAACAAGTTATTGCTAAGCGGTAAGTCATACCAGCGACCATTACGGTACTCTTGTGCGCTGATTGTCATCATTTGTGATAAATAAGGATTAAGCCATTGCAACGAGAGCACATTATCGGTTAGCTCAGTTTTATTAAAACCAAATGCAGTTGGTTTATCAGGTTGTATTGACCAAACTTTTTCCGATGTGGCTAATTTTATTGCAACGTTCGCGACATTCCCTTGGGATAAGTCAGCTGCTGCAGATAACTCTGCGACCGAAAAATGAAAGTTTAAACGAATTTGTTCTGAGCGGGTTTGGCTCAAGTCAATATGTAAATCATGATGTGGGCGTAAGACTAATCCTTGCGTAAAACCGCCTTGGCTACTGGTACGCAGTAATTGGTCGCTATAGCTACTCTCATCTTGAGAATCCACAGCAATGAGTTGCGTGCCAGCAAAGTCAGTATAGTTTTGTAGAGGAACCCACTGGCCATAACTTTGTATACGTGAAAATAACTGCGCGAGTTGTGGAGGTAAGCTCAGGGCATTTACTTTCGCTAAAACTTGCGTGTACTCATTGGTGGTTAGCGTTTTATCCGCTAACTTAAATAAGGTATTATTCAATAACGTCTGCATGTTGATATCGGTGTCATATAGCAACGCCATAAATGGTGTTTGCCAAAAATAGCGGGTTGCCATATTTTGATAATTATACGTCGTCGTCAATGGCTGCGAGAGTATTTTATAGGAAATAAATGTTTGTTGATCACTATATAAGCGAACTGACTCACCAGCTTGTAATGTGATCAACGCGTCACTGGAGATCGACAGCGGTTGAGCATCATTGCGTAATAGGGTTTGCGAGTTAATATCAGAAAAAATTGGCAGTACAGTGTGTTGCGCTGATTTTGATGATTGCGATGTCTGTTGTGCAAACAACCAGCTCATTTTATATTGACCATTTTGAACACTGGTACTGCGCGCTCTTAGGGCAATTGTGAGTGGTTGGCTTTGCGCTTTGAATGTTACCGCTTGGCTTTTATTAACCACTAGTGCTTGTATTAACCCCGTTGGGCTGGCAAGCGTTTGCGTGCCTGGGTAATCAAGTTCGTAGCTGGGCTGTTGAATATCTGCTTCGCTGTAATCGCGCCAATTTAATTTTGCAAAGCTTGTTTGCAATGCCGCTTGATTAGGTAAGTCATGACTTAACCACAATGCGAGTAAGTTTTTTTGTTGTTTGATTGCAAGCGCAATCAAAATGTTCCTACATGGCGCTAATAAATCTAAAGCATTGGCACATAAACCTTGCAGTTTATAGTCTTGCTCTAATGCTTGATATTGTTGTATCAACTGATTGCCAGCATAGGATTTGATAGCCACTTCTTGGCTGCTTTTGTAGAGCCCTTCAAGGTAGCTTTTGGCTAAAGCGTCGCGCCCTTGCGCCATCAAAATAGTGAGACGCAATTGCCACGCTTTAATTGCAATATCTGTATTGGGCACGTTGACTAATTTTTTAATTAATTGCAGTGCCTGAAGTGGATGCTCTGCCATTAAATACTGAGCTTCACCGAGTTGATGTTGCCAATGCATAGTATCAGTGGAAGTTATTGCCGCAGTTTTTGTTTTCAGTGGTTTATAAGGGAGCAGTGCGGCAGTAAACTCATCACCGATTTGGCTAATTTGCTGGGCCAATAAGTTATGAATAAGATTACTTTTTTCTTTTAGCGTACCTGCTTGTGCATAGAGCAATTCATTATTTGGTAAATCTAGTAATTGATCACTTTGCATTACGTATTCAATTGGTTGGCGCTGTTGCTGAAGATTCTGAATGCTTAATTGAGTTGTTGTTAAAGGCACGTTTAACTCAAAAGCGGCAAAATTTTCGCTTTTTAGCAAGGTTAAATGCCATTTTAAGTTACCACTGCGAACTAACAATTGGCTATCGACACTGCTGCGCGCATGCAGTGTTATCGTCGTTCTCACGCGCTGTTTATTGTTTAGAGAAAATTGATGCTGTTGCTGGCCTAATTGATGTATTTGCGCATAGTGCTCTGATAGTACAGGGTAGCCAGTATCATCAACCATCCGCAGTCCGCTAAAGCTATCAAACTGCTTAAATTGACTATTAAAGTACGCTTTATCCTGCGACTTCGGAACAAGAAAATCGCGAGATGAAATTGTGCTAAGTAAATCTTGATAACGACGTTGCGAAAGTAATTCACCACTTTGATAAGGTGAATTGTTTAGCTGTGATAAGTCGTGTTGAGAGTAGATAGCACGCAGCGTGTTGTCTAAATTATTAACCCAATATGGTTGAAACAAACGTTCTTGTTGCTTATCCATTGCTTGATCATCAAAAATTGCTCTGTGATTTTGCTCAAGTTTAATATAAGCGTCTGTTTCACTACGTATAGTTAGGTATTCACCTTTATCTATTGCTAAGTAATCGGTATTGGCCAAACCAATGTGTTGGTCACTATACTCGCTGGCGCGACTGGCAATAACACCGAGCACACTGATCGGTTGCTCATTTACATAGGTATAGACTTTGCCGTTAATATCTTTATTTAGTAAATCTTTGCGCACAGTTAGTTTTAATTTTTTAGCGTGTTGAAAGTACAGTTTTACTTTTTCGCCCGCTTTAAAGTGATAATAATGCTCAATATTTTGACCATATTGTAAACGAGTTACTGCTCGTGGTAGCTTTACGGCGCGACGGAAGCTATCACGGTGACGGTTTGTTTCACCGACCATTGCCGTTAAGGTTACACCTTCATCAAGGTGATTGGTGATTTTTAAAATGCGGTTATATGATGCAATCGGTAACTGACACTTGGCTTGTTCACAGATAAAATCGCGACTCACATTGAGTCTCTGCTGGGCAAGGTGACTGGTCCCCGAGCTGTAAATAAACGAATTAAATGTTGTACTATCCAGCTCCAGCCATTGACCTTTTGCCAGCCAAAGATAACGACTTTGTTTAGCTTCAAAATACATCGCTTGCTGAGATTTATCTAAATGCACGTTAGGTGTCACATTTAGCCACATAGGCGAACTCAAAATATTGTCATTACTGGCTAAGCCGTGTGGGCTCAAAGTAAGCAATAGGCTGAAAATAATAGCAGTTATAGCGTAATGCATATTTTAAATTGACTCATCAAAGTAGGCTGTTGAACAAGTTGCGCGCGTAATATATCACTTAATTCAATATGGAAAAATTCGCCATTGCTTGGCAGAATTTTATTTAAAATATTTTTTGTGCCGCCAAGCTCTGTAACTTCTAACGGATATACATAACTGGCAAGTTGTAATTTGTCAGTTAAACACTGGCTTATTTGCTGTAATTTAGCTGTAGCTGGCTTGGCACCATGACTGATTATTACATCACTATTGCGTGCTTTTTTAGTGTGTCGTTTTTTTGGATCAAAGCCGTGTATCTGATAAATAACGAACTGATCGACTGTGTTGGCGTAGCTTTGAATAAACGCATTGGTAACACTGTAGTGGTATTTACCTAGATCACTTTTTTGTCCATCAGCTGCAAGTGTATTGCGATGTATGGTATTGGCTAAGAAAACCTGGCATTCAGTAAATAGAGCCATCGCAATAGGGTAGCTGTGTTTGTCAAAATAGCGGTGCGGAGCATAGGCAATACACTGACTGCCACTCGACTGGTATTTTATTTCTCCTGCTATAACGTGTTCATCTTTCGTTACTAAAGTTAACGCTGATGTTAGTTCGTTGCCTTGCGCCAAGTTTGTTTGCGTGCTCAGCCATTGCGCTAGTTGGGCTTTTGTAACCGCATAGGCACCATTTTGTGATGACGAACTAGCGTAACTTGCGCTAGTTAATAACAGTAATATTATCGCAAGTAAGCGTTTAGCTTGCATCATCATTCCACCACCTTATTTTTACTTCTTCGTTAGCGTACTCTTCTAATACTGCGATCCAGACGGTTTTATTGCTTGTAATGGTTAAACTGTTGAGCGCACGAACATCAGCATTGAGCTGTTGAGTAATTGCCGGGTAAGCAAATAGTTGACTGTCTTTTGGATGGATCAAAAAGGCATCACTTAAGCGGCTCGGCTGAAGTCCATAGCGCTTGTTTGCAATACTATAATCATGGGTTAAGCCACTTTGGTATTTAGCACGTTGAGCAATATCGAGGATAATGCTCTGCTCAGCATAATGGCTGTACGCTTTTAATACCACACTGTAAGGGCGTTGCGTTGGATATGCTAATTTTAGTGGCGTATTTGCCGTAAGTTTATACAACCGTTGTTTGAGCCACGGGCGTTGCCCTTGCCAGTTTTGATAAATGTGTTGGGCATTTTTTTCAATACTTGCCAGTTGTTCAAAGTCAGTGTCTACTAAATTTACTTCTCTGGCTGTTTTGTTGTTTAGTTGATAAACCACACTGCCTGGATCTGTACTTGGCGCATTAGTCGCCGCTTGCAGCAGATGCTTATTTTGCAATGGTGCAAAGTTATAAGGGCTGGGCTCAGTAACTGGAGTAAAATATTTTGTTGGGCTATTGACCAATGCGACATTAGAGATCGGTAATTGTTTAAACAGCTCTCTTGATTGATAGAAACTGTCTTTAATTAGGATCTCTGGTGGCTCTTGGAAAACTCGGATATTGACGTAACTATCTTGTTCAGTAAAGTCGTAATGGTTATCAGCTTGTTGCTCATACCAAGCGGCAATATCATGAAAGTTTGGATCTTCAATACATTTCGTATGGCATACCGTACGTTGATAGTTAAACTGGCTATTACGTGATTTGACACGTACAAGAGTCGGTTGCTCAGTTGTAATTACCAATGCCGCTGCACGTTCGTTAAGACGTAAATAAAAGCTATTTGCTTTAGGGATTTTTTCTCGTTGTGTGGAATCTAGAATAACTCGATCAAATTCAGATAATTCATCGTCATAAGAAATAGTAAAGGTATCAATTGGCTGATTATTTTGATCATAAACAATCACAGTAGCATGACCTCGACTAGATGATCTGAGATCGATGTTAATATCGCTACTTCCTTCAAGTGTGAAGCGAGCATTTAATAAGTTACTTATTTGATAGTAACCATCTTGTGCGGTCGTTAACGGTTGTAGTGAGCTAAAAGACCAATTACTTAACAGTGGCTCGGTGCTGCATATAGTTACTAAACCAATATCTAATGGCTCGGTAATAAAGCTCAGTGGCTGCGCTGTATTTGCGCGATAAAGCACAGTATGTGGTGCAATAAACTGACTTAAATCATACCAAGTTAAATTGATTTCAGCTGATTTGTCCAGACTGAAAATAAGCGAATCTGGCTGTTTTAGTTCAATGCTCGCACACAGTGTCGCATCGGTGTAATAGTCATTTAAATTAAGTTGTTGCTGCGCAAAGTCATAAGTAACAACATTGTAGGGCAGCGTTTCATATAAAATGTCGGCTTTAAAGTCGATCCCAGGAATACCTTGTGGAGCAAGTTTTAGCCATGAATAGGTAACTGCATTGTTTATTTCTGTGGTTGATAACGCATTAACCCCAATACTGTGATATGCGCTGCTTCGCTCTCTTCGCTCTAATGGTAACTTGAGCCACGCGCTGTATTTATCATCATTATCGTTATGTGTTTTAGCATGGACTCGCACTACAACTCCCATAACTTGGCTATCTTCGCTAATTAACTTTAATGATACGCTGGTAACGTTCTTTAATTGTTCTGGGCTGATATAAAAAGATTGCCCAGATGAGACCTGTAAAGCTTGCCGATTTTCAATAATTTGCTTTATTTGTTGCTCATTGTCGGGAGGTGTTAGTTTTGACGCATGGTGATAGACATGACTACTAATTACTTGTTTTTTTTCATTTAAGAATGCGTATTCAATGGCATAGTTTATCGGTTTATCTAAATCCTGTGGTTCAGAAAATATCGCATTTGATAATACTCGGATCGAGTGTGTTCTAGTGCTAGAAAACGAAAAAATCAATGGTTTTTCAGTGCTTAGCCATTGAACGTTAGAGCGTGTCTCTTCATCCGAACGGCTAGTTATAGGTTCAGCTGACTGTATCCACAGATAAAAACTAAACAGCGCAAAACTAAGCCCAGTAAGTATTAGGAGCAATATGAGTATTTTTAAGAGTCGTTTAATAAATTGCATACGATCCCTCAATCATCATAGTGTTAAAACGGTTTTGGTCAGTGAGACGGTTTGTTATCGGATTAAAAATTGCCAACAGCTTACCTTTTTGTCTGATCGCGAGGGCATACTCTTGGCGGCCTTCAAATTCAATTGTTTGTAATTCACAGTTAGCGAATGGTTTACATAGTTGTGCCAGTGCCGTCAAGCGTTGCGTGCTGGCATAATGCTCAATCGTTTTTAAAAAATGACTTTGCTGCTGTGAACTTACAGCTTGCCAATTGGCAGGCGATAATGTGGTTATATTCATTACTTTAATTGTTGGTTGCGCTGAAATCGCGAGCAAGCGTTGTAAAAGACTTTGCTGGTTAACAGAAAATTGCTGTTTAAAATCAGATGCAAGCCACAGGGTTGCTAGTTCGCTGTGGGGAGCAAATATTTGATAGCCAGATTGCGGCGACGTACCAAGCTCTAAACCTCTTGTCGCGGTTTGGCCTTGCACAACTTGGTAATCAACAGCCAAATCTTGCAAACTGTGATTAAGTGTTTGTAAAAGATGCTGGTGGGCGTTATTTGATTGCGTATATTCAAAAGCTAGGGCGGTGGGTCTGATCCATGATGGTGCACTGTGACTACGAATTTGCAAGTTTAAAATGGCATTATTTTGTGCAAACCGTAAATAGCTTTGATGAACCACATTAAATAATGAATCAACGTTATTGGGTAATAATACATTCGCTTGTGGATGCGCATAAGGATGGGCACCGGCGATCAGTAAATGCTCTGCCCGGCTATTTACAAATAGTTCAGTGGCAAACTTTAAGGTATTACTTTCAAATAATGGTCGCGGTACTTCAATATTAAGTTGGGTACTTGATGTCAGATTGATGACATAGAAACCTTGACCATAGGCTATTGCAGCCCCATCAACGAAAGGGGCGATAAGTAAAAAGCGACCTTGCGCGTTATTGAGTAATGTTAGCTGATAGCCCATTAGTCTGGCTGTGGCATTAATTTGATTTAGTTGATTGATTATATTCTCATCTACATCTTGATCCGTCAGCTTAGTTTTTAAACGGTATAGAGGGTGTAATATTTCAAATTCCCACAAGGCGGCTTGATTTGCCGTTAATGGTTTATAAGCGCCACTGCCTTTAGCGGTAATGTTGTCAGCAAATAGCTCAATCACTTCATTCAGGCTCTGCGTTGCATAGCTAATTGCGTTGTCCTCGTTATTACTTTCATCACGAGATATATTAGCTAATAACGTAGTGTAGTTATCACTATTTAAAAACACTTCAAACAGCTGGCCATTAAAATTTGCTGCAGGTAAAGAGCTATTGGTTGCTTGACCAAAAAAAGTCTCTTGATGTCCTAATAGCTGTTGGATCAAACGTTGGCTGAGTGAGCTTGGTAACTGATTGTAAATCCAATACTGACTTGTTGCGCCGACAGGGGTTTTGATTAACAAACGATTTGTGCGATTGTTAACTTCCCGTACTTGAAATAGTTGCTCAAGCCCCAGCGCTTCAATAAATGCTAAATAATAAGGACTTTGTTTATTATTATGAGTTAATTCCGTCGTTGGTGTAGCACTGGTACCAAATACTAAGGCACGACTGTCAAAGTGTGAAAATATAAGCCCCGCAGAGTCGCTCGCTAAACTTTCTGAAGTGGGAAATGGTACCGTGACTATGAAATCTGCGCTTGGTTTTCGAGAAATAACAAATAACCCGCGTTGCGAGGTTTTTCTAGCATCGCGAATGTAAATATAACTATCATCAAATTGCAATTGAAAATCAAGTTTAGCTAAGCGCTGTTTATTCAGCAGTAAGTTTTCTATTGAATTAGGGGCTTTATTAATTTCATAAATCGCTTGTTTAAAGTTATTTTTGTCCTGACTAGCTTGATAACTGCTGATGTCTAGTTGTCCTTTATTGCTCGTATAAAGGTAGCTTTTATATTCACTGATCTGTTGACCAAGAGCGCTGACTTTGTTTGTGCTTTGCAATTCTTTAATGTCAGTTGTAACAAATAAAGAAGGGATAAACATGATAATAAAGCCGATCACAATGGCTAACGCACCGCCTAGGATTGAAGTTTGAAAGGTGGCTCGGATCACTAAGCCTAGTGCGCTTTTTTGATATATTTTTAATGCTAAAAGCGTAGACAGCATATAACCAAAAGCAAAGGTATCGGTAACTTTTATTTCAGGGTAGTAGTGCACCACAAAATAATTTAAAAATAACTTATAGATAAAACCGATATTGAAGAAAAATAGCAATAATCTTGCACCTTCAATATTGGCATTACGTAACCGCGTAAAGTTTAATAGCGAAGCACCAATGATCAGTATAATGGCTGTTTCTGCAAAGGATGTGAGCAATTTAGTTGGCTGCATAAGCTGCAGCGCCAATAATGCGGGTAGCATAATGCCATTAAATTCCCAGCCATATTTAATATTGGCACGCGACGCAATAAACGCAGTGATCACCAAAATAATATAGGCTTTTGGTGCCGCTATAATTGATGCGGCAACCGCTTCATACATAATTGCTAAATTGGCGATGCTAAAGTTAGTCATTGGCATGAGTGCAAAACGAACTAATAAGAAAGTAATTAGTAGCTGAACAATGGTAACTTTCATGCCGTACTTAAAGCCACCATTCCACATCACGTTGGCAGTGAGGGCGATAATAACTAACCCCAGGGAATAAAGCTGTGATGAATAATCAAAGGTTATATCCCAACCGCTGAGCACGTTAGCAATCAATGGCCAAAACAAAGTATCCATGACTACACGCACTAAAATACTGATCAAGATAATGGCAAAAAAGCGGTCACGACCAAACATCTCGGCGTAGCCAAATCTTTGCATTACGTACTTAGCGCTAAAGAGCATTAAGCCATACACTACTACCGCTTCAATTAAGATAACGGCGGCTGAGGTTGGGCTAACAATAAGTAGTGGCACTAAATAACCAGGCACAACAAGCCCAGTAAGCGGAAAACCAAATCGTAAATTTAACAAACAAACAACAGTAATGCCTATCCATACAGTGGTGATCACCGATTGACCTAAGCCACCACCTGCTGGAAACAATTGTAAAATAAAATCACCCACTAGTTGATGGCTCCATCAAGTTTTGAGCGTAAAATTGCTGTTGTTTGCATAATGAATCACACAGTTGTTTGCTGTTGGGCATTTGCTCAATAAAAAACGCAATATCAATAAACTCAAATAAAATACCTGAAACCTGAAATGGCTCGCCAGATGCATTTTGTAGATGACTTGCATCCATTGCTCGAACATTGAGTATATAGGTATTTTCATCAAGCTTAGCTTGAAGATAAATATCGCCTTTTTGTAAGGTGATAAAGCGTAATTTACCTTTCGCGGTTTCAGTATCTAAATCAGTAACTAAGCAGAGCAAATCCAATGCTGTCATATCAAAAATAGAGAATTGATGCTGCGCAGCTAGTTTTTCTAACGATTTGTTTATTTGCACCACTTGACCAAATAAATTAAATAATACAGTCGCAGAGCGAACATTATTAAACACATGCTCTAAGGTCGTTAGCTTTTGTTCCATTTCCGCTATCGACGTTTTCACTTGCTGGCTGAGCGGTTCTTGTAATTTCAAAGTGAGTAGTTGAGATAGGGCGCTATCATTAGCATTATTTTGTGATTCAATAATTCGATAATGGAACAGTAATTCACCCACTTGTCCGGCAAAGGCATTTACATTGCGCTCAAATGCTTGTTTGTTAAATTGTGCATCAGGCATTACTGTCATTGCCCAAAAACCACGAACATCACCGGCATAGATCAATGGCACTATATATTGCAGCTCACCGTCACTTAGCTCATTAAAAAATGGGCGCAAAATTGGCACAACACCAAATTCTTTTAAAGCATCTGAATATGGCGCGCGCTTATAATCGCGGCGCATTTCTTTAATATCACTAAGGTGGCAATTGACGGCTCTTATTTCGGTTAGTCGGTGATCGCCTTCTTTACGCGCTAAAAATATCGATTTATTCAAAGCAAGTTGTTGAGTTACCAGGCGAATAATCGCATCCCAAGGCGAGCTTTGAGAAGTAAATGACTTTGGTAAATAGCGCCCAGCCATTTTCTGTTGAATATTCCCAATTAGGCTAGTGAGCTCCCTGTCTTCGTTGAGTTTTCTAACCAATATTACCCACACTAGTGTAATAAAGGTAAAAATGGTCATCTGGCCAACGGGTAAAAATAAATGCTGAAACACTAAAATAAAATACCCTAAGCCAAACCAACATATACTTGTTAGCACTGCAATTACGATACTGTAACTAATTGATAATTTTTGAAAAGCGAACAGCAGTAGTAAAGAAATACTAAGCAGCAGTAGGGTGCTTTGCCATAGTGTCAGTAGCGATATGCTGCTTTGCTTATCAAGTGTATCGGCAATATAAGCAGTAAGTAATAAATAGTTTGATGTCTGGGTTAATTTAGGCGCATTAAGTTTTACCCCTAAACCAGCATTATGTTGACCGAGAATAATGATTTTGTTTTGTAACTGGCTGGCCATAATGTCCATTGTCATCAGCCGTTCAGCTGAAAACTTTGGCAGTGCAGAAGGGGCTAAAGCGAAGTTAAGCAATACACTTTTGCTACTATCAAGGTCGTTAAACAGTGCCGGCCAAATTGCCAGACATGAGCTGTCAGCCATAGCGGCTAATTCAACATTGTAGCCAGACCAATCGTTTATATGTGGTAGGCAGTAGTCATTTTTAGGGTGTGGGTAAAAAACAGTGTTTTGTGCCATGTCCGTCAAGGTTTTATTTACTGTTAGTTGTTCATTAGCAAAAACCAATACTGCTTTTGGTTGATAGCTTAATAGTTGTTGTACTAGTTCATTATGTTCGCGACTTAAATGCTCACTTTCAATGATCACAACATTGCTTTGCTGGCTTTGTGTAAGATTTGCTAAACGGCTATAGAAAAAGGCATTTGATGAATTAAACAGTGATAATGAATTTGAGATCACCACAATGATAAACAGGCAAATAGTAAGCCAAAAAGAACGCTGGCGTTTAAGTAAAAAAAACTGTTGTTTAAAAGCCACGATTAGCTCCAAAATAGAATAGAGATTAATTAAAGGTGCTATACGTTAGTTTAAACGTAACAGAAGACGTTGCATTTAAACGTAAAAAGTCAAATCCATGGATTTTATCCGTGCGCCACATCGTATCAGTGAAGTTTACTTTTTGTTGCCATGAAATCATTGCCATATCATCCAACGCCAAGCTTGCTTCGCCACTATTTGGCGCAAAGTGACGCAAGGTAACTTTAATACCGCGCGGTGGTAACTGTTCTGGGCCAAGTGTTAAGTCGTCAGAAGGCAGTGAAAAGTCATAGTTTAAGGCTTGCCAGTCATGGTTACCAGCCGGTTCAATATCGACCAATTGAGTAGAAAATTCAAGGCCATCCTCAGCGGTGGTATAAACTATTTTTGCGTCTAGTTTTCCGGCGTTTTCAGCTTTACTGTAACCAAACAAACTAAACTCCTTGAAGACATCAATTGAGCCATCATCATTAGGTAATTCCATTGCACGAATGGTTTGTCTAAATGGGAGCAGCGATGGCGTGTTATCAAACTGGGTGCGAGCAGAGCATAAGCCTTGCGCGCCTGAACGAGCACCACTTAAGCAAGGCGTTACGCTGTCGCCGGTGTGATCCCAACGAGCAACTTCTAGTTGTTCATCATCGTTATCCCAATCTTCAAAGTCACCGAAAATCATTAAATCGCGCCCTAAAGTGACATCACTTGGCGATCCGTCAATGATTTCAAGTTTAGATAAAAATGCTTTTGTTGATGGAGCAAAGTTGCGTAAATCTAGAATGCTTTGATTTGGGGTAACTGTAACTGTTTCCGTGTGCTGAGAAACAGTCGCTTGATCTGCGGTGAAAAATACATCGGCATAACCATCTCGTGGGATCAAGGTAATGTTATTATCAGAAAACTCAGCCAGACGTCGTAATAAATAATCACTCAAAAAACCATTGGTAAATTTAGGCTGATACCCTTCAACATAAATAGGGTAAGCAAAAGCGCGCTTCGTCATAGGAGATGCATCTTTGTCTACATTTACTAACACCGCAACGCCAAGCAGCGTTTCTAAGCGGTCTTGGTCAAACACAAAATTGCCTAAGCCTAAAATGGCAGGTACGCCATTAAAAACTGCAAAGCCTTGGGCAATATGCGGATGATGAGCAACTAATAAATTGGTTTGTTGTTTGGATAAAGAATTAAACCTGCCTTTAATGTAACCGCTGGGTTGATAAGTGTATTCATCACCACCATGCATTTGGGCAATTACATAATCACTATTTTGCACTGCATCATTAAGATAGTTGGAGACTAATTCTGTTTCTGTTAAATCTGCGGCACCGCCTTTTGTGGCATCGGTAACATAGGTAATTGCATGTTCTTTACCTGTAATGGAGGTCGCTGAAAAAAGTCCTAACGTGAGTGTTCCCACATCCATGAACTTTGCTTGGTAAGCACTGGCTATGTTTTTCCCTGCGCCACTGTGAGCAAGGCCAGCGCTATCTACTTCAAGCAAAGTATCATTGAGGCCATCTTCTAAAAAGTCATACACATGATTATTTCCTAGTGCGACGTAATCAATACCAATGGCTTTGATCCCATCTAGCGTCTCAGGTAATGAAAAAAAGCTAAACTCTTTTGTTGGATGTGCTGCTTCAGGACTACTTGTTATCGGTGTCTCTAAGTTTACTGATGAAAAATCAGCAGCTTGAAAAAATGGTGCGACAAAATGTGTTAATGCTTGAGCATTTTCACTGGCTGTTGCTGGACGAATAAGTGCCCCTGCGACATCAGGGATCGCAGCCGTCATAGTTGCCAAAGAGGGATCTAAAAAGCGTCGTGCAAACATAGTATCGCCAGCAAATAGCAGGCTAACCGAGTTACTACTCTTAGCTGTTAGGGTCAGCTGTTGCTGAGCGTTATCAGCAGTAATTTTGACTGTAGCGACAGCAGGGAAGTAACTTTCATCAGCGATCATTAACCGATGGTTACCTGTTGTAATACCTGAGTAATTAATTTGCCCACTGGCATTTGTTTGATACTGCTGTCCTGCAAACTCAACCATGATGCCAGCCACACTATTAGCTTGCTGATCGGTTATTGTGATTACACCATTAAACGTTTTTTTTAAATAATCATCGCGCAGTTGTGCATCGCTCTTTTGGGCTTGTGTTTCGCCTGTATCATAGGGGTCTTCAACCTTACAGCCAGCGATAATTAGGGCTAAGCAGAGAATAGAAAAGAGTTTATATTTTTTAATTTTCAAACAAGCCTCGTTATCACTGTAGTTACATTTTTTAATACGTTTTTATTATACGGATTTTTTGTGGAAATGATATTAGCCAAGTATTTGAATTTTTCTAATATCATTCATACTAAATTATAGTCAGTTGCCATAAAAAGTCTTTGCAATAATGGTTAGTATCATTTGTCCAAAAATCTTTACAATAGACTACCCAGCGATGGGTAGTTAGCGTATTATTTGCGACATAGTAGGTTTTCTCTTTTTGAGGGTGAAATGCGTTTAGATATCCATTGTGCAGACCGCATCGGTATTGCTCAAGAAATACTCAATATTTTAGTCAACTATCGCGTTGATTTAAAAGGTATTGAAGTTGATTCAATTAACTGTCGTATGTATGTGAGTTTTCCACCGATTGAATTTGAGCAGTTTCAAAAAATCATGCCCTCAATTCGATTAATTGATGGTGTACAGGATGTACGTACCACCGCTTTTTTACCTTCTGAGCGTGAGCATAATGAGCTCAACACATTGTTGCGTGCGCTACCAGATGGTGTGATCTCAATTGATGCCAAAGGTTGGGTAAGGCTTTGCAACGATGCTGCATGTAAAGATTTACAGTTAACTGAAAAAGAAGTTATTGGTTCAAATATTAATAATCTATTGAAAGGCTTTAACTTTACCCGTTGGTTAGAAGGCAAAGAAGTACTGGGACAAACAACCCGGGTTGAGGTGGCTGGTGAAGATTTTATCGCGGATATCTTGCCAATCGCAGTACCACAAGGCAATGAAGGTGATGTATTAGCCGGTGCGGTGATCAACATTAAATCACAAAGCCGTTTAGGTCAGCAGGTAAGTGCGTTTCGTCGTTATGGTCAAGAAAGCTTTGCAACTATTCACAACTTTAGCACTGCGATGCGTCGTGTGGTTCGTGAAGCGCGTAAAATGGCACAACTTGAAGCTCCGATACTTATCACTGGTGAAACCGGTACCGGCAAAGAGTTACTGGCACGCGCTTGTCACTATGCATCTAATCGTTCTGTAAAACCTTTTATCGCTTTATCGTGCGCTTCACTGCCTGATGATGTTGCTGAGTCTGAATTATTTGGTTATGCCGGTTATGAAGAAAATGCAGCGCCAAAACGCGGCGTATTAGAGCAAGCGGATGGTGGCACGGTATTTTTAGATGAAGTGGGTGAAATGTCTACCCAACTTCAAACTAAGTTACTGCGCTTTTTACAAGATGGTACATTTCGCAAAGTTGGCGATGAGAACGAAGTAAAAGTAAATGTACGCATTATCGCCGCCACGCAAAAAGATTTACCCGCGATGGTACAAGAGGGTACGTTTAGAGAAGATTTATACTATCGGATCAATGTACTGACTTTAGAAATTGCTCCACTACGTGATCGTAAAGCTGATGTAGGGCCACTTGCAGAACATTTTATTCAAAAATATGCGCAGCAAAATGGTCATGCAATTCCGGAACTATCTGCAGAGTGTTTGTCGTTTTTACAAGATTATCCTTGGCCGGGCAATGTCCGCCAATTAGAAAATGCGATATACCGTGCGGTCTCGTTATTAGATGATAACGAGCTGCGTGTTGAGCATTTACAATTACCAGCATTTACACATGATTTAGGGTACTTGGAGTCTGATTTTGAGGGCTCGCTCGACCAAGCTGTAAAGCGTTTTGAGGCTACATTATTACGTAAGTTGTACCCTGCTTACCCAAGTTCGAGACAATTGGCTAAGCGTTTAGGGTTAAGTCATACCGCAGTTGCAAATAAGCTACGTGATTACGGCATTAATCGTAAAACTGTAAAAGTGTAAACTGACTCAAATCAACAGTATTGGGTACTATTGCTTAGTACCCATATCTTTGGTTACACCGTCAATAGCGACAGTATCGATACCCTCAGCGGTGAACTTAATTAAGATACTGATGTTATTACGGGCAAAAAAGTAATCTTTGTTATCTAAACTGATAACATAATCCCCTTTTACCGCGCCTTTATATTGACGTTTTTCAAGTTTGATTGTGTGTTCGCCAATTTCCCAGCTGAATCCTTCAATAAAGCCATTATTAAATTCTTGCACCCACACTTGTTGGTCGTCTTTTGCTAAAGTAATAGCAATGGAATAGGATTCAGGTAATTGCATATCATAGCTTTTTTTACCTATAGTAAACTTGCTATTTTGTTGCTGCCAAGCAAACCCAAATTGAAACGGCTTTTCAACCCCAGTTGGATAACGTACGTCTCCTTCGCCAGGATAGTTAAAGTCGGCCATCGCGCTGGTACTCATCAATGCAAATACCATACTCAAATAAGAAACTGATTTTTTCATCATTTTTCTACTATTATTTATAATCAGAGAATTTCAGAGTAGAGCAGAATATTCTCCAATGCAATACGCTATGCTACACTCACAAAACTGTTAACTGGTAAGACCTTTATTGTGAACTTATATTTTCGTCTTTTATTATTATTTTTTAAAATCAAACGTAACCGTGATTATCAATCATTGTTAGACACTGTGGATATAGATTACAAAGCGCTGCCAAGTGATTGTGATATTAATTTACATCTTACTAACTCTCGTTATTTAGCAATGATGGATTTAGCTCGCACTTGGATGACTGAGCGAGTTGGCTTGCTTGAAACGATTATGAAAAAACGTTGGTTTCCTATCGTTAACGCCACGGCCATCACTTATATTCGTGATATTAAGCCAATGCAACGATATACCATTAGCACGCGCTTAGTTGGTTGGGATCATAAGTATTTTTATATTGAGCAAAAATTTCATTCCGAGCGTGGCTTGCATGCGATCGCCTATGTAAGAGGTGTGTTTAAGCGCAAGCGAGGTGTCGTCAGCTTAGAAGAAATGCTAGAGGCGGTAAACTTTGATGGTATTGTGCCTATATTACCTGCGGAAATTATGCACTGGAAAGAAATGTTAGAGCAGAAAAAAATAACAAATCTTCCCAGTTGAATTTACATACACTGATAAAAGGTCGTTAGGCCTTTTTAGAGTATGTTTAAAAAGCGTATTTAACCCCTAACATGGCAACTACAGGATCAATTTTTACTGTTGAAGTAAGAGCTTGTTTACCATCGGCATAAACAGTTGCATCGGTTTCAATATCCATGATTGATACCATCGCATGTACGCCCCAGTTTTGATCTAGCATATAGTTAAAGCCTGCTTGAGCTACAAAACCAAATGAGTTATCAAGCTTTACTTCAACGTCGTTGGTGCCCAGTACTGTTTTTAGCGCTGTAGAAGGTTGCTCATCAAAAAACACTGTGTAGTTAATACCTACACCAACGAATGGGCGAAATGCTGAAGTACTTTCTAAAAAGTGGTACTGAGCGATTAGTGACGGCGGTAATTGCTTAATATCAGCTATTTTATTGCCAGCTAAACCACCGGTGCCATTAACTTCATGAGAAAAGGGTGTTGCAGCAACCAATTCTAGAACCCACTGATCGTTAAATGCATAGTCAACTGTAATACCCAGTTGTGTATCCGAGCTACCTTTTAAGCCTAAACTTGGATCTTCATTGATCGCTGAGCTGCTATTGTCAGGGTTAACATTAATAGCACCGACATTAACGCTTAAGTTTGCACTGGCGAAAGGAGATGCGATTAAAAGTGAGGTGAGTAACGCTGCGCTAAGTTGTTTTTTCATGCTGTTCTCCGAGAACTACTTTTTGAATTGGCGTTATTATCAGCTAAAAAAAAAATAAAAAACTGTTCTAGATCAAGCTTTATAACAGGGTATAAAACGGCGCAGCGTTTGTTTGATTTAGATTAAGGTTTACTTAATTGACGTTTAAAATCGATTGACAGTGCACTCTTTTTTATTGCTATTCATCAATAGGTCAGGAAAATAAGTTATAATTGCTGCTTAAAGCAAGGGTATACAATGAACGAAACCAACCATCTTTTTCTGTCTGGCTCTATTAGCAAAGCACTGTTAAAACTTGCAGTTCCTATTATTCTTATCAATATTTTACAATCTGCCTATCAATTAACCGATGCGTTCTGGGTTGGTCGTCTAGGGGCGGCACAAGTTGCAGCGGTGTCAGTAAGTATGCCAGTGACTTTTTTAGTGATTGCGATTGGCTCTGGACTTGCGATGGCGGGGGCTATTTTGTCAGCGCAATATATGGGGGCTGGCCAGCAAGATAAAGTAAACCATGTGGCCGCACAAACAGTGTTAATGGTGACTGTGACGGCCATTTGTTTAGGAATTATCGGTTATTTGCTATCTCCTTACTTTTTACATTTACTGGGTGTTGAAGATGCCGTTTATAACGATGCTTTAAAATTTATGCATGTGTCATTTGTGGGTGTGGTATTTGTATTTATTTATGCCATGTTTCAAGCCTTAATGCGGGGTATTGGCCAAACCAAGGTGCCACTGATCATTGTTTCCGTAACCGTGTTGCTAAACTTTGTACTCGATCCATTATTTATTTTTGGTTATGGCAGCTTTACAGGTCTTGGGGTGATGGGGGCAGCGCTGGCTACATTGGTGACACAAAGTTTGGCAGCCATTGCTGGCATTGTTATTTTTATGCGTGGTCGCCATGGTATTAAGCTAAAATTATCAAGTTTCATTCCTGATTACAGTTATATCAAACAAGCGTTTTATTTAGGTGCACCAGGCTCTGTGGAGTTGTCAGCGCGTGCATTTGGTTTGATTATCATGTCTTTTTTAGTGGCTAGTTTTGGCACTCAAACCATTGCTTCTTATGGTGTTGGTTCAAATATATTACAGATGGTGATGATCCCGGCTATGGGACTCTCGATGGCTGTGTCGACCTTAGTTGGACAGAATATGGGCGCAGGTAACCCGCAACGAGCATCGCAAATTACTAAGTTGGCGGTACTTTGGGGATTATGTGGTTTGTCTTTTATTGGGGCGATTGCATTTATATTTGCACCTTACTTAGTGGCATTTTTTATCCCCGATGATCAAGGTGTGATAGCCAAAGGCGCACAGTTTATTCGTGTTATGTGCTTAACTTGGGGCGGAATAGGCGTGCAATTATGTGTGGTGGCTGCATTTAGAGCATCAGGGAACATGCTTAATGCGATGTTGTTGGCGCTGTTTTCTCAATGCGTAGTACAGTTTCCGGTGGCGTATATTTTGTCAAAACACACACATCTGGGCGATCACGGCATTTGGTACTCGTTTGCTGTCACCAATGTGATCGTCGCATCGCTATCGTATTTGTGGTTTTGTCGTGGTCGTTGGCAACAAACAAAATTGACCAAAGATGATAAAGATATCGCTAAAGTCAGCCAAGAAGCATTCATCGAAGAAGGTGCACACTAATACCAATCGACTTAAATATTTAACCATTCTAGCGCGCTAAATAAAGCGCTAACTGCGTTAGTAATTTTTCATGTACGACTGCATGGATGCAAGAGGTAGAGCAATGCAGGAGCAATTGCCGAGAACAACTACATGTCAAAATCTATGCCTTGTTATCACTGTATTTTTCTGTCGCTATAAATGGTCAGTAACTTAAAACGATTAGTATAATCCGTGTTTCATAAAGCGGTCATAAATTCAGGTTGTAATGAATACACTCTCTCTTAATAAGGGTGTTAATTATGACTTTAGCTATCCAATCTCACACCACGAATGATGCAATCCACACTGATACTGTGGTCAGTTACCTTCAAAAGCTGATCCAATTTAAATCTGTTACGCCACAGCAAGCCGGGGCAATAGACTGGTTAGCAAAGCAGTTAACAGACCTTGGCTTTAACTGTGAACAGTTTACCTTTAATAATGTTACTAACTTAATAGCTAAAGTAAGCTTTGGTGATGGGCCACGCTATGCTTTTTCGGGGCATATTGATGTGGTCCCCGCATCTGGAGGAGCGTGGCGAGCAGAACCATTTTCAGGTGATATTATTGATGGCGCGATTTATGGCCGAGGCGCTGCTGATATGAAAGGGGGCGTTGCCGCCATGTTATGTGCCAGTCGTGCATTACTGGCTAACGTAGCTGCAAAAAAAGGTACTTTTTACTGGTTGATCACCTCTGATGAAGAAGGGGAAGCGGAATATGGTTCACTACTGATTGCCGAGCGTTTAGCGCAACAGGGCATCCAACTTGACGGCTGCATTGTCGGCGAGCCAACCAGTCATTTGCATGTTGGTGATACAATCAAAAATGGCCGTCGAGGTGCACTGTCTGCGCGGTTAGTGATCAACGGCAAAGCAGGGCATGTTGCTTATCCAGAAAACACCATCAATGCAGCTCATCTTAGTGCAGAAGTAATCAAGCGCTTGACTAGCATAACTTGGCAGCGTGACGAGCCAAGTTCACATACGAGCTTGCAAATAACCGGGATTAATATTGCTAATGTTGTCGATAACATGGTGCCAGCACGATGTGAAATGACATTTAATATTCGTTATAGCCATGGTTATAAAAGCAGTGATATAAAAAATGAGATTCAATTCGCGTTAGACGATTTACAAGCTTTGCTGAGTGTGGAATGGGAGCGTCCGTGTGAGCCTTTTTATACGAGTCATCAAACGCGTCGCTGTTTATTGACTCAAGTTGAACAAGCTATTTTTAATGTGACAGGCAGTTATCCTTTATTAAGTACCAGTGGCGGAACTTCTGATGGGCGGTTTTTTGCCAATGATTACACCCAAGTGATTGAATGCGGGGTACGAAATAATACCATCCACCAAGTTAACGAGCATGTGCCTATTAATGACTTACTAAAAATTGAGAAAATATATACACAGCTTTTAGAGCAGGTATTTAGCCGTATCAGCTGACTATAACGCAAGGCCATCATTAAACTGTTCATTATAAACAGACAATTTCTGACAATGTCCGACAAGCGCTGAGAGATGTCTCGTAAAGGATATGCTAACATTTTTTCAGTAAATTTCGCTATTCGAAATAAAATACTTAGTAATTGATTAATAAAAAATTATTAAAGTAATAACAGCGTTTAGTGCGGTTTTTAGCGTTGATAAAATTAAACATTATGGAGATTGTTATGAGCACCAGTAATAAAGGATTTAGTATTGCACTGTTGTTTGGTGTGGCAGCTGCTTTAAGTGGATGTGGTGAAAGCACGGATGAATTAGATGATAAATTAACCCATCAAGCAAATATGTCTTTCATAAATTCATTGGATTATATGGCTGACTTTCATGTCAAAAAAAGGAGTATTAGCACCGGCTACAGTGGTTTATTCGATAGTGATAATATCGCTGCGGGCGATGTAGAGGCCAATGCTGTGGGTAGTCGCTATAACTACAGTTATAAAGTAATCAATAACATGATTAACTTGGGAGTTAAAGATAGTATCAATGCGAATAAAGAGGAACGCATAAATACAACCTTGAGTAATAACGACGATTTATGGGTAATTGCTTGGCAATCTTCAGGTAAGCGGGCTTTGTCTGTCATTGATAAAAAACAAAACAATACTGCAGATGTATTTAATGTGCGTTTATTTGCCAACGGCGAGTATGATGTGTCAATTGATGATAAAAAAGTATTAACTACAAAAAAGGGCAGTGTCACAGCGTTCTTAGCGGTGAGTAATTGTGCTAATGGCCTAAAAGTTGCCAATCAGGCTATCGATTTATGTGCGGGTAATTTTGGCGCTTCATATTTATTAGTTGTCGATAGTAATGGTAAACGAGTAATGGCTGAAGAATAACTTTAGATTAAAACTCCTCTGGTTAGTGTGAAATAGTTGCTGAGATAGATGTATTATCCACAGTTCAAGTCTTTAAAAGGCGCTACTCCCATGTTGGAGATATAGCGCCATATCCACCTAGAACTACCACGCACTAACTACAAATAAGTAGCCTTTGGAACGGATAGTCTTAATTTTTATTGGGTTACGCGCATTATCACCGAGCTTCTTGCGTAACTGGCTAATATGATTATCAACACCACGTTCAATTCCATCATAGTGATAACCTTTTATTTTTTCAACAATGTCACTACGTGACAGAATAACTCCTGCATTTTTAGCAAGCAGTAGCAGTAGGTCATATTCGCCGTCTGTGAGCTGGATATGTTGCGTTGCTAAAGAGACAGTTCGGTTGTGCGTATTAATGATTAATTGCCCAAACGTTATAGACTCTTTCGTTTGTGGCTTTATGGCGAGTGGATCTGTGGGATGTCCACGTCTTAAAAAAGCTTTAATTTTTGCCAGTAGTAAGCGAGGTTTCACCGGCTTTAGTAAATAATCGTCGGCACCAATTTCAAGCCCTACAACCTGATCAATTTCTTCTTCTCGTGCAGTAAACATCAAAATATAGCCGCTGTATGACTGCCTTACTTCGCGGCATACCGTTAAGCCATCCTTGTTCGGTAACATAACGTCAAGCAGCACCAGAGCTGGCTGCCACTGAAGAATACGGGAGACCGCATGCTCGCCATTTGATTCTATTTCAACCTGATAGCCTTCAATCGTTAAATACTCTTGAATTGACTCAGCAAGCGGTAAATCATCTTCTACCACTAAAATCTTTGTTTTCATTTCTTGTTCTCTATGTGGATTATCGATGTGTGCGTTTGGCTGGCCAATTTAGTATGAAACATGCACCACCTAAACTGGATGGCTCAACACTCGCGGTTCCTTCATGCCAGCCTAAAATTTGTTTAACGATTGCAAGGCCTAGTCCGGTTCCACCGACTTGCAAATTACGACTTTGATCTTCTCGATAGAATGGTTCAAATACCTTCTCAGCACAGGGTAAAGGAATACCATCACCGTTATCAGCAACACAAATCAGCCAGCCTTTTGCGGTTTGTTCATAGCTTACTTGAATATGGTTTCTTCCATACACTATGGCATTGCGCATTAAATTACTTAATGCACGGCTCATATAAAACTTATCAATCATTGCATGGCAAACGCCTTGTTCAAGTAAAACAATCTCAGTATCAGGGTTGGCTTCTTGCCAACAGATTAACTCTTGTTTTATCCAATGATTAAGTTCAACGGTTGCAAATGTAAGAGTGGGTATTTCGCGCTCAAATCGAGCATGTGTAAGCATTTCTGACACTAATGAATTTAGTTCATTCAAAGATAATTCAATCCGCTCTAGTTGCCCTAGTTGATAGTCATTGGTTGTACTATTTCTAAGTAATTCAACATTGAATTCAATGCGTGCGATGGGAGTTCGCAATTCATGTGATACAGCATTGATCAGAGTTTTATGAGAAGAGATAAGGCGTTGTATTTTTTCGGCCATGGTATTAAACGTTTTGGACAAGTGGTTTAGATGGCTAAAACGAATTAGCTTAGCGCGAGCATCAAATTTACCTTGTCCAAGTAATATCGCCACTTTATTGAGCGATAACATAGAGCGCCAGCCAGGAATTAACCATATTATAATTGGTATAAGCAGAAAAAAGCCGAATATAAAATAAAAGATACTTAACATGTACACCACTTTGCCCTTTAGTTGAGGGCTAAAAGGGCCAAGTACAATTACTTTATCGCTATTTTTGATGCGCTGTACGGCAATGTCGGCGGGATAGCCAATAAAATCAGAATCCGCAGTTGATATGGTCACAATAGCTCCTGTTTTTAATTGGGCTATTTGTTGCTCTGTGTAAGTTAACTCACTCAATGTCATCAGTGCAACGGGATATGTAAAATCATCACTGAGCGAATCAATTATCGACGGCCAGCTCTGCTGTGGGTGTTGCATCAGCATATTATTCAGTAGGTAAAAAGAGCCCATCATCCAACGTTGCGCTTCGTTGATCAGATGCTTAGGAACCGTATTGGGTTTTACAATTACTAATAGCTGTTCGTCATCTATTTTCCGATATGCTAAATCTGTTTGCGGATCACCCCAAATTTTATCCTCTGCGAGCCAAGATTGTTGCTCACTTGAAAAATCACTTTGTTGATAGTCTTGTAAAGTAAGTTCAAAGCCAAAATTAGCTTGTATGGTTTGTAAGTAGGCCATTCTCTGGTGTTTAGGTATGGATTGTAATTGTTGTGCAAGAAGATCCGTAGAGCCTGATGTTAAAAACTCTAAAGCCCATTTTTCAGTAGGGTACCTGACGTTACTTTCAAAATGAGGTATCACCAATAATTGAATGCTAACTACCGAAAAAATAATGATAAAAGATAAAAATAGCAGGGACCTTTTCATAGCTGTTCTGTCAACAATTTGTGTACAACCACTTTATCATATCTGCACATAAAAACTACTTTTGATAGCATACAGCGAACGCAAATTCACGTTACGGATATATACCCAAACCACATCAAGATGCGAGTTTCAGTTGGAATTAAAAGCGATTTAGGCAAGGCATTGATTGCAAGTAATAGTGGTTCTATTGTTAAAATCAATAACGCAGTATAAATCGCTTTTAAACCAACCCGTTGGGCGTTTCACAGGAACTTACTCTCATCGTTGTTACTTCTTAAAAGGGATTGCCATTCTTGCAAAGTAACGCCTTGATATTAAGCCCCTGTGAAACGCTGAATCCTGCATCTTGAGGTGGCTTGGGTATAGTAAATAAGCTAGATGGCTGGTCGCTGTTATTTTATACACCTTTGCGTTCTTAGTTCTTTCCTAAATATCTTTTTGCTTTGCCTTCTTTTACTTTTTCAAGATCAACAAGCACTAAGCCATCAATACAATTATTGAAATCAGGGTCAACACTAAAACTTAAAAACTGTACGCCGCCAGGCTCACATAGTTCGGTGTATTGTTTAAATAAAGTGGGGACTTGGGCACCCATGTTTGCGAGCACATGTTTGAGCTCAACAAAGTCTTCTTTGACATCATCACCGCTAAATAGATTTGCGCACTGTATGAGTTGCTGCTCTGTGAGTTTGAACTCATTATTAGGTGTAGCTATAACCTGCTTAGCGCCGTAATAATGCTGATAATAATGAACTAACATGGCTTTGGCTGGTTCTGGCAACGCGTTAGAGACACTGACTGCGCCATAGAGGTAGCGATACTGAGGATAATTTTTCACAAACGCGCCAATCCCATACCATAAATAATCAAGACTTTTACGGCCCCAGTATTTAGGTTGTACAAAGCTGCGACCCAGTTCAATACCTGCAGCAAAGTAAGGAGTCATTGCATCACTGTAAGAAAATAAGCTATCAGTATATAAACCTTTGCGGCCGTGTTTATCAATAATAGCTTGAGCACAAGCAAGTCGGTATGCGCCAACCAATTCAAGTTGTGAGCCGTCCCATAAAACCAAGTGCTGATAATCCATATCGTACTTATCAATATCACGACGCTTACCACTGCCTTCACCAACAGTGCGAAACGAAATCTCTCGTAACCGGCCAAGCTCTCTGAAAATCGCTGAGCTGCCTTGATATTGATAAAGGTATATCTGCATGCCGTCTTGAGTTGTGCCTAATAGCTCACACTGTTCGATGGCTTTTTTTAGTTCCTTGCGGCATTCTGAGGAGGCGATGGGTGCTTGTGTTTTAAGCGGTAAGGTTTTCTTTGAGGTAAGTGCATAAAGCTGCTTACGGATCAGATTGACTACTTCTTTGTCTTTAAGGTTTTCAATTAAATAAGACTCTGGAGGTATCGATGCGCCAATTTCAAACTCTAATGATTTTTGTCGTTGTTTAAACATTTCTTTAACCAGTAATAAACTCGCTAAAGGCTTGTAAATCATCGATGTGCCATAAAAAAGTGGGCTATTTTTGGCTTTAATAAAAATCGGTAAAATTGGCGCATTGGCTTTTTTTGCGATCCGTAAAAAACCACTATTCCACTTGCAATCTTTAATTCCGGTAGGGCTTAAACGCGACACTTCACCTGCTGGGAAAATGAGAATGGCCCCAGCTTCTTTAAGGTGCTGGTGGATATTATTGAGTTCTTGCTTTTTACTGTCACCCGATAAATTATCGACCGGCAGTAATAATGAGTGCATTGGCGTAACTGACATTAACATGCGATTGGCAACGACCTTTAAATCCTTACGAACACTTGATAATACTTTAATTAATGCCAGTGCATCTAAAGAGCCAATAGGGTGGTTAGCAACAATAACTAACTTACCCTCACTAGGAATATTCTCAATCTGCTTTGGCTTGTAGCGAGTATCAAAATCTAGTTCATCCAACACTTGCTCAACAAACTCAATGCCTTGTAAGTGCGGGTAGGCATCACCAAATGCAACAAATTCTTGTTCGTGAAGCAAATAACCTAACCCTTTTTTAACTAAACTTTTTACTTTAGGTGAGTTTTCTAATTGTGGTAGATTTGCTGCGATTACTTTATCAACACTGATCATAATTACCTCGTTTGCATATGGTGATCAATATATCGCCAGAGTAAAAGCTTGCCATGACAATTAAGTTGCAGTTGTGTGACTTTTTAAAGAGCCGAGCAGTAATTCGATTAGATTAAATGTTTTAACAAAGGTTATACTCTTTGCAAATCAACAACTCTATAGGCATAACATGAGCGTACTCGTTGCGATTAGTGGACGTGATTGCAGTAAAATTATTACTGCGTTAGCGA
The DNA here is from genome assembly GCF_014164125.1 of Pseudoalteromonas sp. SG44-8. Lineage (NCBI taxonomy): Bacteria > Pseudomonadati > Pseudomonadota > Gammaproteobacteria > Alteromonadales > Pseudoalteromonadaceae > Pseudoalteromonas > Pseudoalteromonas sp. SG44-8. Next base: position 78,004 of record NZ_JACJEQ010000003.1, on the reverse strand, counting down.
CTAAATTACCAGGTGTAAAAATTTCACAGTGGCCAGATTGTGATAACTTAGAGGATGTTGAATTTGTGCTTGCTTGGCTGGCACCTGCAGATATGTGGGCACAACTACCAAATTTAAAAGTAGTTTCTTCATTTGGCGCAGGGGTCGATAGCATTGATTTAAACTTACTCCCTGACAATGTCGTTGTGACACGCATCGTTGATGAAAATTTAGCTCATGATATGGCAGAGTATGTGCTTACCCATATCTTAGCGCATAAGTTAAGGCTTAAAGACTATGTGATTAAGCAACAACAACGACAATGGCTGCCAAAACGCGCTTATAGTCATAATCATGTTGTGATTTTAGGTTTTGGTGAGTTAGGACAAAGCTGCGCTAAACGTTTACTGGCTAATAATTTTACCGTAAGTGCATTTTCACAAAGCCCTAAAAATATACCCGAAGTAAATTGTATTCATCAAGTAAGTGAGTTACCAAGTTTGTTAGCACAGGCTGATTATCTCGTGTGTTTATTACCACTAACCACGCAAACGAAGGGCTTTATTAATCGCAACTTATTAATGCAGCTACCAAGTCATGCCGTGCTCATCAATGTAGCGCGAGGCCAGCACGTCGTTGCAGACGATTTACTTTGGGCATTAGATAATCAAATTATAAGAGGAGCAACATTGGATGTTTTTGCACAAGAGCCATTAGCTGCAGAGCATCCTTTTTGGCATCATTCAGCGGTTACAATGACTCCCCATTGCGCGGCATTGTCTGATCTGGAAACTGTAACGCAGCAGATTGCTAATAATGTACAACGTATGAAAACAGGCCTTAAATTAAATAATCAGGTTGATAGAACAAAAGGTTATTAAAAGTTCAGCGACAATAGCGTAGTACATCTTGTTAACATCTGTAATTTTAGTTAGTCTAGTTAACTCAAAAAACACTAACAATAATAATAAGGTGTACAATGAAACAGCATCAAACAGGCGTTAAATTTAGTATTATCGTTATTTCAGTGGTCTTAATGGGTGTGTCTGCATGGTTTAATCAAGCTAATGCAAGCGAACAAGCCCCCGTTTTACAAAGCCAAACAGAATAAATAGAACCAACAATTGATAACGAAGCCGGGTTAGCGTTTACTATGACGCTCCCGGTTCTCACTCTTCTTCTCATCACTTTTTTTAATTAACACATAGCTTGCACCACTGCCACCATGATGCCTAAGTGCACTATGAAAGGCTAATACGCAGTCAATTTCTTGTAGCCATTTATTGGTATAACTTTTTAACACCCCAGGGGTCTTTTTGTTTTTGATACCAGTGCCGTGGCGGATCACTACCACACGAATATTACTTTTTTGGCAATCAGTTATAAATTCAAATAAGGCTTGGCGTGCGTTTTTTAGTGTTTGGCCATGTAAGTCAAGTGTCGCATCAAGCTGATACTTAGCTAATCGAAGATTTTTAAATACAGCATCTTGCACTCCCGCATTTTTATAACTCAATAGTGCATTAGGCTCTAATAGCTCGACTAATTCACTACGTAGATAATTTTCATCGATGTTTAAATTTAATTCTGCGGCTTTGCGTTTTTGTTGCTGGGCTAAAGAGGGGCCAGTTAAGTGTTGTGATGGTTCGATCGTATCGTGATCTAGGCGAGCAACGTCTTCCATAGACGTTAAAAATAAATCAGAGTCAGTTAAAGGCATAGTGATACCCAAAGTAGCATAATACGCCGATGATTTTAACTTAGTTCATTTTGCTGCCCAAGTTCTATTCGCGCAAAAAAATACCCTACCGAGCAAAGCCCGGTAGGGTACATAAAATTATCTAGGGAGAGATATTAATTTTGCGGCACATTTAATTGCCCAAAGGTATAAACCTTGAACAAGTAAAACGTGTTTATCAACACTAAACTCATGTTTGAAATAACACTCGACGACATTAAATCCAAGCTAAATGACAAAAACAGTAAAGCACAGGCGCTGATCGCCGCTACACGCAGTATTGTTAATTGATTGATAAAAAACGCCCCTAATCCTAGGGCTAACAGGATAATATTTAAAAGCCAATCTAGCTCGTTTAGCATGGTTGTATCGTTGTTCAAGTGTTGAAAAAAGGAGCGCCATTATGTTGATATTTTGCGCACCTTTCAACCAAGTAATTTTATATTTTCAGATTAGTTTTTTTAATCCAAAATTAATTTTTGTAATGCAGAAAAAAAGCCGGCTTGTTCGGTTACTCGATATTTTTGACAAGTATCTGGTTGCTTATTGTTTTGACATAAATAAAGGCTATTACGCGCTAAATCGGCATTTGGCTGCAAATTTGAGTCAAATAACATGGCGCCATAACCAAACAGTCCCGGCCAATATACACTTTGCGTTACTAATCCTAATTTTTCATAGGTTAATAACTGTGGTTTGGGGATAACTAAAATAGCAAACACAATAACACCCGCTACAATAATGCCTGTGCGGCTTTTTTTTGTTTCAGTTAATTCACTACTAGCAGTTTGTGTTTGTGCTTGCGTGACGTTTGCCTGAGCAGGCGCTTTTCGCTTGTTAGTTGGTGCCGTTGGTTTTTTTCGTTGAGGCGTTTTTCCTAGCAAGGATTGTTTTTTTATATTATTTGACATAAAGCAAATCTGGCCTTTTAAGCAGAGCTCTCTATAATGAGATTATTAAATTAGAAAAGTTATTAAGCATAATAACTTAAACCTAGTTCATAACCTACGGGGATCAACAATGAATACGCAGCTTTCAATTTTAATAGTGGATGATGTGGGAACAGTGCGCAGCTTTCTCCATCAAACATTAATGCACTTAGGTATTGAAAATGTTAGAGAAGCGTCGACAGCTGCGCAATGTATAAGTGCTTGCCAAGCGGCCGATTATAATATTATTTTTTTAGATATTGAGTTGCCAGACGGTGATGGTAAAGAGATTATCGCGCAGATCAATGAAATAAACCCACAAACTAATGTCGTTATGGTATCGGCTCACTCAACGGTTGAGAATGTTAAAGATGCAATCGATAAAGGGGCTAAAGGATTTGTGGTAAAACCATTTACACCGAAGAAAATAGCGGCAATGTTGAAAAAGTTTTATCCAGAATTAGACGTTGTTTAACGCAACAACAGTGTTTAAATAATTTTAAGCGTTAAATGATAGATATAAAAAAACCGGTCAAGACCGGTTTTTTATATTCTAGCAAAAACAAATTATAGCGCTTTGATCTTAGCTGCTATGCGGCTCTTATGACGAGCTGCTTTGTTTTTGTGAATTAGACCTTTAGTTGCATAACGGTCTAAAATAGGTGTAGCAACTGCGAAAGCTTGCTGTGCAGCTTCCTTGTCGCCCGCTTCAATAGCAACAACTACTTTTTTGAAGTATGTACGCATCATTGAACGACGGCTTGCGTTATGCTGACGGTTTTTTTCGCTAGTGATAGCGCGTTTTTTTGCAGACTTGATGTTAGCCAAGGTTTGCTCCTAACAATCTTAAAATAAGCTTAATTTAAAGGCCGTGGAATATGCCTTTTTTAATCGTGAATGTCAATAAAAATTTGACATACCAAGAAAAACTGCTCCTATATAACGAACATCAATTTGCCGCTCTAGCACAGTTAATACCGCTATTGTAACAAAGGCGGTGAGTTCAGCCTAGTGCTTTAGAGCGATTTATAAAAAAGACTGTGGCATAATTGGTTTTATCGTTGGTTTTAAAGCAGGTTTAGTGTGGCAAAAGGATTATTTCGTTCCGGTATGATTGTAAGTGCAATGACAATGATATCGCGTGTTTTAGGATTAGTGCGAGATGCTGTTGTCGCAAATTTACTTGGCGCAGGTGCTGCCGCCGACGTTTTTTTATTCGCTAATCGTATTCCCAACTTTTTGCGCCGCTTATTTGCTGAAGGGGCATTTGCGCAAGCATTTGTGCCAGTTTTGTCGGAAATCAAACAGCAACAAGGAGACGACAAAGTCAGGCTGTTTGTTGCTCAAGCCGCTGGCACACTTGGTACTATTTTACTGGTTGTAACTATTATCGGTGTAATTGCATCGCCAATTATTGCAGCACTATTTGGTACTGGGTGGTTTATTGAGTGGTGGCAAGGTGGCCCAGACGGTGAAAAATTTGTATTAGCCAGTAGCTTACTTAAGCTAACGTTCCCCTATTTATTTTTTGTAAGTCTTGTTGCACTAAGTGGCGCGGTGATGAATGTTTATAATCGTTTTGCTGTTGCGGCCTTTACGCCAGTGCTGTTGAATATTTCGATTATTGCCTGTGCAATCTTATTACACGATAAATTCTCGGTTGGTGCTTATTCGCTAGCTATTGGTGTGTTTGTCGGTGGAGTGGTGCAGTTATTGTTTCAATTGCCGTTTCTGTACCGAGCGAAAATGCTCAGTAAACCACGTTGGGCCTGGCAGGACGAAAATGTAAAAAAAGTCCGTAAGTTAATGTTACCGGCGTTGTTTGGGGTATCTATTAGTCAAATTAATCTACTGCTTGATACCATGATAGCGTCATTGCTAATGACAGGGTCAATTGCTTGGTTATATTATTCTGACCGCCTAATCGAATTTCCACTGGGGTTATTTGGCATTGGCATCGCGACGGTTATTTTACCTGCGCTATCTAAATTACATAGCAGCGAAAAAAGCAGCGATTTTCAGCACACCTTAGACTGGGGAGTGCGGTTTGTGATCTTTTTAGGCTTACCTGCGATGATTGGTTTGATGATCATTAGCCCGTTAATCATCTCTGTATTATTTGATCATGGCGCGTTTAGTCAAGGTGATGTCGATCATGTTCAGGCCGTGAGTTTAGGGGTGATGGCTTACTCTGTTGGGCTTGTCAGTTTTATGTTGATCAAAGTTTTAGCGCCGGGATTTTATGCACGTCAAGACACTAAAACTCCGGTGCGTATTGGCATTATTACGCTGGTGTTGAACATGGTCTTTAATATTATGTTAGCACCGTTTATAGGTTACTTAGGATTGGCGCTTGCGACTTCAATGTCGGCCAGTTGTAATGCGTACCTGCTTTATCGTCAATTAAGCAAAGAGCAGGTTTATCAGTTTTCGCGTTTTAGTTTATTGTTTACCTGCAAATGTTTGCTCGCCGCCTTATTGATGGGGGCTGTAGTTTGGTACGCTGCGACACAGTTTTTATGGCGTCAGTGGCATTTTAGTGAGCAAGTTGTTTTATTGATAGGTTTACTCGCTCTGGCAGGGGGGGTGTACTTTTTAGTGTTGTTTTTACTCGGGGTAAGACTAAATACCATAAAAAACGTTGTTAGTGCTCAATCAGACTAAAAAAATCAACTGAAACTCGCATCTTGAGGTGGTTTGGGTATAATCGGTGATTCTGTAACCCAAGTGAAATTTTACTCGGTACATAACGCTTACAAAGGCATTAGGTGGCATGGAGTTAATTAGAGGTATCCACAATATTCGCACACAGCATTATGGTTGTGTGTTGACCATTGGTAATTTTGATGGTGTGCACTTAGGTCATGGTGAAGTACTCAATGGATTACTCAATGACGCTAAAAAATATAACTTACCGAGTACGGTAATGTTATTTGAGCCTCAGCCACAAGAGTTTTTTGCCAGAGATAATGCGCCAGCTCGATTAACGCGGTTACGCGATAAGCTAGGTCTGTTAGCAAAGTTAGGCGTTGAACGGGTAATTTGTATTAGTTTTAATCAGCAATTTGCCAATATGCAAGCTGAGCAATTTGTGACAGAAATACTGATCAACAAGTTGGGTGTCAAAGCGCTAACCGTAGGTGATGATTTTCGCTTTGGTAAAAGACGCCAAGGTGACTTTAATTTACTAAAAAAAATGGGCCTCGCGGCTCATATGGATGTAAAAAGCACCGCGAGTTTTCGGCAATTAAATGCTAGAGTAAGCAGCACCTTGATCCGCCAAGCATTAGCTGAAGGTCAGTTAGCGCAAGCCAAAGCGATGCTAGGTCATGATTACGCAATATCAGGGCGAGTGATCCATGGCTGGAAACGCGGTCGTGAATTAGGTTTTAGAACTGCAAATATTGCGTTAAAGCGGCAAGTATGCCCTGTAAATGGGGTGTTTGCGGTACAAGTAACGTTAAACGATAAAACAGTGTATGGGGTTGCAAATATTGGCAACAAACCCACATTTAATGGAACACGCGCATTATTAGAAGTTCATCTGTTCGACTTTGCGCAAGATATTTATGGACAGTTTATGCACGTGGAGTTAATTAAAAAGCTTCGCGATGAGAAAAAATTCGAGACATTAACACAATTGACGGCACAAATAGCAACTGATGTTGCTGCCGCTAAACAGTGTTTTGGTTTAAATTAGGTAGCCGATACGGAAACTAGGATTAATGAGCGACTACAAGCATACTTTGAATTTACCGGAAACGACGTTTCCAATGCGCGGCAATTTGGCACAACGTGAGCCAAAAATGCTTAAGACATGGTATGAAGACGACCTGTACGGTCAAATTCGCAACGCTAAGAAAGGTAAAAAAACCTTTATTTTGCATGACGGCCCTCCGTATGCGAACGGCGATATCCATTTAGGTCATTCAGTAAATAAAATTCTAAAAGATATTATTGTTAAATCAAAAACCTTATCTGATTTTGATGCGCCTTACGTACCTGGTTGGGATTGCCATGGTCTACCGATTGAATTAATGGTAGAGAAAAAAGTGGGTAAGCCAGGCGTGAAAGTCACGGCTGCAGAATTCCGTGAGAAATGTCGTGAATACGCTAAAAAACAAGTTGAAGGCCAAAAAGTTGATTTTAAACGTTTAGGCGTATTTGCTGATTGGGATAAGCCTTACTTAACCATGAATTTTGACTTCGAAGCAAACGCAATTCGTGTGCTTGGACGTATCATCGAAAAAGGCCATTTACACAAAGGCGCAAAGCCTGTGCATTGGTGTACTGATTGTGGTTCTGCTTTGGCCGAGGCTGAGGTTGAATATCAAGATAAGCAATCACCAGCGATTGATGTGCGTTTTGAGTTTGTTGATCAAGCGGCCGTTGTTAGTGCCTTTGATTTAAAAGCCGATCATGAAGGTAAAGGTACAGTCAGTACAGTGATCTGGACAACTACACCATGGACACTGCCAGCTAACCGTGCGGTTGCCGTACATGCTGAACTAGAATATGCCTTAGTGCAAGTTGATGATGAAGGCGCGCAGCAGCGTTTGATTATAGGGTCAGAGCTAGTTAAAGATGCAATGGATCGCTACGGCTTTAAGCACTTTCACGTATTAGGTTATGTAACGGGTTCAGCACTTGAAAATTTACAAGTGGCGCATCCATTTTATGATTTTAATGTACCAGTGATTGTGGCCGATCATGTTACTACTGATTCTGGTACGGGTATCGTGCATACAGCACCTGGCCACGGTCAAGAAGATTTCGTGGCAGGTCTACAATACGGCTTAGAGGTGGCTAACCCGGTTGGTGCAAATGGTGTTTATTTACCTGACACTGAGCTTTTTGCAGGTCAACATGTATTCAAAGCCAATGCGAGTGTAGTTGATGTGCTGACTGAGCGTAATGCGCTTATGCATCACCATGCCTTAACGCACAGTTACCCGCATTGCTGGCGTCATAAAACGCCAATTATTTTCCGTGCAACGCCGCAGTGGTTCATTAGTATGGATCAAGCTAATTTGCGCCAAGATTCATTAAAAGAGATTAAAAACACTCAGTGGTTGCCAGAATGGGGCGAAAGCCGCATAGCAAACATGGTTGAAGGTCGCCCGGATTGGTGTATTTCGCGTCAACGTACCTGGGGTGTTCCAATTGCACTGTTTGTTGATAAAGACACCGGTGCTCTTCATCCTGATACTCAAGCTTTGATTGAAAAAGCAGCCCTGCTGGTTGAAAAATCCGGTATTCAAGCATGGTATGACTTAGAGCCTGCAACTTTACTTGGTGAAGCTGATGCTCAGCAATACATGAAAGTGCAAGATACATTAGATGTATGGTTTGATTCTGGTGTAACGCACGCCTGTGTGGTTGATGCTCGCGAAGATTTAGTTGGTCCAGCTGATTTATACTTAGAAGGCTCAGATCAACACCGCGGTTGGTTTATGTCATCAATGATGACGTCAGTGGCAATTAATGGTCATGCACCATATCGTCAAGTGCTAACTCACGGTTTCACTGTTGATGAAAACGGCCGTAAGATGTCAAAATCGCTAGGTAACGTTATTTCACCACAGAATGTGATGAATAAACTCGGTGCAGATATTTTACGCTTGTGGGTTGCTTCAACTGATTACACTGCAGAAATGACCGTATCAGATGAAATCTTCAACCGTTCTGCGGATCGCTACCGTCGTATTCGTAACACTAGCCGTTACTTACTCGCTAACTTAAGTGGTTTTGATCCTAAAACTGACCAAGTAGCTATTGATGACATGGTTGAACTTGATCGTTGGATTGTTGGCCGTGCGGCGCAATTACAAGATGAAATTTTGGCGGCTTACGAAAGTTACCAAATGCTCCAAGTAACGCAAAAGCTAATGAATTTCTGTACTGGTGAGCTTGGTTCATTCTATTTAGATGTGATCAAAGACCGTCAATACACAGCGAAAAGTGATAGTCATGCCCGTCGTTCATGTCAAACAGCTCTATATCATATTGCCGAAGCTATGACTCGCTGGATGGCGCCAATCATGAGCTTTACCGCACAAGAGATTTGGCAAGCACTGCCAGGTGAACGTGACCAATATGTGTTTACTTCAGTTTGGTATGATGGCTTAAAAGCGGTTGGCGAAGGCCAGTTTAGTAATGACGATTGGTTAACGATTCTTACTGTGCGTGATGAAGTAAACCGTGTGTTAGAAGGTGCACGTAAAGAAGACGTGATCGGTGCGACACTCCAAGCTAATGTGAATATTTTTGCCAATGCAGAGCTTGCAGCTAAATTAGCAGCTTTGGGTGATGAGCTTCGCTTTGTATTCTTAACATCTAACGTTACTGTTACAGCTGTTGATACACAACCAGATGCAACTCAAACAACTGAAATTGAAGGCTTATACATCAGCGTATCAGCTACTGATGCACAAAAGTGCGAACGTTGTTGGCATTACTGTGATGATGTAGGTGCAAATCCTGCGCATCCAGAAATTTGTGGTCGTTGTGTTAGCAATGTAGATGGCGAAGGCGAAACACGCCAATTCGCATAGGAGTAGGAAGTGAGCAAACTAGCCCAAAAAAGTGGTTTAGTGTGGCTTTGGTTAAGTTTGCTACTTTTAGTAGCAGACTTTGCCAGTAAAACACTGGTTGTTAAAACCATGAATTTACGCGAATCAATTGATATATTGCCATTTTTCAATTTAACCTATGTGCATAACTATGGCGCAGCTTTTAGTTTTTTAAGTGAAGCGGGTGGTTGGCAACGTTGGTTTTTAAGCGTTATCGCTATTTCAATCAGCGTATTATTGATCTGGTGGCTAAAACGTTTACCTGCCACTAATAAAATTTTATGCAGTGCTTATTCGTTAGTATTAGCGGGCGCAATTGGCAACTTATATGACCGTATCAGCCATGGTTATGTGATTGACTTTCTACACTTTTATTATGAAAGCTGGAATTTCCCTGCGTTCAATATTGCCGACAGTGCGATTTGTATTGGTGCCGCATTATTATTATTTGATGCCTTTACTGGCGAAAGTCCTAAGGAGCAAAAAGCATGAGCCAAGCAGTTATAGGTGAAAAATCAGAGGTTATTTTTCATTTCTCAATTAAGCTATCGGATGGCTCTGCGGCAGATTCAACCAAAGTGCATAATAAGCCTGCAAAATTAACGATGGGTGATGGTAGTCTAACGGCTAACTTTGAAAAATGCTTATTTGGTTTAGCGTCTGGTGACAGCAAGTCATTTGAACTTGAGCCTGAAGATGCTTTTGGTCAACCAAACCCAGATAATATTTACTATGTAGACCGTAGTAAGTTTGGCCCAGAAACGCCGGCAAAAATTGGTTCTATTATTGCGTTTACTCAACCTGATGGTACCGAATTACCAGGAGTTGTTCGTGAAGTGCAGGGTGAGTCTGTGACCATCGATTTTAATCATCCGCTTGCAGGTCAACGTTTAACTTTTGAAGTTGATATTTTAGAGGTGAACGGGTAATGGAAATTTTATTGGCAAATCCGCGCGGTTTTTGTGCGGGAGTCGACCGCGCGATTAGTATCGTTGAACGTGCGTTAGATATCTTTGAAAAACCGATCTATGTGCGCCATGAAGTTGTCCATAACCGCTACGTGGTAGATGGTTTAAAAAAACGTGGTGCGGTGTTTGTTGAAGAATTGGACCAAGTGCCAGACGACAGCATTGTTATTTTTAGTGCCCATGGCGTGTCACAAGCTGTACGCAGTGAAGCTAAGCGTCGAGATTTAAAAGTATTTGATGCAACATGTCCATTGGTCACTAAAGTGCATATGGAAGTGACCCGCGCTAGTCGTAAAGGTATCGAGTGTATTTTAATTGGTCATCATGGTCACCCTGAAGTTGAAGGCACCATGGGACAATACGATAACGCTAAAGGTGGTATTTATTTAGTTGAAACGCCTGAAGATGTTGCCAAACTAAACGTGAAAAATCCAAATAACTTATTTTATTGTAGCCAAACTACATTATCGGTAGATGATACCGCAGATGTTATAGATGGCTTAAGAAGTAAGTTTCCAGCGATTGATGGCCCACGTAAAGACGATATTTGTTACGCCACACAAAATCGCCAAGATGCGGTACGTGACTTAGCTGATAAAGTAGATGTGTTATTAGTTGTTGGTGCTAAAAATAGCTCAAATTCAAATCGGTTACGTGAACTTGCTGATAAAATGGGTACTGTTGCTTACTTAATTGATGACGCCAGTAATGTTGAAGATCAATGGTTTGCTAATGTCAATGCGGTTGGTGTTACCGCGGGTGCATCAGCGCCTGAAGTGCTTGTACAACAAGTGATTAACCGCCTTAAAGAACTAGGCGGTAAACAGGTTATTGAAAACCCAGGCGAAGTAGAGAATATCGTATTTGCTGTACCCGTTGAGCTACGCTAACCTTAGCGTACTGACAGGACATTTTTAAGGAGCGCGCAATGAGCAAGTCGGTGCAAACCAATACTTTGCTTTTTGCGGCGCTGTTTAAAGAACGCGGCGTACTTGCTACTTTAGTCGTTGCGCAAGTTATCGCCACTATACTAGCGTTCGCTCCTGCAACTGCGGATGATATTTGGATCCGCCTCGGCGGGATCAGCCTGTTTTTACATCTCACATTTTTGTCTAGTCTAACTTGGCTTTACTTACTGCGTAAACCACTTGCACACTTGAGTCAGCCTTGGCAATTAAGTGCTTTAATGGCTTCATTACTACTTACAACGGCGGTTTTCAGCGGATTGTTAGTGACCTATGGAGGCGACTTTATTGCACAACAACATACTTATCAGTTTATTTTAAGAAACTTATTAGTCGCTTTTTTAGTCACCGCATTATTTATTCAATTTTTAACTATTCATTTTGAAAAAGACCAGCAAACTAATGCGTTGGCTCGCGCAGAGCTAGATGCCTTACAGGCACGTATTCGTCCGCATTTTTTATACAATAGCCTCAATACCGCAGCGGAGCTTACACATTATGATCCTCAAGCTGCAGAGCAAGCGATTTTAGCGCTCGCGGCATTATCTCAAGCGGCAATGCGAGTGGGGAAAGAGACTGCACTAAGTGATGAAATCGCACTGACTCAGCAATATATTGCGCTTGAAAGTTGGCGGTTTGCTGATCGTTTACAAGTTAACTGGCAATTACCGGAGCAATTGCCAGAGATAACTATTCCGTGCTTAACATTACAACCACTGCTAGAGAATGCTGTTTGTCACGGTGTTGAGCCTTCATTGACTGGCGCTATAATTTATGTCGAGTTACATATTAGTAAACGCTCGTTAGTCATTTTAGTTGAAAACCCAATCTCGTCGCAGCAGCAAAAACGCTCAGGAAATGGCATGGCACTGAATAATATTCGCCAGCGGTTAGATCTTTATTATCAAGGTCATGCAAAGCTGACAATGACAACACGAGGTGATATTTTTCGGGTAAAGTTAGTACTGCCTCTGGCTATTAATAATGCCAAGGAGCAAGCATGAAGGTACTCATAGTTGATGATGAGCCACTAGCACGTGCTCGCTTACAGCGATTACTTGCTCATTACCCAGACTATAACCATGCAGCACAAGCAAGTAATGGCAACGAGGCTTTGCAACAAGTGAAGCTGCAGGCTCCTGATATTGTATTTCTGGATGTTGATATGCCTGCTATGAGCGGTTTAGAAGTTGCAACACAATTGAACAAGTTGTCTGTCCCTCCGGCTATTATTTTCGTCACCGCTCATCCTGAGCATGCCTTAGAAGCTTTGCAACTCAGTGCCGCGGGTTATTTAGTAAAACCTGTGACGGAGCAAAATCTAGCAAAAACAATAGATCAACTAGGTCGTTTAACACGCGCCCATCTACAAAAGCAACGTCCAGCGGCAATCAGTTATCAGCTTGCGGGGGTGACACGCAGTGTGGCATTAGAGGATGTTTGTTATATTATAGCTGAAGAGAAATACACGCGTTTAGTTTTTACTAACGGTGAGGCATTGCTTGATCAAAGCTTAAAACAACTCGAGCAGGATTATCCTACACAGTTATTACGAATTCACCGCAAGATAGTGATTAATCTGTCCCGGCTAATCGCTCTAAAAAAAGCTGAAGATGGCAGTCATGTGGTTTTATTAGAAGGTTGCAGTTGTTTATTACCAGTAAGTAGACGCGCTTATAAAACAGTAAAAGAGCATCTTTAAGCACATTAAATTTTGCAGCAAAAATGCATAGTTAACCATTCATCAACAAATATAACCGTTCATCCTAACCCATCTTGTATCTACATATTATTAGCATATCCTTATAATCAGGTAGTTTTATATTGGGTGTAATATGAGGTCCATCAAGCATACATCGCAACATGGTTTTACGTTAATAGAGGTTTTAATTGCGTTTGTGATTTTAAGCTTTGGCCTACTCGGTGCGGTCGCATTACAAGCAAAAGCAAAACAAGCCAGCTTCGACTCTATGCAACGAGCAGCAGCAGTTGCTTTAGGTAATGACATTATTCAACGGATACGAGCAAATGACCGAGTTGCGTCAATCACTCAGTATAATGGCACATTCACCAGTAACACAGCACTAGAACAGTCTCGAACATGTTACACCGATACATGTAGCTCAGCTCAAATAGCTGCTCTAGATCGTCAACAATGGATCCGTGCCATACAAGCCCGTGAAAATACTGGCGCGCTCGATGACGCCACTGTGTGTATAGAAAATACTGTAGCGGCAGGTAATGGTGGCAGAGGGTTTAATATTCAAGTCGTGGTAAGTTGGCGGGGACGTCAAGAGATCACTGCTAATGCTGAGACAAAAAAAATAACATGTGGCGAAGAAAGTAATACCCGCCGCGTTATGGTACTAAAAAGCTATGTTTATTCAAGGAGCTAGCATGAAGCAGCGAGGTTTCACTTTAGTCGAAATGATGATCGCACTTTTTATTGGTGGTTTAGTGCTCGGCGGAGTTATGTTTACTTACATAAGTATGAAAGTAACGACCAGAGATACTATGGTAATTGGTGAATTACAAGAAACGGGTCGTTTAGCATTAAATATTATGCAGCGCGATATAGAGCAAATCGGTTTTTGGGGGACATTCTACGAAGATTCATTTTCGAAAGAAAATACCACAACTCTAACCAACCCTACTGGTGATTGTTTTTCTGGACTTAATAACGGTAGTTTCCCCGTTAATAATGCAAATAGTAATTTTCGTTCGGTATTTGCACTTGAATCAACTGGAGGCGCGCAGTTGAACTGTATTACAGATTCAAACGATACAACAGATATCTTACAGGTGAAATTTCTAGAGGGTCTGCAAATTGATCCTGCTGATACCAGTTCAAGTAATTATTACTTTATAGCTGAGCAAGAGCGAGCTGAATTTCGCAAAGGCCCAATAGCTGCTGGGACTATAAACGGCAATGCAACGATTTGGCGTTATCGTCACCACGTTTATTACATTGATGAACAAACTTATCAAGTCAATGGACAAAATATCAATGTGCCGGTACTAATGCGACGCCGACTTAGCGCCAGAAAAGACCAAATGATTACTGAGACTATTATGGAAGGTGTTGAAAACATGCGTTTTTTATTTGGGCTAGATACAAATAATGACGGCCGTGTGGATGCTTATCGAAGCGTAGGAATGATGACAGCAACAGATTGGGAAAACCGCCGAGGAATATTAACCGTACAAGTTTTTATACTGGTGCGGTCATTACAAGAATATGCAGACTTAAATCAGCTCAATCAAACGTATACTTTAGGTGAGGATGCAGGTCAACGAGTGCTTAGGTTTAATGACAGGTTTCGTCGAGCTTTATTTACAACAACTATTCGCTTAAATAATGTGGGGGCTAACTTATGGCGTATTTAAAACCAGCTGCCAAACAGCAAGGAATTGTGTTGGTCGTTGCTTTGATTATGGTGGTCGCTGTCACTGGCATTGCGGTGACACTTATGAGCAGTAGTAGTGTAGATATAAAAATTACTAATGCTGCATTTGAGCGAGAAGAAGCTGAAAATTTATTAATGGGTAACGTACAACAATTGATTGCAGGTGAGGCTAACAAGGGCGGCACAAGTCATTTTCTATATACTCGAGCTCAAATACCAAATGGCACGCTTGAACTGCCTCAGATAGATGATACAACAAGTACGATGAGTAATTTAAATAATGGTGCACTAGACTTACCATGTCCTCGAAAGTTTAATTTTACAGCGGGCATTTCGTGCAATATGGTGCAGGTAAACAGTACCATTACGTTTGGCTCAAAAAGCAGACATACTATAACAGTAACATCAGGCATTGCTCAGGAAATGGCAAGCTTAAATACTGGCGGTTAAGTGAGTAAATATGATCAAGTTTAAAAAGTTAGTTATGAATATTTCACTTAGTATCGCGGTACTTTTAAGTATGCAATGCTATGCGGAAGATATTGAATTATATGTAAACCATAATGTAGAAATAGACGAAAGAGCGCGAGTTTTATTGATTTTTGATACCTCTGGCAGTATGGCGTTTTCATCCAAAACAGGTAAAGATTGTGGTCAATATAATAATGGTGGCTGGAAGGTATGTAATGACAGTCGACTTGGAGTGGCTAAAGATGCTATGACTGAGTTGATCACCGGTAACCCTGACATCGATTTTGGGCTTATGCGCTATAACAGTACTGATGGCGGTTATATATTGAATGGTATTGGTAGCTCACATAATGCTATAAAAGCATCAATAGATAACCTACCCGCCGATGGTGGTACTCCATTAGCTGAAACTCTTTGGGAAGCATATTTGTATATAACAGGGAAAGGTTTGCACTATGGCGAGCAAGTTAGTGAGTCAAATCGGGATACTAGTGTTGAAAATAAGGTTAATGATAGAAAACAAGTAGAAGAGTGTGACTGGGAGCGTAAAGGTCGGCATTGGGTTTGGGTTTGTAAAAATGTATGGGTAGATAATTTTAGTTACACGTATATTTCACCTTTTGCAGATAGTGTAGAGGAAGCTAAGCGCTGTGATAACTCAGTAAATATAATTTATATGACGGACGGTGATCCATCTGCTGGAAGTGATAATAATAGTGACGGTGCGATAAGTGAAGCATATAAGTCATATTTCGGTCGTTATTTAAATAATAATGATTACATCTACAGTAACTACTTACATCAGTTAGCGAAAGTAATTCATGGTGTAGACGCGAATAAAAAGGCTAACATCGAAGAGGTCGTTGTTGATTTGTATCCTCAAACTCCCGATATTCACGAAACCGGCCGTGTATATACCGTGGGCTTTGGATCGGGGATGAGTAGCTCTGGTAAAAAACTACTAGAGGAAACCGCTACACTCGGTGGTGGTCAATACGAATATGCAGATACTGCAGAGCAATTAGCTGATGCATTTAAAAAATTCATTACCAATATCCGTGAAGTAAACGATACTTTTACTTCACCTTCCATAGCTAGTAATAATGTTGATCAAACTCGTAGTCGAGAATCTATATATTACGCTATGTTTTACCCTGAAACCGGCGCTCGCTGGCGTGGTAATTTGAAAAAATTAAAAGTGTCAGGAACTGAAATAGTTGATGCCAATTCGACCCCTGCACTGAACGACGATGGGTTGATTAAGTCAACCGCATCGACATTTTGGTTACCCGAGAACACTCCACCTGATGGTAATTCGGTAGAAAGTGGTGGTGTCAATTTACACCTTACCAATTTAGCAGAGCGAACTGTTTATACAGATTCCCCTAAAGGAGGATTGATTGAGTTTCAAAGCTCAACGTTGCAAACCGCATTCGGTAGTCTTGCTAAGGTTGCTACTAGCTTTGGCACAGATATCAATAGTGTTGGTTCAACTATTGAATGGGCTAGAGGGGTAGATGTTGATGATGAAGATAAAGATAGCTCTCGGCGTGATCAACGAAAAGATATATTTGGTGATCCATTACACTCAAAGCCAGTTACGATTGATTATGGTAGTGGTGACATTCGCATATTGATTGGTACTAATGCTGGTTTTCTGCATATGTTCCACGATAAAGGTAAGGATGTTAGCGAAACATGGTCATTTATTCCAAGTAGTTTATATAAAATTTTAACTCCATTACGTAATAATCAAGCAGACACCAAAGTGTACGGTGTTGACGGCCCAATTACTGTATTTTTTGATGATGCTGATCGTGATGGTGTTGTTGAAGCTGGTGATCGCGTGTGGGCATTCTTCGGTATGCGACGTGGTGGTAACCAATATTATGCATTAGATATTACTAATCCAGATGTACCAAAATTAATGTGGACAATTCAAGGTGGCAGTGGAGTTTATAAAGAGTTAGCACAAACTTGGTCTGCTCCAACTGTGTCATATATTAAGGGAAAGAAAGAGCCAGTGTTAATTTTTGGTGCTGGTTTTGATACTAATAAAGACAATGTATCACTCAGTAATGATACGAAAGGGCGCGGTATATATATCGTCAATGCATCAGACGGTAGCTTGGTTTGGGAATTAACGCCTAAAACAGGCTTTAAAGGAAAACATAGTATTGCAGCAACAGTTTCGATACTTGATTCAGATTATGACGGTTTTATAGATCGCTTATATGCAACAGATACTGCGGGTAGTATTTGGCGTGTAGATATGCCAAGTGCAAACCCGACCGACAGTAAAAACCCTTGGACCCATTTCGAACTTGCTAAATTGGGGGGAGCAATTTCTAGTCAAGATAGGCGCTTTTTTTATAAGGCGACCGTAGCACGTACAATGTTTAGCAAGGTAACCAGTACCACAAGCAATAATCAAACAAGTATAATCCGCGAGGATACCCCATTTGACGCAATATTAATTGGTAGTGGTAATAGACCAAAGCCAACACTAACAACGGTACAAGATCAATTGTATATGATCCGTGATATTAATACTGTGACCATGTCATTTATAGGAGATGACATTCCTGAGACTATTACGCCTAGTGATTTAATGAATGTAAATAGTGATCCTTTTGCAAATGCGCTAGATGATATTGAGCAGTTTACAGAAGAGGAAGTGAAGCTTAGTAAAAAAAGCGGTTGGTATTATGATCTTCCTCGCAGTGGTGAAAAGTCGCTCGCAGCTGCAACTGTAGTTGGAGGAGTTGCTTATTTTACAAGTTTCACACCAGCTTCAGCAGATGCCACGATTAACCAATGTTCTTTAAGTGGAGGAAGTGGCGGTTTATATGCATTTCACTTGCACTACGGAAGCAAGGTATATAACCAATTGCGTTATGTCACGAGCAATGATGTACCAGATACACCACAACTTTATTTTGGCACCTCAGAAGTTTGCGACAGTGATGGTAAAGCATGTAATGAACAAAGCCAGTTTTTATTACTAGGACCAGGAGTAAAGCAAACTAAAGCGACTGAAGATGAATTTAGTGCGAAAAACCCATTTATACCAAAAGAGATCCTAGGGCCAGGCATTACGTTTGATGAAGATGGCAAAATTAAGCTTGTGAGTGATGCGGTGCCCATTGGCTTTGGTTTTAAAACTCAACAAACCTTTATCTATAAGCGAGAGAATAATGACAACCAAAAATAACATGCAGCAAGGGTTTACATTAATTGAGCTCATGATCACTGTAGCAATATTAGGCATTATTGCATCAATTGCTCTACCAAGCTATTTTGAACATGTTAAACGGACTGCTCGCACAGAAGCAATCACGTCATTACTTGATGCGGCTAATCGGCAAGAGCAGTTCTTTGTTGATAATCGAGAATATACAAATGATTTAGCAAATATTGGTGTAACGACACCAACTGAGCATGGTTTTTATACTATTGAGGTTGAAGTCGATAACGATGCAGGGACATTTAGCTTTACAGCAACTCCAGTTGCTGGTCCTCCATTAAAAGATGATGACTGTAAGACCTTTGTTATTGATGATGCAGGACTAAAAACCGCAACACCGAAAGCGAATTCTGCAATGTGCTGGGGTAAATAGTTTGTAATGGCTTTATTTTTGGTTACTCTTGGCATTTTGAGGTATTTTTAATCTTCGTTCTGCCAGTATAGCTTATAGATATAGCAAGCCCTTTGTGGCTTGCTTGTTTATACTTAGGACAATATATAAATGTACCGTTATGAAAGCCCATGGGTGTGCCGTTATATCGAAAAGTAATAAATGGCCTAGGGTAGGTGAGCATATCTTCAGAGTGTGTTGGTTCAATGTAAAATAGAACCTTATCTTTACCATCAAATTTACCCACCTTGTTAGTATCAGTAAACACAGTAAGTTCTTTGTGCCAATTATCGCTATGGCATTGATTATTTTTAAGGGCGCAAAATGTTACGTTTGCGCCATAAGATACTGCGCTTAAACGGGATAAGCCAATAGCTCGATTTACTTTTGCGATATGGTTGTCAAGGCGGATATTTATGAGTAATGGCTGATAATTAAATAAAACTAAGTGGCACATTATTGACATAATGCTTAACACTACCATAGTTTCAATCAACGTGGTTCCTAGTCGCTTTGCTCCGTTGTTTATATCCTTCATCCTTGAAGTTCTCAATTATGACAAGTAGATTAAGCTTAGTTGACCCTAAATCAGATGCAAATATAGAGCGAAATTTAATCACAGGTGCCGCTCGTATCTCCGTTATAAAATGCCGTACCAGATTGGCTGATTGTCAGTGCTTTATTGTTTTTGTTATCTTTATTTGGACAGTAGATGAATGTGCCTGGGTTAGAGGTAATACGACCACTTGCATCAAATATCAATGAATTATCACCTGAAAATGTTAATTGATTATTGTCAGGGACTTCTTCCATAACTCTGAGAATTCGGTCTCCTCTGCGTGGGTTATGATCGCCATTACTATTACTATCATAAAAGACGATTATAGAGCCGTCATTCCAACTATCTAAGCAGGTCACTTTTTTGTCATTTTCTATTCTGGTTGTATTACCACTGCACACAACGATCAATGAATCGGTACTCGTGGCTTTTGCGCGAGCAAAGTTGATGTTACGTTTTAACTCCAGCAAATAATTTTCAGCTCGGTTATTTTCAAGCATGTCGCTACTATTCCAAAAAGCGATTGAGGCTAAAATTCCGACTATCGCAAGGGTGACCATCACCTCAAGTAATGTAAAGCCATGTTGTTGTTTGTTCATGTTCACCTCTGGTACTGGAGTGCGCTGAGTAAATCAGCGCACTTTGAAGAACTTATTTTAAACATAATTGTTCCAATTGATATAATCATACCATTGCTGACGATTAAATCACCGTAATTCAATTGCTTTGTTTGCTATGAAGTGCAGGATTGTCTAAAATCGATTCAATTGGCAATATAAGAGTAGCGACTAATAATGAAGAAAATTGAAGCAATAATTAAACCATTTAAACTTGATGATGTTCGTGAAGCGTTGTCTGATGTCGGTATTACTGGCATGACCGTCAGTGAAGTGAAAGGTTTTGGCCGTCAAAAAGGACATACTGAGCTTTATCGTGGCGCTGAATACATGGTTGATTTTTTACCAAAAGTAAAGCTTGATATTGTCCTTGGTGATGACGATGTTGACCGTGCTATTGAAGTGATCGTTAAAACAGCACAAACAGGTAAAATTGGCGATGGTAAGATTTTCGTCACTGACGTTGAGCGTGTAGTTCGTATTCGTACTGCTGAAGAAGATGAAGACGCGATCTAATTTATTATCTGAGATTAAAAGTCAGACATAAAAAAGGCGCTACTTATAAACAATCAGTAGCGCCTTTTTTGTATATGTTAATTTATTTCTTTTTATTTAACTCTCGGGTCATTTTGGCGTGTTTACTTAATTCTGGTAAACCAAGCTTGTTGTAGCTTTTTTCCATCATTTCCAGTGCTTCATTTAAATAACTACTTTGAGAATAATGCTCTACGACGTATTTACCGCGATTTGCTGCTGCTAAGTAAGCTTCACGTTCATAGTAGTAATCAGCAACTTTCAACTCGTAACGTGCCATTTTGTTGAGTAACCAAACTAAACGTCTTTTTGCTTCAGGGGCATAGCTACTATCAGGGAAGCGATTGACTAAGGTTGATAAATCAGTAAAGGCAACACGGGTTCGATTAGCATCACGGTCGGCTCTATCAACACCAAAATACTCTTGGAATGCGTTTTTATCGGCTTTAATATTTACTAAACCACGCATGTAGTACATATAGTCTAAATCTTTGTGGTTTGGATTTAGGCGAATAAAACGGTCAATTGTTGCAAGCGCTTGTTCAGTATTACCCGCTTGATAATGGGCGTAGACTAAATCCATTTGCACTTGTTTTGACATGGGCCCAAATGGATAGCGTGAATCAATCGCACTCAAAAGCTCAATTGCACGCGCGTACAAGCCTGAATCAAGTGTTTGTTTGGCATCATCATACAACGCTTGCGCTGATTTATTAGGAACGCGTTGGATATCTTCTGCATCAGGTGCTGACGAACAGGCACCTAAACCAAGTAATGAAACTGTAAAAACAATGGCGAATGCACGTTTCCCTATTCTATTTATCATTTTATTTGTTACCTTCGATGTCTTCGGCTAGGCCAAGTGGGTAAAACCGAGTAAACTATGCTTATTATATAATGCTTTTATTAAAAGCGATTCTAACCCAGTCGAGCACAGCTTGCACTGGTAAATTGGGTAAAGTTACTAATGTCAGAGCAAATTTCTCTTCAAGCCGAGGTGCCAACTGAGTTAGGCGGTAAACGTCTAGACCAAGTATTGGCACAATTGTTCCCTGATTATTCACGTTCACGTATAAAAACGTGGATTTTGGATGATAAAATCACCGTGAATGGTGAAATTTTAAACACCCCGAGAGAGAAACTCTTTGGTGGTGAAACAGTCAATGTTGAAACTAGCATTGAAGCCCCACGTGAATACTTAGCGCAAGATATCAAATTAAACATCGTTTATGAAGATGATGATATTTTGGTTATCAACAAACCTATGGGTTTAGTTGTGCACCCTGGTGCAGGTAATCCTGATGGCACAGTGCTCAATGCATTGTTGCATCATTATCCAGATATCATTAATGTTCCGCGCGCAGGTATTGTGCATCGTCTAGATAAAGATACTACCGGTTTGATGGTGGTAGCTAAAACAATTCAGGCGCAAACACATTTAGTTAAAGCATTACAGAAGCGTGAAAACTTCACGCGTGAATATGAAGCAATTTGTAATGGCACCATGACCGCAGGTGGTATGGTTGAAAAACCAATTGGTCGCCATCCTACGCAGCGTACACACATGGCTGTGCATGAGCAGGGTAAACCAGCAATTACGCATTTTCGTGTTGCTGAAAAATTCCGTGCGCATACGCGATTACGTCTTCGTTTAGAAACTGGCCGAACTCACCAAATTCGTGTGCATATGGCATTTATTAATCATCCATTGATTGGTGATAAAGCCTATGGCGGTCGTCCACGTCCACCAAAAGGCGCAACACCTGAATTGTTCCAAATGTTACGTGAATTTAATCGTCAAGCATTGCACGCGGTAAAGCTAAGTATCGCACACCCAATTACGGGTGAAATGATGACTTGGCAGGCGCCAATTCCTGATGACATGGTTGCCATGACGCACGTACTTCGTGAAGACACCAAAGCTAATCCAAATATCGATTTTTAAGCTGCTTTAATGCTTTATCCTAATTGGACAGCGCCAACCAATGTAGGGGCTCTCAGTACAACTCGTCAGGGCGGTGTATCGCATGCGCCTTTTATGAGTTTAAACTTAGGCCTACATGTGGGCGATGATCAGCAAGCGGTATTAACGAATCGCGCACTTTTAGCTGCTCAGCTTCCTAAAGCACCTGTGTGGCTTAATCAGATCCATAGCAGTGAAGTCGTTGTTGTGGATGAGTATTTTGACCCACAGGCTAATTATGATGCGGATGCGCTGTATACCCGATTAAAAAATCAACCACTGGCAATTATGACAGCAGATTGCTTGCCGGTTTTACTTACCAGTGAAAGTGGTGATGAGGTGGCTGCTATTCATGGTGGCTGGCGCGGTTTGCATGCGGGTATTATCGCTAATACTTTGCGTCACTTTAGCAGCCCTGCAGAACAAATTATAGCGTGGTTAGGTCCTGCCATAGGTGCTGCAAAGTTTGAGGTTGGCAGTGAAGTAAAAGCGCTTTTCTGTAAACAATCAGCATCTCATCACACTGCATTTGTGGCGCAGGCGGATGGTAAATATTTAGCGGATATTTATCTGCTCGCAACCACACAGCTTATTAATCTAGGCATAAGAAATATTAGTGGTGGTGAGTACTGTACAGTTAGCAATAGCGAACAATTCTTCTCATACCGTCGAGATGGTCAAACAGGCCGTATGGCTTCTTTGATCTGGCGCAAGTAATAGTCTATTCAGTGAGTATATTTTCTCCTAAGCCTTGATCAAAGTGCCGAGCATACCCATTAATTAAGTAATTAGTTTTTTTAATAGGTAACCCCTTATGCGTTTAGATCGATTTACCAGTAAATTTCAATCTGCGCTCTCTGACGCTCAGTCATTAGCGCTTGGTCGTGATCATCAATTTATTGAACCAGTACATTTAATGTATTCACTCTTGCAGCAAAGTGGCTCAAGTGTGCGTGCGTTATTAGCCCAAGCCAGTGTGAGTGCCGATGAACTTAATACCAAGTTATCACAAGAGATAGAAAAGCTATTTAAAGTGGAAGGTGTTGGCGGCGACGTGCAGTTGTCAAATAACATGGTTTCACTGATCAACTTATGCGATAAGTACGCGCAAAAGCGTAAAGATAAATACATCTCCAGTGAGTTATTTGTATTAGCAGCGTGTGATGATAAAGGGCCATTGGGTGATATCTTCCGCGCTTTAAATATGACCAGCACTAAAATAGAAGCAGCAATACAAGCTATTCGCGGTGGTCAAAAAGTTGATGATCCGAATGCCGAAGATACCCGTCAAGCGCTGAAAAAGTTTACTATCGATTTAACTGAGCGTGCAGAGCAGGGTAAACTTGATCCTGTTATTGGCCGCGATGATGAAATTCGCCGCACGATCCAAGTATTACAACGGCGTACTAAAAATAACCCCGTGTTGATTGGCGAACCCGGTGTCGGTAAAACCGCTATAGCTGAAGGGCTCGCGCAGCGTATTATTAATGGCGAAGTGCCTGAAGGCTTGAAAAACAAACGTGTGTTATCGCTTGATTTAGGAGCCTTGGTGGCCGGTGCAAAATACCGTGGTGAGTTTGAAGAACGTTTAAAGTCAGTGCTTAATGAATTGGCTAAAGAAGAAGGCCAAGTGATTTTGTTTATTGACGAAATTCATACTATGGTGGGCGCCGGTAAATCTGATGGTGCAATGGATGCGGGTAATATGCTCAAACCTGCATTGGCTCGAGGTGAACTGCATTGTGTCGGTGCTACAACCCTTGATGAGTATCGTAAATATATTGAAAAAGATGCCGCTTTAGAACGTCGTTTTCAAAAGGTGCTTGTTGAAGAACCATCAGTAGAAGATACCATAGCGATTCTTCGAGGCTTGAAAGAGCGTTACGAGTTACATCACTGTGTTGAAATTACCGATCCAGCCATTGTTGCCGCAGCGCATTTATCGCACCGCTACATTAGCGATCGCCAGCTACCGGATAAAGCCATTGATTTAATTGATGAAGCGGGTTCGTCTATTCGCCTACAAATCGATTCAAAACCAGAATCATTAGATAAATTAGAGCGCCGTATCATCCAGCTAAAACTCGAAGATAATGCACTTGCTAAAGAGAAAGATGACGCCAGCCAAAAGCGTCGTTCTGAGATGCAGGAGCTGATCACCGATCTTGAAGCCCAGTACCGTGAACTTGATGAAGTATGGACAGCTGAGAAAGCCTCTTTGCAAGGTACTCAAGTAATTAAGGCTGAACTTGAACAAGCGCGATTAGACTTAGATGTTGCCCGCCGTGCCACTGATCTACAACGTATGTCAGAGCTGCAATACGGCCGCATTCCAGAATTGGAACGTAAACTCGACTTAGCTTCACAAGCTGAAATGCAAGAAATGAGCTTACTTAAAAACCAAGTGGGTGAAGATGAAATTGCTGAGATACTTTCACGTTGGACTGGTATTCCTGTATCGCGCATGCTTCAAGGTGAGCGTGAAAAACTGCTGCAAATGGAAGAACATTTACACCATAAAGTGATCGGTCAAGACGAAGCGGTAGTGGCAGTGGCGAATGCGATTCGTCGTTCACGGGCAGGGCTTGCAGATCCAAATAGGCCAATCGGTTCGTTTTTATTTTTAGGCCCAACCGGGGTCGGTAAAACTGAGCTGACTAAAGCGTTAGCTGGATATATGTTTGATACTGAAAGCGCGATGGTGCGAATTGATATGTCTGAGTTTATGGAAAAGCACTCAGTTGCTCGCTTAGTTGGCGCGCCTCCGGGCTATGTTGGTTATGAAGAAGGTGGCTACTTAACAGAAGCTGTTCGTCGTCGTCCATATTCTGTAATTTTGCTTGATGAAATCGAAAAGGCACATCCTGATGTATTTAATATTCTGCTGCAAGTGTTAGATGATGGTCGTTTAACGGATGGCCAAGGTCGTACTGTTGATTTTAAAAATACGGTGATCATCATGACCTCAAATTTAGGCTCAGATATTATTCAAGAGCAAACCGGTAACAACGATTATGCAGCGTTAAAAGAAAAAGTGATGGGGGTTTTGGTTAATGAGTTTAGACCTGAATTTATTAACCGTATTGATGAAACCGTAGTATTCCACCCACTTGCTAATGAACATATCAAAGAGATTGCAGATATTCAGTTAAGCAAGTTACGTGAGCGCCTAACAGGAATGGGTTACTTGTTACAAATAAGTGATGCAGCTCTTGATCGAATTGCAGCCAGTGGTTTTGACCCGGTTTATGGTGCACGACCACTCAAACGGGCTATTCAACATACCATTGAAAACCCATTATCGCAGAAGTTACTCGCAGGTGAATATCAAAGTGGTGACATGATAGTAATTGATGCTGACGAAAATGGTTTAGTGTTCTCATCACGCTAACTGATTAACTGAGTTTTAAGGCCAGTGAATATGCTGGCCTTAAACTCGCTGCGAATAAAAAGTTATAAAGTAAATATTAAAGATAAACCCCTATCATTTAGCCGCGCTTAATTAAACCTTAAAAGTCAGTAAAATATCGTTAACTTTACGTGAGCCTTCGACAAGCTGTGCAGCACCTTTAGCGACATTAAAGCTCAACGTTAAGTTCTCGTCACTGTAACCTTTTATTTGTGTAATGTTGTCGCTAATATCGAGGCTGACAGTTTGTTGTTGCTCGGCGGCAGCAGATATTTGTGTCGCTAGTTGCGATATTTCACTTATTTGCGCGAAGATGCTATCCAGTTCAACTTGGGTATGTCCGGTGGTATTTACACATTCATCGGCTTGCGCCTTGGTGTTTTTCATGACCGTGGACCAGCTAAACAGGGTATCTTGAATTTCTTTAATAGAGCTATGAATTTGTGCAGTAGCACGTTGAGTACGAGAAGATAATGCACGCACTTCATCGGCAACTACCGCAAAGCCTCGGCCATGTTCACCAGC
The DNA here is from genome assembly GCF_014164125.1 of Pseudoalteromonas sp. SG44-8. Lineage (NCBI taxonomy): Bacteria > Pseudomonadati > Pseudomonadota > Gammaproteobacteria > Alteromonadales > Pseudoalteromonadaceae > Pseudoalteromonas > Pseudoalteromonas sp. SG44-8. The sequence continues at coordinate 51,730 of NZ_JACJEQ010000003.1, read as the reverse complement.
ACGCGCGGCTTCAATTGCAGCATTTAATGCCAGCAAATTGGTTTGCTCTGCAATGCCTTCGATTTCAGTCATTACTTGACCTATTTTATCCGCCTCGGTTGCAAGGGAATTTGCGGTACTTGCCGCTTGTTCAACTTGTAAAGCAAGATCAGACACCATGGCACTATTGTCTGCAATGTGTAGTTTTATATCAGTGCAGCTTTGGTAAGTAATATTTACTTTTTCAGCGGTATGATGAGTGTTGCCCGATATTTCACCTATGGTTGCGCTCATTTGTGACATTGCGGTGGCCATTTGGCCAAGGCGTTGTCCTTGTGCGGCAATGCCTTTTTCAGTTAATGCTGATTGTTGGTCTAGATTAGCCGCAATACCGGTAAACGTGACAGTCGTATCTTTTACTCGTCCTAATACGGTACGTAATTTAGCATTAAGCATTTGCTGGTTATATTCACTAATACTAAATGGATAATGGCCGACATAGACATAGCGGGATACAGAATCATTATCTACCTTGAGCTGTTTCAGTGCTGCTGGTGTGAAAACTAATTCATCATAATTTAATAGCATAATTAGTAAACTAAATAGCGCGGTTATCAGTGCAACAGAAATAGATACAAAAGCTGCTAATAGTACTAAACCAATTAAGCCAATAAGTAGGGCTGCACTTTGGCGAACACCGACCCATTCACGCCAAGAAGACAACGATTTACCGGCATTTATTTTAGTGTATAGGCTTTGTGCTCGTCGTTTTAGTTGTTCGCTCGGTTTTGTTCGTACTGATTGATAGCCAACGAGTTGACCATGTTCAAAAATAGGAGTAACAAATGCATCAACCCAATAATAGCGGCCATCCTTGCAGCGATTCTTTACCATCCCGCGCCATGAATGGCCTTGTTTAAGTTTTTCCCACATTTCTTTAAATGCCGCTTTGGGCATATCTGGGTGGCGAACAATATTATGATTTTTGCCAATGAGTTCTTCAAGGTTGAAGCCAGCGATATTGCAAAATTCTTTATTCGCATAGGTTATCACTCCACGTACATCTGTAGTAGAGACGAGCTGCTGGTGATCTGAAAAGGTGACTTCTTCGTTTATTAACTGCTGACCCCGACGCATAGGTAGTCCTTAAACATGCTTTATTATTAGTGATGATTATAAAGTTCATACAAACGTAATGATAGCAGGTTCAGTGTTCACAGGTGCAAAATTGATCTTAAATAACTTTTTAGTGATCTAGAACAAAGAAACTTGTAAAAGCTGTATTCGTAATCGTGTAATTGCTGAATATATACATAGATATTATGGTTCTAGTTTGATAAGTCGGTAAGTCTCAGAGATGGATTGCAGATAGTAAACAATTAATTAGTCAGCATCTCGCATAACAGTGGTGTCATTAAAGCAATTGTATATTAGCTCTTACAATGGCAAGATTAGTAAAAATTTGGGTGTTAGCTTAACGGCCCGCAGCAAGTTTGCTTTACAAACATACGGTGACCTTCTTGGTAAATAGTGGAAATTAGAGTTATGCCATTATTAAACCTTGAGTATTATCAATTTGCCCCCATTGACTTAGGATTAGGCCACGTGGCTCGAGGAAGCATTTTTGACTACACATGATTTAACTAAAGCGTTAGCAGCGCTAGCCCCAGAACAGCATAAATACGCAATTAAAGGCATTCAACGCGGTATTGAAAGAGAAGCGTTGCGGATCAAGCCAAATGGTGTAATTTCACAGCAAGGTCATCCAAAAGGGGTTGGTTGTGCGTTAACTAACGGGCATATCACCACTGATTTTTCTGAGTCTTTATTGGAGTTTATAACACCCGTTAGTGAATCTGCTGAAGAAACGTTAAATCAGCTACAAGACTTACAAAAGTTTACCCTATCGCAGATGGGCGATGAATTATTATGGCCTATCAGTATGCCGTGTTTTATAGAACACCAAGATGACATTGTATTAGCTCAATTTGGTGATTCTAATATTGGACGCATGAAAACCTTGTACCGCGAAGGTCTTAAAAATCGTTATGGCAGCATGATGCAAGCGATTGCCGGTGTGCACTTTAATATATCGTTTCCAGAGTCATTTTGGCTGAGCTTACAAACGATTAAAGGCGATACTGGCTCATTACAAGAGTTTATTTCGGCCGGTTATTTAGGACTGATCCGTAACTTCAAGCGAGAACTATGGCTGATCAGTTATTTATTTGGAGCATCGCCAGCGCTGTGTAATTCATTTTTACAAGGGCGCAGTACGGATCTTCCTTTTAAAAAATTAGGTAAAGGTACGCTTTATCTTGAAGTGGGTACAGCTTTGCGCTTAGGTAATTTGGGTTATACCAACAGTGCTCAGTCATCACTAAAAGTACTGTATAACTCACTAGATGAATATGTAGCAGGATTAAAAAGTGCGATTCATTCACCGTCAGATATTTATGGTCAGCTTGCTGATTATAAAGATGCCCAGCCTAAACAATTGAATAAAAATGTATTGCAGATTGAAAACGAATTTTATTCGCCAATTCGTCCTAAGCGCAATGCTAAAAGTGGCGAAACACCGACCGACGCACTGTTACGTGGCGGTATTGAGTATATTGAAATCCGAGCTCTAGATGTAAATCCATTTGCAGCAACGGGAATTGATATTGAGCAAATTCATTTCCTAGATGTTTTTCTGACTTATTGCTTATTGAAAGATTCTCCAACAATGGATTGGGATTCGCAACAGCGGAGCACCGAAAATTTAGATACGGTTGTAAGCCAAGGTCGCGCTTTAGAAGTGATGTTAAACCGCTCTGGTAATTCATGCAGTCTAGCAACGTGGGGAGCAGAGATCTTCGCACAGTTACAACAAGTTGCAGCCTACATGGATAATGCTTACGGCGTTAGCTATTACAGCGAAACGATTACTCGATTAAGCCAATGGATAGCAGATCCTGAATTAACATACTCAGGGCGCTACGTTAGTCAACTGAAAGGGTCTGGTATTGATAATGGTTATTTTGCCTTATCGTTGGCAAAAAGTTACCAGCAACAACATCAAGATACGCCATATAAAGTGTATTCAGACAGCTATTTAAAACAACAAGCAGATCAGTCAGTTATTGCTGAACGCGAGTTGAAAGCCGCTGATAATCAAACATTTAATGCATTTTTAGATGATTATTTTGCCACTAAGTAAGTTTGTAGCTAAGTAAGCAGGCAAAAAAACGCAGCCCAAGTTGGCTGCGTAAAGATTCTTCAGGGATAAACAATGCTAAACTGCGCATTCATAAAATATGACTTATATTTTTATAAAAAGTTCAGCGAGCAACAAAAAAAATGAAAAATAGTTTAATTATTTTATCGCTGGGGGCTCTGTTAACTGGTTGCGCAACAGCCCCTCCAAAGCAACCTAATGATATATGTAAAATTTTTGAAGAAAAAAGCGATTGGTACTATGACGCAAAAGATGCCCAAGAAAAATGGGGCTCACCTAAACATGTACTAATGAGCATGATGTATCAAGAAAGCTCCTTTAAACACGATGCTGCACCGCCAATGGAATACTTTTTGTGGGTCATTCCCACAGGGCGAGCAAGTTCAGCTTACGGCTACTCACAAGCAAAAACTCCCACCTGGTCTGATTATATTCGTGAAACGGGTAATAGCGGCGCCGATCGCGATGATTTTGATGACGCTATCGACTTTATGGGCTGGTTTGTTTATAAAACTCATAAAGTTAATGGCATTTCGAAATGGGATGCCTACGCGCAATACCTAAATTACCACGAAGGCTGGGGCGGTTATAAACGCGGCACCTATAAAAATAAAAAGTGGTTAATGGCAGTGGCTAATAAAGTAAAAAATCGTGCAAGTCGCTATGCGGCTCAGCTTAAACGTTGTGAAGACGATTTAGATAAAGGGTGGTTAGAAAGGTTATTTAGCTGATCTGACAAGATTCAAGATTTTAAAAAGCCCGCACAGCGGGCTTTTTAGTATTAGTTTATTTCCCTGGGAATTGATGAATATGTACATCGCGCTGTGGGAATGGAATGGTAATATTTTCTTTATCGAAGGCAATTTTAACGCGTTCGTATAAACCAAAATACACTGGCCAGTAATTTTCAGAATCAACCCATGCCCAGACCAACATGCCGATATGGCTATCGCCATGCTGACTTACATGCACAACCGGTTGTTTTGCTTCATCTTTGAGTACTAACTCGTAGCTATTTAACACGCCCATTAGTACTTCTCGCGCTTTAAGCACATCATCACTGTAGCTAATACCAAACTCAATATCGACGCGGCGAGTTGGTTCTGCAAACTTGTTTTTTACACAGCCATTAGAAAGTGCACCATTTGGGATAATAATTTTTTCATTATCATAAGTGAGTAGTACGGTAACAAATATTTGAATTTCAACCACTTTACCCATATAGCCTTGGGCTTCAATGACATCACCAATTTTAAATGGTTTAAAAAATAAGATCAGCACACCACCGGCGAAATTCGCTAGGCTGCCTTGTAATGCCATACCGACCGCTAAGCCTGCAGCACCGAGCATAGCAATGAACGAGGTTGTTTCTATACCAATCATTGATGCGACTGAGATCAGTAATAGCAACTTTAAAATAACCGATAAGAAGGAGACCAAAAAATGACTTAATCCGGCTTCAAATTTTACCTTTGCCATTGATTTTTCAGCCATACTGGCAATACGGCCAACAAACCACCAACCAACAATTAAAACAAAGATTGCCAATAAAAATCGAGGGCCATAGGTCATTAGCATTTCAATCGCTTTGGTGTACAGGGTCTCGATAGAGATATCTTCCATTGCATTTTCCACATCTATAAAGTTACAAATATAATAGCCTAATAATTAACACTTTATAGAGAATAATGAACAAAAAATTTGTTGCGGGGATGAGCTGAGGGAGTAGAGTAACCATAGGTTACTCTACAGATATTGCTTATATTTTGCGCTTGTTCGCTTGAATGCGCACCAGTTTGATCATGTTCTCTTTTACTTCAACAACTTCAATCGGATAGCCTGCAATACGCAAACTCAAGTTGGCATCAGGAATGTCTTCTAAGTATTCGACAATTAAGCCACTTAATGTTTTCGGGCCATCAAGAGGGAACTCCCAATCCATTTCTTTGTTTAGATCGCGTACGTTAGCACCGCCATCAACTAAAAATGAGCCATCATCTTGTGACACAACTTCTTCACTTGGAGTACGTGTTTGCGTAGTGGTAAAGTCACCGACCACTTCTTCAAGAATATCTTCGAGGGTAACTAATCCTTGAATATCACCATATTCATCAACTACTAAACCGATACGCTCTTTTGATTGCTGAAATTTAAATAGCTGAGTATTGAGCGACGTACCTTCAGGAATAAAATAAATCTCACGAACTGCGCGAAGCAATGATGGTTTATCAAATTGCTCTTTCGTTAATAACCGCAGTGCATCCCGTGAGTGAATAAAGCCTACCGCATCATCAATTTGGTCACGATATAAAAGTACTCGCGTGTGTTGTGCATGGGTAAGCTGTTTACTAATTAGTTTCCAGTCATCATTGATATCAATGGCAACAATTTCGTTGCGCGGGATCATAATATCTTCGACAGTGACTTGCTCTAAATCTAAAATGGAGGTCAACATACTTTGGTGACGCGCGGGGATCAGCGCACCCGATTCATTCAGCACCGTTTTTAATTCTTCTTTACTCATGCTGTGCTCATCTATTTGTGCAGCACTAATACCAAATAGGCGTAATATGCCATTGGTCATCCAGTTAACGACGACGACAAATGGAAAGAGAATTTTTAGTAACCCTTTGAGTATCACCGAACTAGGAAAGGCAACTTTTTCAGGGTAAAGCGCAGCTAGCGTTTTAGGCGTTACTTCTGCAAATATAAGCACTACTAAAGTTAGTGCGCCAGTGGCAATAGCGATACCTAAATCACCATATAAACGAATACCGATAATGGTTGCAACCTGCGCGGCAGCAATATTCACCAAGTTATTACCGATGAGGATAAGGCCAATAAGTCTATCAGGACGGCTCAAAAGTTTGTTGACACGCTTTGCTGCGCGGTGATTTTCTTTAGCAAGGTGGCGTAAGCGGATTCTGTTAATTGACATAATGCCCGTTTCAGAACCAGAAAAATATGCAGAACAAAGTATGAGTATTCCAAGTATTATAAACAAAACACTTGTAGAGATGTCGTCCAAAGAAGGATCCTTTTTTATTTAACCAATGCGTATTAAGCGGGAGTGAGCTGCCTGAGTCAAGTTAAAACTTATTCAGGATCACCTCTTGCACAAAACGACTGCCAAAATAAGCCAGCGTTAAAACAAAAGCAGCAGCCATGATAGCTAGTACGACCGGTTTCCCACGCCAGCCTTGCTTTAAGTGACCAATTGTCACCGTTGCAAACATAGCCCAAGCAATTAATGATAAAACAGTTTTATGAATAAATTCACTAGCAAACATGCCATCAAGAAAAATAAAACCAGATAATAACGCTAAGGTTAACAAAACCGTGCCTAGCGTTAATAAGTGATATAGCTGGCGTTCAACCACCATTAATGGCGGTAAATGGCTATGCACAATCGCTAAGTCTTTTCGTTTTAAACGTTTATCAATAAAGTAAAACTGTACGCCATATAAAGTGGCAATAATTAACACACAGTATGCAAGCAGGGAAAGCGAAATATGAGTGACTAAACCTATTTCAACATCAATACTTTGCAATAAAATATGATGCGGGATAAATAAGCTGGCAATTGTTAGCAAAGCAGCAAAGCCATAGACAACAGGCAGTAATAATGTGGCAGGGAATTTTAATGACACCGTAGTGACAGAGACCACAATCACCCAGCAGGTTAATAGTGATACATTAACAATACTTAAATCTTGGCCATCGACGCGAAACACTGAATTCACCAGTAATAACATGTGCGCTAAAATTGCCACCGTGCTGAGGATAACCGTCAGCTTTTGGCTCGGACCTTGTTGGTGAAATAACCGAGACAGCACGTGAGACGTCGCGAAGATATAAAATAAACTGGCAATAATAGTTAAACTAATAATCAGCATAGTGCTTGGGCCACTCAATTTGAGTCAAATATTCCTTGTTAGAGTAAGGGCATTGTATTTTATAGTGAGGCAAATGCATAGAGTTTGTAAAAAGAAACTCAAACAGCTCACTTGAACACTGTATTGTGCGCCACCATTTACGGTATACTGTTTTTAATTAAAATTTTATTAATACTGATTATATGAAATCAGCGCTATTAATAGTAAGTGCTAAACTTGCGGCAATAACGTTGTTTGGGAAATTGGTATATCACGTTTGATCGGAACCTTTACATGTTTGAGAACCTCCAAGAACGATTAGGTAAAACCTTAAAGAATATCAGCGGCCGTGGACGCCTTACTGAAGACAATATAAAAGATACACTACGCGAAGTGCGTATGGCTTTTTTAGAAGCCGACGTCGCTTTACCCGTTGTTCGTGAGTTTGTTAAACAAGTTAAAGAGCGCGCGGTAGGTATTGAAGTAACTAAGAGCCTAAGTCCTGGGCAAGTGTTCATTAAAATCGTTCGCGAAGAGCTTGAAAAAGCCATGGGTGAAGCAAACGAAGAGTTGAGCCTAAACGCACAACCGCCAGCCGTTGTAATGATGGCGGGTCTGCAAGGTGCGGGTAAAACGACCAGTGTTGCTAAGCTTGCCAAATTTTTAAAAGAACGTAAAAAGAAATCAGTATTAGTAGTCAGTGCCGACGTTTATCGTCCTGCGGCTATTAAACAGTTGGAAACACTGGCCGATGAAGTAGGTGTTGAGTTTTTCCCAAGTGATATTTCACAACAGCCGGTTGATATTGCAAAGGCTGCTATTTCTCATGCGAAAAAGAAATTTATCGATGTTGTATTAGTTGATACCGCAGGTCGTTTGCATGTTGATAATGACATGATGGACGAGATTAAAAATCTTCATCATGCTATTAACCCAATCGAAACCTTGTTTGTGGTTGATGCCATGACAGGTCAAGATGCTGCCAATACTGCCAAAGCGTTTGATGAAGCATTACCTCTGACCGGTGTGATACTAACCAAGACTGATGGTGATGCGCGCGGTGGTGCTGCACTATCAATCCGTCATATTACCGGCAAACCTATTAAGTTTATGGGTGTTGGTGAGCGCACTGATGCGCTTGAGCCTTTCCATCCAGATCGTATCGCATCGCGTATACTTGGTATGGGGGATGTACTTTCATTGATCGAAGAAGTCGAAATGAAAGTCGATAAAGAGCAAGCTGCAAAAGTTGCTGAAAAAGTATTTAAAGGTGATGGATTTACTCTTGATGATTTTGCTGATCAATTAAAGCAAATGAAAAGCATGGGCGGCATGATGTCAATGCTTGATAAATTACCTGGTATGCAAAACCTGCCTGATGCAGTGAAAGGTCAGATGGGTGATAAAACCTTTATTCAGATGGAAGCGATCATCAGCTCAATGACGAAAAAAGAGCGTGCACGTCCAGAGATCATTAAAGGCTCTCGTAAAAAGCGTATTGCAGCGGGCTCTGGTACGCAAGTACAAGAGATCAATAAGCTGTTAAAACAGTTTACGCAGATGCAAAAAATGATGAAAAAAATGAAAGGTAAAGGCGGCATGATGAAAATGATGCGCGGCATGAAAGGCATGTTACCACCAGGAATGATGGGTGGCGGTGGCCCTAAATTTTAATGTTTTAACTGACGCCATGCTGATGTAGCGAGTCAGTTAACTAAAAAGAGAGGCAAATAGCCTCTTTTTTTGTAGATAAATTATGCGTTGAAAGTTCTATATAGCCTGATTTAACGCGTAGATCATAGTTTAATCAACTTAACAGTCATTTCGAGTCACTTCTTACTTGCATTGTTGCTAAAAACTCGTACAATTCCCCAGCTCCCCATACTGGGGAGTAAATCTTATTAATGAAAACAGTCAATCTATTTAGAGGACGGTATGGTAACTATTCGTTTGCAACGTGGTGGCGCTAAAAAACGCCCTTTCTATCAAATTGTGGTTGCGGATAGCCGTTTCTCGCGTGACGGTCGCTTCATCGAGAAAGTAGGCTTTTTTAACCCAATTGCTAGTGGTCAAGAAGAAAAAGTACGTTTAGATTTATCTCGTGTAGAACACTGGGTAGGTCAGGGCGCATCTCTTTCAGATCGCGTAAATAAGTTAGTTAAAGACGCTCGTAAAGCGGCTTAATAGGCGTAAGTGTAACCATGAGTCAAGAGAACACCTCATCAATAATTGTCGTAGGAAAGCTCGGTGCCCCATATGGTATAAAGGGCTGGCTTAAGGTACATTCATTTACTGATGATCCCATAGGGATCTTCGATTTCAGCCCGTGGTTGATAGGGCAGCAAGGTAAATGGCAGACCTTAGAAGTGGTCGACTGGCGTCGCCACAACAAAGGCTTTATCGCTAAATTTGCGCAAGTAAACGATCGAGACGAAGCAATGGCTTATACCCATGCAGAAATCTCAATGGATGCAGCGCAATTACCAGAACTCCCGCAAGGTGAGTTCTATTGGCGAGATCTCATTGGCATGTCTGTTGTAACCGATAAAGGTTATGACTTAGGCATAGTTGATGACCTGATGGAGACAGGCTCAAATGACGTATTGGTTGTGAAAGCAAACAATAAAGATGCATTTGGCCAAGCAGAGCGTTTAATTCCGTTTTTAACTGATTCAGTTATCAAAGAGATTAAGCACGATGTAAAAGAAATTACAGTAGACTGGGATCCTGGCTTTTAATGAGTCAAACGAGTTCGTTGTGGGTAGGGGTTATCAGCCTTTTCCCGGACATGTTTGATGCCATTACAACGCAAGGTGTAACTGGTCGAGCAGTAAAAAATGGTCTGATCGACTTTAACTGCTGGAACCCACGAGATTATGCTATTGATAAGCATAGGACCGTGGATGATCGTCCTTACGGGGGCGGTCCAGGTATGTTAATGATGGTTGAACCACTAAAGCAAGCCATTCTTGACGCCAAACAGGCGGCAGGCGATGGTGCAAAAGTAATTTATATGTCCCCGCAAGGGCGCAAATTAGATCAGCAAGGGGCAAGCGAACTCGCAAGCTCTAAAAAACTGATTTTAATTGCCGGTCGCTATGAAGGTATAGACGAGAGAATAATAGAATCATACGTTGACGAAGAATGGTCAATTGGTGATTTTATTTTGAGTGGTGGTGAACTACCAGCCATGACATTAATTGACGCAGTAGCGCGATTAGTGCCGGGCGTATTAGGACACAATCAGTCAGCAGAGCAAGACTCATTTTCGGATGGCTTGCTGGATTGTCCTCACTATACACGGCCAGAAACATTGGACGACAAACAGGTGCCTGCTGTATTACTCAGCGGAAACCACCAAGAGATAGCAAAATGGCGGCTGATGCAGTCATTAGGCAGAACTTGGTTACGCCGTCCTGACTTGTTGCATAACCTAGCTCTGACTGAGGAGCAAGCGGTATTACTCGCGAAATTTCAGCAAGAGTACCAAAAAGCTTGTGGCTAGAAGACAGTTACACCTAGGAAAGTGAGAAACATAATGGCAAAAGTAAACCAAAATATTATTAAAGCGCTTGAAGATGAGCAGCTTAAAACAGACGTACCTGCATTTGGCCCTGGTGATACAGTGGTTGTACAGGTAAAAGTAAAAGAAGGTGCTAAAGAGCGTCTACAGGCCTTTGAAGGTGTTGTAATCGCTAAGCGTAACCGTGGTCTTCACTCAGCATTCACAGTTCGTAAAATTTCGAACGGTGAAGGTGTTGAGCGTGTATTCCAAACGCACAGCCCTCTTATCGATAGCGTAGCAGTTAAGCGTCGCGGTGCAGTTCGCCGTGCGAAACTTTACTATCTACGTGAGCGTTCTGGTAAATCTGCACGTATTAGAGAAAAACTTAACTAATACGCGCTGTTTATCAACGCAAAAAAACGGGTTGCAACCTTCGGGCTGCAACCCGTTTTGGTTTTTAGAGATAGTAAGTTAGTTAGGGTAAAGTTATCGAATTAGAAGGCTAGTGAGGTTAAAGGGTAAAGTTAAAAGATTAAGATTGCTCAACGTTAAAGTGATCACCATAACTTGATTAGAGCACAGAGAGGTCCAGTAAAAAAATACCCATCCAAGAATTACTCATAAATCAAATACAACTCGGCCAACTTATAACTTATGGCTTAGTGCTTAAAACTCAAATCCCATTCTTTTGCTTATTTAGCCTTTTAACAACTAAGCGATCCTGTTAGTATTTATCGTATTGATTAGTTTACTTTTATGTAAATTTAAATGTACGAAATTGCAGTTTCTAAGGTGGTAGTCGCGTGGCGGATATAAAAGAGTTAGATAAGTTAAGAGAGGGGATCGATGAATGTGATGCCCAGTTGGTTGCACTGCTGGCTAGACGTAATAGTATTACCGAGCAGATCGGCGCAATCAAACAACAAACGGGTGCGTCACTGCATGCGCCTGATCGTGAAGCTACTTTATTAGCTGCTCGTCGCCAAGAAGCGATTAACCAAGGTGTTAATCCTGAATTGGTGGAAGATATCCTACGCCGTATGATGCGCGAAGCTTACCAAAATCAACAGGCTAAATTAGCATGTAGCGCGCCACAGTTATCACCTATTGTGATTGTTGGTGGTCAAGGCGCTATGGGGCAATTGTTTGCTCAGCAATTTATCCGCTCAGGGTATGAAGTTAGAATACTCGACAAAGAACAGCAAAGTAACGCGCAAGAAATATTAGCGGGTGCAAAACTGGTGATGATCAGTGTGCCAATTAATGCCTTAGAAACAGTGGTCACTGCCTTACCTAAGCTCGATGATGATTGTTTATTAGTTGATATTACTTCAGTTAAGCAAGCACCGTTAAAAGTATTAAAAGCAGTGCATAGCGGTCCTGTAGTCGGTTTACATCCAATGTTTGGTCCTGATATTTCTCATTGGGTAAAGCAAACAGTGGTGGTTTGCGAAGGCCGTAACCATGAGATTGCCCAAGGTTTATTATCGCAACTGCAAGTGTGGGGCTGTCAACTTGTTGAACTCGATGCGCAAAAGCACGATGAAGCTATGCAAATTATTCAGGTTATGCGCCATTTAACCACTTTTGTATACGGCCAGTTTTTAGCAAAACAAGGTCATACCCTCGAAGAGCTCCGCAGTTGTTCGTCACCGATTTACCAATTAGAGTTGATGATGGTAGGGCGCTTATTCGCACAATCACCAGAGCTTTATTCTGACATCATGCTAGCGCAATTTGATAACGTAGAGCCATTACTTGCACAATACCAAGACACGTTTGCAAGTACCTTGGCCAAATTAAAAGCGGGTGATAAGGCCGCTTTAATTGATTCATTTGCGGATGCAAAAGCATATTTTTCAGATGCTACTGCGCATTTCTTAACGCAAAGTCGCAGCCTGTTAAACAAAGCCAATGATGCGAAAGTACTTGATTGATAACCGCTGTGTGAAAAGTAGATAATGAAAAAGGGCTAATTTTAGCCCTTTTTTATATTTTACTTAGCGCTTAACTTTCTATATTCACAGCTTGCAGCGATTCACTTTGGTAACAGCCCAGTACGCGTACATATTGGGTGTGCTCTTTTAGCTCTTCTAAGGCTTGTTTAACATGGTTATCAACCAGGTTTGCTTCTAAATCCACATAAAATACTTCTTCCCACGGGTTGCCTGGGACTGGGCGTGATTCTAGTTTTACTAAGTTGATATTGTGTTCTTTGAAAATCATCAATGCATCAGCCAAAGAACCTGCTTGTTGCTTGGTTGCCATAATTAAACTGGTTTTAGTCGGGATCTGTTTTGATACATAAAGAGGCTTACGGGCAACCACAATAAAACGGCTATGATTTTCACGTTGATTCGCAAGGCCTGATTTAATTACTTCTAAACCCACATTTTTACCCGCTTGAGCTGAACCAATTGCTGCGCTATTAGGGGTATCTAATGCTAATTGCAGAGCGCTTGAGGTTGAATCGCAGGTTTCATGTTGAATATCACCTAAGCCTTGTAAAAAGCGACTACATTGAGCGAATGGTTGCGGGTGAGCAAAAATCTTACTGATCTGACTAAGCTCAGTACCCGGTGTGACCAGTAAACAATGTTCAACACTGTGGGTTACTTCACCAACGATGGAGACTTGTGCGTGTTGCAGTAAATCAAACACTTCGTTAATACTGCCTGAGCTGGTGTTTTCAATGGGTAATAAGCCAAAATCTGCTTGACCATTTTCAACTTTACCAGTGATCTGCTCAAAGCTAGAGCAGCCCATTTCAACAAGTTTACCTGGGCGACGGCTAAAATATTTATGACAAGCAAGTTGGCTGTATGAACCCTGACCACCTAAATAAGCAACACGGTGTGTTTCACTCATAGCATCTGGGTTTAAGTTCTTCTGTAACATGGCTTGTTGATTAAGTACTGAATCTTCTAAAATTGTTTGGAAAACGTTATTCACATAATAAGCGTCCAAACCAAGAGACTTACCATAACCGATGAGTTTCTCTAACAAGGCAAGTTCACGGGCCTCATCACGTATCGGTTTATTATTAGCAATCTTATATTCTACAACGCCGTGGCTAATACGGCGACGTTTTGCTAATAGCACTAATAGGTCAGAATCAATTTCATTGATATCGTGTCTAAGTGAATTAAGTACATCATTAGTCATTTTTGGGTTCCTCATTCCAAAAAATTACCTTTTGGGTAATAAAAACAAAAAAGCCTCCCAATTGGGAGGCTTTGCTATTCGGTTGATTTAATCTCGCAAACAGGTAAGCCTCTTCTATCTAAAGAAGCTAAAAAACGAAAAATGTAATTGCGAAAATATTATATTCATACTCTTAATGTATGGAGAGTGGGCTATAAAGTCAACACTCTAGCGGGTTTTATCGCCGCCAAAGGATAGTTTATTTTTGATATGGGATTTTTTCAGTAATTTCAACGAAAAATTTATAAATCTAAATAGGGATCTGGTATATTTATTTAGGTGAATTTAAATAAAAATAATTATTAAAAATAAGGTTGTCCTGTGGTGTATAGACGCCCACCATCACGCTTTGGTGTAAATTCGTTGAGTATGAAGCTTTCGCTGTTAATTTCGGCAATTTGTTTAATTGCTGGGATCTGTGCGGCGGTGTTGATGCTAAAGTCAGAAGAAAAACAATTGGTATTTGAAGAACATGAAGTTCTCAAGCATTCCAGCGAACGTCTGATCCGTCAGTTTAATACTCTGGTGAAAACCAAAATTAATATTGCGGAGCAAGCGAATAACGTCGTCTCTAGCCAATTATTCTATAATTCCTCGCAATTGCTCAGTAGCCAAAGTGCGCAGCTCAGCTTTGACCCCGATGGCAGTATTCGCAGCGCCTCTGATGATGGTTTATCTGCGGCTTTTATGCCACAAGATAAGTACTCACCTTTTTATAAAAAACTCATTAATGATTCTGAATCGTTATGGAAAATCGTAGCGCCTACCTTGATCCAAGATTTCTTTAACTTTTATTTAATCACCAAAGATAATTTTATCCGTATTGCGCCACCTAATTGGGCTCTGAATGTTCCAGGCTCTCATCAGTTTATTGATAATCAAAGTTTTAATTACGCTAAAGAAGCGCTTAATCCAACCCGTTCGGCTGTGTGGTCTAAAGTTTACTACGATAAAATTTGGCATAAATGGGTGGTGAGTTTACTGGTGCCAGTTTATCTTGAAAATGAATTTTTAGGTGTTACTGGCAGCGATTTAGCACTCGATACGCTTATTTCGCAATTACCGATCGGTGACAAGGAGCAGCACTTATTTGTTTTTGATAGCCAAGGGCAATTACTTGCTCATCCTGATCTGAATAAAAACCTTTACGAAACCTACGGTAAAGCAGGCAAACCATTACGTACTCATGATTTTGTTAATGGCGATCTACAAGAGCTGATCAATCAGACTATCAAAATGCATTTACCAGAATACGCAGACTCTTTTGTACAAGATGGTGAAACGCACATCATTAATATTCGTAAAGTTGATAATTTAGACTGGTATATTGGTATTTACAAAAAACGTTCATCAGCACTTTCAGCGCTTGAAGAGCTAAAGGTGAAGTTTTTTGGATTGTTTATTTTATATGCCATTTTAGTCGCACTGTTATTACATCAAGCACTTTACCAACTCGTTTTACGCCGTATTCATTCTTTAGTTTATGCGGTAACCAGTTTTGGCAAAGGGCACTTACAAATTGAATTTCCAAAAGAAAACAAAGATGAAATTGGTACTTTAAATGGTTCTTTTCGCGATATGGCGATTGAAATTCGTAAGCTTATTGATGGTCTGAATCAGCGTATTACAGAAAAAGAAATTGCCGAAAAAGCCGCTAACCGATTATCTAAAGCGGTTGCTTTCTCAGGCACGGGCGTAGTGATCACCGATCAAAACTTCGTGATTGAATACGTCAATCCAAAAATGTTAGAAATGACTGGGTTTGAAGAAAACCATTTTATGCAGTCACCGCTATTAAGCATTATCGCCAAAGAAATGGCTATTTTGGTTGATGACATTGATATCGATTTACGCAGCCGAAATTATTGGCGTGGCGATACTTTGATCCAAGGTTTAGATAAAAAGCCAATCTGGGTATCGCTCAGTATCTCACCAATTCGCGAAGACGGTGGCAGCATCACCAGTTATGTTGCCTCAGCACAGGATATTTCGTTTGTTAAAGAAAGCCAGCGAAAAATGGAGCAATTGGCTTATTTCGACACCTTAACAGGGCTGGCTAACCGTACTTTCTTTAGAATGCAATTACGTAAGTCAATGGCGCTTGCAGAGCGTGGCCATTATGCGTTTGCTTTATTCTATTTTGATTTAGATGAGTTTAAGCGTATTAACGACACACTTGGTCATGATGCCGGTGATCAGCTATTAGTTGAAGTTGCTAACCGTTTGAAAAAACGACTGCGTGCGGAAGATACAATTGCCCGTTTAGGTGGCGATGAGTTTGCAGTTTTACTTAGTGGTATTGAGCGTCAAGAGCATGCAATGGATGTCGCTAACACTATTCAAAAAACATTGAATGTGCCAATTATGCTTGGCAATAACGAGGTCATTATTAGTGCTAGTATTGGCATCACAATGGCACCATATGATAGCCAAGAAGAAGACCAGTTATTAAAACACGCTGATTTAGCTATGTATGAGGCCAAAGCTAAAGGGCGCAATACTTATCACTTTTATAGTCAAGAACTTGATGCCGCTGCGAATGAGCGGCTGTTTATTGAAAATGAACTGCGCTTAGCAATCAAAGCTCGGCAATTTGTGATTTTTTATCAACCACAAGTTGATAGTCGCACGCAGCATGTGGTCGGTTATGAAGCCTTGATCCGCTGGTTCCACCCAACTGAAGGGATGATCCCGCCTACCAAGTTTATCCCAATAGCTGAGGCAACAGGTTTAATAGTTGAGTTAGGTGCTTGGGTGCTACAAGAAGCGTGTGAATTTGCAGCAAGATTAGCAGCGCAAGGGCGAGAAAATAATATTTCGATTAACCTCTCTGCTCGTCAGTTTAAAGATGCTAAGTTAGTGCCGTTGTTGGCATCGATTATTAAGAAAACCAAGGTGCCGGCTAAGCAGTTACACCTGGAATTAACCGAAAGCATGCTAATGGGGAATGTGGAAGCGGCAATTTCGCAATTACATCAGTTAAAAGCGCTTGGGGTGTCAATATCGATAGATGACTTTGGCACGGGTTATTCGTCATTGAGCTACTTAAAACGTTTTCCGGTTGATATTTTAAAAGTTGATCGCTCGTTTGTTAAAGATATACCGGATGATCCAAATGACATGGAGATCACTGCGGCAATTATAGCGATGGCACAAAAGCTAAAATTGAATGTGGTAGCCGAAGGCGTTGAGACTATAGAGCAAGTGGAGTTTTTACAAAACAATAACTGCTTTATAGTGCAAGGTTATTACTACAGCCCGCCTATAGCAGAGCAAGATTTGCCAAAGCTATTTGCAAAGCTTGATGATTGAGTTAAACACATGTTTAATCTAACTCAAGTTAGTTAAAATACCAAAAGGCACCATTTAGGTGCCTTTTTGCATTAACCTATCGCGGGGATTAAACCTGCCATCTGCAGCCCTTGGGCGCTGATAATAAGCACGCCGCAAAGCGCCGCTACTGCCAGACCAAAATTACCACCACGCACTGTATAGCCGCCTTTATCGCTGCTACGCTGCTTATAAACCATTGCTACGGGTAAAAACACTGCTAGTACGACTAAAGCGATAGCTGCATAGCCAAGCGCCATAATAAAACCTTGTGGGTAAAACAATGCAAATCCTAATGGCGGGATAAAAGTAATGAGGGCTGTTTTTATCCGATCTTTATTACCATCTCCTTTTTTAAAGGCATCAGCAAAGAAATCAAATAATCCTAGGCTCACCCCTAAAAATGAGGTTGCCAGTGCTAAGTCTGCAAATAGGTTAACTGCAGTGGCAACAGCTGCGTTATTAGCGATACTGGCAATACTTGCCACAAAGCCTGGTAAGCCAGAGCTTTTTAGTAATTCAGCTTGACTCATCATACCTTGGCTGATCAACTGCCAAAAAATGTAAATAACCAGCGGTAAAGCTGCTCCGGCAATCATGACACGGCGTAAGGTTTTAATATCTAAACCAACATATTTAACGATCGATGGGATCGAACCATGAAAACCAAAAGAGGTAAATACCACCGGAATAGCTGATAAAATAAGGCCTTGTTCAATGGGCATTTCGAGTAAATGTTGGCCATGAACATACGGGGTTAACATATAAAATAAGCTCGCCAGTACCACAATTTTGATGCTAAATAACACTCGGTTTAGCTTATCGACCTTACTGGTGCCTAAGGTAACAACTGTGCCTATTACGACAGCTAAAATGACTGAGCCGACTTGCGGCGCAATATCGAGGCTAAAGCCGTTATTTATTTTTTCTTGTAGTTGCGCACCACCACCTGCAATGTAAGCTGAGCAAAGCGCATAGAATAAAAACATCACCGAAAAATTAGCCAGATATTGGCCGCGTTTACCTAACCATGATTTTGCTAACGTATTTAGCGTGGCATCGCGATCAGCATGTTGATGTAATTCGAGCATTAATAATGCGGTATAAGTCATTAACGCCCATATTGAAATAATTAATGCTAATGCGGTTGTAAAGCCAAGTCCCGCAGAAGCGATTGGTAGCGCCAACATCCCTGCGCCGATAGTGGTACCTGCAACAATTAACATGCTGCCTATTGTTTTATTTTTAAGCACTTTTTGCCCCTAAAACATCGTGAGAGGCAGGCAAGATATAACTAGTTGGCACAAACTTAAATAGTTTTGTTACAAATCAAAGAAATTAAATGTAACTTATGATTTACAAGCCATCATTGTGAAGTCAGTTTTTGGTATAAAAACCACTCTAGCAGTTGACTTATTAACCAGTTCTGCTATTCCTATAAATTCAATTTATTATTAAGAATACTATTTACATGCAACAAGTTAACCGAGCCCTAACCATGCGCCCATGGCTGAATCTATCAGTTGTCCGCCCATTGCTGCGCTGCGGTTAAGTTGTTTTTTACTAACCGCGATTTCGAAGCGGTTAGTGCTGTATCTCCTTCCTCTTTGTTATCGCCACTTTGCTAAAAGGATTCGCTTGTGAGCGTTAAAGCATCATATTTTTTAATGGTCTTAATTTGGTCAACAACGCCTTTGGGAATTGTTTGGAGCAGTGAGTCTGTTACACCAACGCTCGCGGTATTGTTACGGATGTCGATAGGATTAGTGCTGGCTGCATTAGTTGTGGCGATTGCTAATATTCGTGTCCCTTGGCACCGTCGTGCGTGTTTTTTGTATGGTTATTCGAGTATCGGTATATATGGTGGCATGCTGTTGAGTTATATGGCAGCTAAAACAGTTCCATCAGGGCTGATATCATTAATGTTTGGTCTGGCACCAATTTTATCTGGTTTATTAGCACAGCGATTACTCAACGAGCCAAAATTCAGCGTTGTTAAACTAATTGCGTTAGCATTTGCGCTATTGGGGTTATTTTTGGTAAGTGAAAAACACATGCAAGGCTCATTGATGCAAATGCAGGGTTTAGCTTACGTATTTATGGCTGTGTACTTTTTTAGTTTAAGTGGGGTGATGATCAAGCGAATAAAAATTGCTATTCATCCAATGGCGACCACATTTGGTGCATTAGTATTTGTTACGCCCTTATTTTTTATTACTTGGTGGTTGTTCGATGGTGAGCTCAATACGAGTACGTGGACAGTAAAATCACTGTGGTCAATTGTGTATTTGGGCGTGTTTGGCTCATTGGTTGGTTCGCTTGCTTATTTTCATGTGTTACAAAAATTACCAGCTAGTACCGTGGCGCTAACCACCTTGATCACACCAAGCTTTGCGATTGGCTTAGGGGGCTGGTTAAATAATGAAGCAATTGATCAACAATTACTTATTGGCGCTGCCATCATATTACTGAGCTTAGCGGTGTTTCAGTTTGGTGATGGTTGGTTGAAAAAAAGAGCCACGTTTAAAAAGCTTAACCCTTAACAACAGTCGTCATGTAGCTAAAAGGCATTACTTCTTTTAGCTACATTTTCTCAATTTGTATCACTAAGCGGCGGTTTTTATCGCGGCCCAAAATATTATCGTTAGTCGCTACGTGACGTTTTTCACCAAAGCCTTGCGTTTCAACTTTAGTTTCATCAATTCCTAGGCTCACCATATATTCTTTGATCGCTTGAGCTCGTTTTTTAGACAGCTCTAAGTTGTTCCAACGACCACCGTAGCTATCTGTGTATGAGTCAATCGAAATAGCCGCAATCGTCGTATCGTACTTTAAATACTCAGCAATTTTATCTAAACGTTGTTTTGATGATTTAGTAAGTTTACTGGTATTTGGTTGATAATTCATAATCGTGAAGGAAATATCTTCAAAGCTGTATGGCAGTAATTCATCGCGGCATTGTAAAAATGCCCAATAGGCTTGTTTAAAATTAATGTTCGATAAGCCAACGGCAATTTTATCGGCACTATTTTGCCAGTCTTGGTAATAAAAAGTAGGTTGGTAGCCTTTTTCAAGCTCGGTCAACATTTCCCATGCCGTTTTGTTACCCAGTTCGCCGTCAAATTTTCGTAGTAATTTCATGTCAGCAATATCACGTGCTGGTAAACCTGCTCGCCAGATTGGCGGGACTGCTTTTAAACCAGCAATACTGTAATTGTCAGGACGGACAACCATATCCAAGTTAAATAGCAGGTCTTTATTTTTGCTCGCGGTAGCGCTGAAAATAGCTTCGCCATAATATGGAACTTCATGATTTAATTGGCATTGTAAGCGAGTTGTTTTTACAACTTCCCATTGTGAGTTATCTGCCGTGGCTGTGTACTGGCGCATTGCAGCGCTGGCCGTATCTGAAAGGCATGCAGTTGCAATGCTTAGACTGATAAACAGCATTGAAAGCTTCATTACGGGATCTCCAACAATTTATTACGCCAATATCTTGGCAAAAGCTGCATTTACAGAGGCTAACAGTCATCAAGGTGTCGTTAGCTAGCTCTAGTTCTAGTTAAGTAAAGCAAGTTATATGCCTAAATGTAAGTGTTAATTTAATCTGTAAAGCGCTAGCCTAGCCACTATGATTTTTGACATAATAGCCAGCTTACTCTGGCAAACCAAGAATACTATGGCAAATACTGAACAAACTCTTTTCGCAAAACGCTTTCGTGGCTTTTTCCCGGTGGTTATTGATGTTGAAACTGCAGGCTTTAATAAAGTAACCGATGCACTGTTAGAAATTGCGGTGTCAGTATTAAAAATGGATGATGAAGGCCTACTCAGTATTGATCATACTGTGCATTTTCATGTTGAGCCATTTGAAGGCGCAAACATTGAACAAGCCGCTATTGATTTTAATGGTATTGATCCTTTCTCGCCATTACGTGGCGCAGTATCTGAAGAGGAAGCGATCAAAGAAATTTGTAAAGTGGTACGTAAAGCTCAAAAAGCTGCGGGTTGTCAACGTTCAGTCATAGTGGCTCATAATGCGGCGTTCGACCATGGTTTTTTAAATGCAGCAATAGAACGTAATAATATTAAGCGTACGCCATTTCATCCGTTTGTTAGTTTTGACACAACCTCATTAGCGGGTTTGGCACTTGGTCAAACGGTACTTGCTAAAGCATGTCGTGCAGCTGGCATTGAATTTGACAACAAACAGGCTCATTCAGCATTATATGACACCGAACGTACGGCAGAGCTATATTGTTTGATAGTTAATCGTTGGCAACAGCTGGGTGGCTGGCCTTTAGCTGCAGAAGTGCCGGAAGATGCAGAGCAAGCTGGTGACAACGAAGACTCAGCCGTTAAAACGACTGAGTAATTTTACCTTCGCTCATTTTAACTAAGTGGGGCGGATAAATACGCGAAAAGTGTTTTGAATCTTTTGCGATTTTTAGCTCCACACCGGGATGCATTAACTCATTAATTTTTAAACGGCTAGTAGCTAAAAGCTGTGCTATTTTTTGTTTTACTAGGTGTTTTTTACGTTTGGTGTTGGCAATACGAATATTAATTTGTTGCTCGCTAGCACTAATTTTGTCTAAAAATAATTGTCGTTTTGCTGGTGCTGGAATTTTAACTGCTTTTTTACGTGCTTGCTTTAATGCTGCGGATTTAGTGGCTAACAGTTTTTCAAAATCGGCAATTTGCAATTGTTTTTGTCTCAAGTCATGCCAATACTGCGCGATGAAAACTCGGGTTTTTGTGCCCGATGGGGCACCTAGCTCTCCGGTTTCAATTCGCATGGCATCTAAAATATTGCCGCCAATAATTTTACCGCGCGGATTATTTGCTTTACCAACGCGGATCAACCGCCGAGCACTCAAGTCACAATGTAATGCTTGTCGTTCAATAAAGAGATCTTGTTCGCTATGAATATGGCAATACTGGGCATAGCCAATTGAAATAGTCCGAGCGGCTTTAATTTTGCAAGTAAACGCTTCGTCATTTTCACGCTTACGACCAATTGCACCGAGCATAATTGTGACCGCACTGGCACTTTCGATCTGGCCTGATTCAACAAATCCCAATACCGTGATATCACCACTGGCACGCACGTGCATACCATCTTTTATATCGCCACTGATAATTACGCTGCCGTCAAAATCAACATGACCGGTGCCAATATCAACATTATCAAAACACAACACGTCATCAACGCGCATGCCACGAGGGAGGGCGACAGGCACACCTTTACAATCTGCAATCAGTACATTGGGATTAGTTGGATCGAGTTTAGTGCCTTCAAATGGTTGTAATGGTAGATCTTTACCTGGTATGGCGGGCAGCACATCACCAAATACCGTATAACCATCTTCCCCAGGAGTTGCAGCAACACGCTGCATTAGAGGTGTGCCCGGTTTTACAGTGATGATCGCGCCTAAATTGCGCATATCGACCTTACCACCTTCTTTTGCTTGTGGACTCAATACACGATCTTGTGCTGTAGCGCACAAACGTACAAATTTAGCGTCGCTGCCTTCTTTTGGTCTACGACCATGAGCAACAATCGCTTTATAGGAAACATCCGCAGGCTTGTCAAATTGCTGACCTAAAAAATTGTCCAGTGCACGAGTGCTAATGCCATGTAATACGCCAGCATCAACGAGTGCTTCGCGAGCCTTGTCAATCGACATTAAGGCCCCACCTTTAGCTGTGGTTAATGTTGCTTCAGCGACCATATTTTTTTCATCAACCTGAATGAATATCGACGCATCGAGTGCACGAGCAACAATTAAAGAATCATCCTGATAGTTTTTGCTCGGTGAGAATAACTTACCAATATTTGCACTGACTATATCGAAGTCAGCGAACGGGGACTGTTCGATTAGCTCAATAAGTTGCGCGCTAGTCACTGGGAAACCACTATTTTTAGGGTGCTCAAGCAGTGACACAAAACCCGTTACAGGGTTATGTATAAACAACGACATTTATCGATTTCCTATGTAATATGCCTGTTTTTATTATTTTTATTTAGATGCTTTAATTTACATGCTGCTCGACTAAACCGTTTTTGGGTATTTTCAAACTAACACGCTGCTGAGCATAACCCCTAAGCAATGTTAAGTAAATGTTATTTTATTGTTTGGTGCAATGAAGAGGATTAACATATATTTGCATATTTAATCAGCAACGCCATAGCAATATAAAATAAAGCATAAAAGGGCCTTGAGTATCAGCGCGTTACTCGGTTATACTGGCTGCACGCTCTGAATGAGTTTACTAATTCAGGGGCTGATTAGGATTCGACGGAATTCAAGAAGCCCAAGGTGCATGTCGAGGTGCGGTTTGCCTCGTTAAAAAGCCGCAATTTAAAGTAATCGCAAACGACGATAACTACTCTCTAGCAGCTTAGGCTGGCTAGCGCTCCTTCCATGTATTCTTGTGGACTGGATTTTGGAGTGTCACCCTAACACCTGATCGCGACGGAAACCCTGGCCGGGGTTGAAGCGCTAAAACTAAGCGGCCTCGCCTTTACTTACCGTGTTTGTCCGGGACTTAAAGGTTAATTAAATGACAATACTAAACATGTAGTACCGACGGTCGAGGCTTTTCGGACGGGGGTTCAAATCCCCCCAGCTCCACCAATATCGGTTTTTAAATTCGTTGATTTAAAAACCCTAAAAAACCCACCAATTTGAGCAATCAGGTTGGTGGGTTTTTTTATGGATTTCATTTATATAAAACAGCGGGTTTTCTGTACAAATAAAGTTTTAAAGTGCTATTTTAATAACCGCAAGTCAATTTAACTACCTAAGTAATGAATATAAATAATGCCTAAATACACACCGCCTTTTACCCTCAGCAACAAAATACTGACCCTAGTTGCGCAGATTAGTGAGCAAATAGGAAGGTTAACCATACAGCAAGAGCAAGAGAAACTGCTGCGGTTGCGTAAAGTTAATCGTATGCGCACTGTACAGGGGTCACTGGCAATTGAAGGCAGCACCTTAACACAACAGCAAATTACCGCGATACTCGATGGCAAACGAATAATTGCACCACCTAAAGAAGTACAAGAAGCACATAATGCAATCAGTACCTACGATGCACTTGCACAATGGCAACCAGCAAATAGTAAACACCTACTAGCAGCACACCTGTTGATGATGAAAGGTTTAGTTAAAGACGCTGGCATGTATCGCCATGAAGGTGTTGGGGTGATGTCCGGTGAGCAAGTTGTACACATGGCACCCCAAGCTGATCGCGTAGCAAAGTTAATGGCAGAGTTACTTGATTGGTTAGCCAATTGCGATGTTCATCCTCTTATTGCCAGTTGTGTATTCCATTATGAATTTGAATTTATTCACCCGTTTTCCGATGGCAATGGCCGAATGGGGCGTTTATGGCAAACACTAATTTTGTCTAAGTGGCATGAGGTGTTTGTGAATATTCCTGTAGAAAGCATGGTGCATCAACATCAAGACGACTACTACCTCGCCATTCGCCAAAGCACCCAGCAAACCGATAGCGCTCCATTTATTGAGTTTATGTTACAAATGATTTTTGATGCAATAACGGAGGCTAAAACGTCAGAAATTGAGGGATTAAATGCGGGTTTAAATGCGGGTTTAAAACTATCTGACGTTGATAAAGACATTTTGGCGTTTATTGAGCAAGACTGCTGTATCACCAATGCCCAGCTTGCTGAAAAATGTGGCAAGTCACAAAGTACCATTGAAAGGCGAATTAAGCTGTTAAAAGATGGAGGATTGATAACACGCGTTGGCGCTAAGAAAACAGGGTATTGGGAGGCTAACAGCTAGTAAATAGTTATAGTAAATAATACCGATATTAATTTTCCTAAAGGGCAGTGTAGCCATGTTTTAAGGCATACTTTTGCGAGTCATTTTATGATGAACGGAGGTAATATTTTAGTGTTGCAGCAGATACTTGGTCATGCAAAGATTGAGCAAACTATGGTTTACGCTCATTTTGCAGCAAGTCATTTGGAAGATGCTATAAAGTTTGAGCCAGTTTTAGAGCCATAGCCTTACTTAAAATCAATGAACATTTCACCAACCACTGTTTCAGGCAATTCATCGATACTGTAAAAATCAAATATTTTTAACCACTTCGTTCCAACATTACATAAAAACATCATTAAAAGTTGTTCTCTACCATCAGATAATTCGATTGTTAAAGTGTTTCTATCATGGTGAGATTCTAATATTTCACCTTTAAAATTAATGGCCTGAAATTTTGCGATATCTTTAGATACTTGTTGAACCGTAGAGCCTGAACCAGAGCGAAGTCCAAAATGTTTTGAAGAGTTCGCTATGCTCTACAATGTTCTAGATAAATAGATTCGCTACAGTAAGCCATTGTTTTAAATAACTACCTGTAACAGTCGAGGCTTTTCGGACAGGTAACTCTTCAGCTCCACCAAATATGAAATGGGTTCTCATAGCACTACTTTTTTGTAGATTAAATACAAAAATAATAGTTCCCATGAATCACAGTTCGTCATTTAAATTTTTGACAAATTAACAATCGTAACCTAAAGATAGATTATATTAACTTTTAAAGACAAGGATGTACTAATGGCTAATTTAATTATTTGCTGTGATGGAACTTGGAATAACCCTCGCCAGGAAGATAATGGCATACCCGCACCCACAAATGTTGTAAAGCTTTACCATGCTTTAGCAAAAGAAGATGGCATGGGAGAATCACAGAAGGCATATTACCACCCAGGGCTTGGCGGAGAAGAAACCGGTTTAAAAAACTCTATTATTGATGGAGCTTTAGGGAAAAGCATTAAGCGCCATATTTGTAGTGCTTATTATTGGTTGGCAAATAACTATTGCGATGGTGATAATGTTTATATTTTTGGCTTTAGCCGTGGGGCGTTCACAGCTAGAAGCTTAGGCGGGTTACTTCAATTAGGGCTGCTTGATTTTAGTTTGCTCGAAGGCAATGAACAGTGGGAATATGTTCATAAGCATTTTGATAACTATAAATCAGGTGTTGAAACTATTAAACCCAGCAAGTTTTTAAATCAGAAAGCTGCTCTGCCAATTCATTTCATTGGTGTATGGGATACCGTAGGGGCGTTAGGTATTCCAAATGATATGGAGCTTTTTAACTTACTAGATAACCCCGCTTCATGGCGCTTCCACGATACCAATCTTGGCGAACATATAAATATTGCTAGGCATGCAATGGCTATGGATGAAAAAAGGAGTAGCTTTTGTGTAACTCGTTGGTCTAAGTATTCAGATGATCGTAACGTTAAAGAAAAATGGTTCTCTGGTGTGCACTCTGATGTGGGCGGCGGATATAGCGATACTGATTTATCAGATATAGCGCTTGAATGGATGTTATATGAAGCAACAGATGCTGGGCTAGTTTTTAGAGACGGGGTTTTTGAACAATTAAAACCAAACCCTGCTGGGGTATTACACAACTCTTATAAAGGTATGTTTGCTAAGTTCAGATCAAGACCTCGAAATGTAGACTGTGTTGTTGCTGATAACCAAGAGAACTTCCATGAAAGTGTGTTTCAACGGCAAGCAGTCTCGCCGATAGAACATCCGGAATATTGGCCAACAATAAAGTTAGCAATTGATGAATCAACGCCAGTAAATATTTTTGCAAAACAACATTGGACTCCAACCTATATTTATATGAAAAAAGGTGAGCGATATATATTTGAAGCTGATGGAAGTTGGCAAGATAGCAAAGATGTATGCAACTGGTTAGGAACAGAAGACGGAAAGTTAACAGCTGGCGATATTATTAGGTTTGCATCTTCTATTTGGGGGATGACAGAGCGCAAATTTAAGCAAGCGACAGAAAATAGGTCTACAGACTTTTGGGGAACCAAGCGTGTAGAGCATATGCCTTGGTTCATAGCTGTGGGTTGCATTGCAAATGACTCGAACCAAGAAAAAGCTGTAACAAATGATGGTAGTCCTCATCCGCATCAATATGTTGCACTACCTAGATATCAAGAAAAATCTAATGCCTTGAAAATCGAGTCTTCAGGATATTTTTATGCTTTCCCAAATGATGTTTGGTCTCTGTACCGTAATAATCAAGGAAGTATTCAACTTAAAGTAAAACGCGTTTCATAGGTGTTTAGAAATGGATAATTCGGTTAATATTGTAGACGTTTTTCAAATGTTTCAGGTTCAATACTCCCAAGTTGATAAATTATGGAACTACTTTGGGATCATTAGCTTAGCCGTTGCAGGGTTTACCATTGGTAATGAAAAAGCAACCCGAACAATCAGAGAACCTATAGCCATTGTTATTGGCTATTTAACTTTTTGTGTAGGCAACTATATTGCTTTGATTGATGGTCACAAATTCCTAGTCGTTCTAGCTGATAAATATAATGAAATGGCGAGTTCTTATGCTCTTAACTATTTAGAAGTAAGTCCAGCCCTAGATATTACTCTGTTTTACATTTTTGTTGTCATTACGTTTACGATAGCTATTTTAGTTGTCTCATATTCGAGGCTCAAACTTAGGCACCATTAGAAAGGCTAAATTTTACTTTGGCCTACTCAATACATTAGATATGGATAAAAACCAACTAACAGCATCGATGATGGGTTTATTCTCAGTATCAATGGTGTCGATAATGTGTTTATGCAGCCGTTTTTTATGCCCGACGAAGATTGCGCGCTTTTTATAAAATTGGCTGGCAAATTCTAGGGCCGTATTAAATAGGATTTCACTGTCGGGCGGGCTTGCTCGATAATATGCTCAGTGGCAAGTTCGTTGATATTGGCGCTAAGAAAACGGGGTGTTGGCAGGTTAATTCAACTTTTTAATATTAAATAAGTGCGTTATTCAATATAGAACATTTCAATCATCTCACAGCCTTTTTTGCCTTAACAGCTAAATTTATATAGTATCAATTGTTAAATAACGGATTAGCTGAGTCTTATAAAAAATGGAATTATATGTCACTCTCTAACAGGCCAAAATTCCTCCATAATTTAGACTTAAGAATCAAATACGTATTTGAAGTAAAAGTAGTAATTCAATTGCGATTGCTTTTACTTCAAAGGTTAAACCCACTTACTTTTTAGGATGAAATGTATGGCGTCAAGAGATGCTGTTATTAACAAAAATGATAAGCGACATAATAACGGCCCTATAGATAAAGATGTTGCTATAGATGAAATTGACTTTTATCTTGCTAAATACACTAAAAGGGTGACTAATTTCGAAGCTAAAAAAAAGATTAATGAAAGGTTCACGTTTGTATCGCTTGTAATTGTCTTGCTATCAGCTGGTTTAATCTACTCACCATTCTTATTTGGTGTTGATGTTTTAGAGTATGGCTACTCAAGGTTGATTTTCAGTCTGTTTCTCAGTACTGCAGGTATGATTTTATTTGTTAGCTACTTGGTTAATAGACTTAAAGGCTACACTAGAGCATGGAGCAGAAATCGTTTGATGAAAGAGCAGCTTGGAATCTTAGCACGAGAATATCGTTTAAGTATTCGAGGCAAAAAACTTCCCACAGATCGTGAATATATAAACATTGAGCAAGAAAATATATTATCTAAGTTATTCGAACTTGAATCAAAAAATAGAGTAGAGACACACGCAGATATAGTTGGTGATTACATAGCAGCACATGAAGGTGTGTTTGGCTGGGTTAAGGGACTAAGGAAATAATAAAAATGACAACTAATTATATTTTAGACATAAGCAAAGAAGAATACAGGGATGATTATGCTGATGGTGAAAATGGTGAGTTATGGCAAATATACGCTAAGCAACAGCTAATTAGTGATTTAGAATCAATCTTAAGTGACGCTAAAAAATATAAACAGTTTAGAAGAAGTAATGCAAATCCTAATCACAAAAAAACTTGGCTATCTCATAATGCGATTTTAGTTAGTAGCCCTAGAGGAACAGGCAAGACTGTTTTTTTACGAAATAGTAAGAGTATGTGGGAGGCTGGAAGCACCAAAAAAGATGAACTTTATTTTTTAGATGTAATAGACCCTACTATGTTGATGGCAAATGACTCTTTTTCAAATGTGATAGTTGCACAAATTTATCAAGTAGTTAGTGACAAGCTAAGTCAAAATAATTGCTGTGATGAGGGAAATAGAAAATTACGAGAAACTTTCCACAAGAGCTTGAAGCAACTCGCAGAATCTATGGGTAAAAACGTCGAATTTAATGGCTTAACGGGTATTGATAAGGTTCTTAAGTATAGCTCAGGGATACAACTGGAGAATAACTTCCACCTCTTCGTAGAGTCTGCAATAGCAATTTTAGGATGCAATGCGATTGTTGTAACTATTGATGATGTAGATATGGCATTAGATAGAGCGTTTGAAGTTGTTGATGATGTAAGGCGCTTCTTAGGGTGTCCGTATTTAATACCTATAGTTAGCGGTGATATTAAGTTATATGAACATATGACTCAAACACATTTCGATGAAAAAGCTTATGATAATTCAACAAAAGATGAACAACTAAAAGATAACGGTCAAGAGTTAAGTAAAGAGCTTACAACAGCATATTTGACGAAGGTATTTCCTGCTTCTATGCGTATAGGGTTGTTTTCAATTGAAAGGATATTACCTAAGCTCAATATTTTTGATGGAGAAGAGCAAGTAACATATAAAAATTATCGAGAAGAGCTTCTAAATCGTTTTTATTTTTTATGTCATAACCGTGATGCCAGAAGATATTGGTCTGATCCAGAATCAGCACGCGAGTTATCTCAATTAGTGCGAGTTATAAAACCTAAAGTGCTTCGAGAAAATAACAATGATATAAAAGAAATTGGATTACATAATAGCTTTAAAAATTGGGCAGCTTTAAAAAAGAGTGGTGAACTATTTGCGTATTCTGAATCTGCTATAGCATGGTTACATGAGGGGGAAACTAACGAAAATTTTGATATTCGAAAATTACTTGCTTTTAATATTAAGAGACAGACTGATAAAGTGGCTTTCCCATGGTCTAAGTACGATGTCTTGGCTGCGCAAATAGAAGCTTTGGACTCTTTGCCCGAACAAGGCGGAAAAGGTTATAAAAATTTAGAACTACTGAAAAGTAGTTTCAAAAAAGATTTGACATGTCTTAAAGCAATGCCGCCAATGGAGTTTCTGGTTAATGATTTTTGGATAACTATCCCAACAATCAAAAATAGCAAACAAATAAAAATAAATAACATTGAAGATAATGAACTCCTTTTAGAAGCAAAAAAATTAGGTGAGAATTGGCAGGGTGAGAATATTTTTCAACACACTGCAGAGCAGCTATTACTAGATGTATATACAGACTCAAGCCTTTACAGTACTTTAAATAATAGTTTTAATTTCTTGTTTTTTAGTCGAGCTTTTGAGTTAATTTTTTATTCATTAAAACGCGAGGAAAACTTAGGGTCTTTACTACTCAATATCTACCAAATTTTAAGGAGAAAGCCATTTTATAGTGTTGTTTCAATGGCTGACACAAAAATAGCTTTTGATGGTGAAGAAGAAGAGCTTTCATTTTCTGAAGATAGCACCTTAATCAGTTCAACATTGGTTTTGAGTGCAAAAATTCGAGAGTGGAGAGAAGTTCATAAAGGCCTGTTTAAAGAAGTTAATGCCATTAAGTTGATACCTATTTTTTCATATTGTTTTAATAGTGTACTAACCGCTATGAATGTGATTAAAGGTAATTATAGTAGGGCAAAAAATAAGAAAGATACCTCAGAAGCCTTTAGAGATGAGTATTTAACGGATATGGTCATTCGTTTTAAGTATAATTTTTTGAACTCAATTTTAAGAGCAGGGATTTTTGGTGAAGCAGTTTATGCGAATGTTTTAATTGGCGCTAAATCATCAACTGTAAGAGATGAAGGTAACCTAAAAAGCTTTGAAAGAACTTATCAACGAAATTTAAAATTGGTAGAGGAAGAATTGAGTGGTTTTGAAGGTAGTAAAAATAAAAAAACTCAGCTTCTACATGTTATTCAATTGCATAATGCTATATCGGAGCATCCCATATTTAATTTTTTAGATACTGAAAGTATTCAAAAATTATTGAAAATTGGTAATAAGGATAGTGATTCAGTAACAGACAGTAGTGATAAAAAAACAAGTAAAAACTTTAACTTCAAAAGTTTAAGTTCAAATCTTGATATTCTAGAACAGTGTGAATTTGAACTAAGTCACCTTATTGGAGATGCTTACCAAAATATTGCGATCATTATAAGTAACTTTATTAATGGAAGGATTACTAGAGAAGAAACTATCCGCACCAAGTTACAAAAACTAAGAGATAGTGAAGATGGAAGATTACCAGTGGGTGAAGTCTTACTTCCAATCCAGCAGGCTATAAATGAGTTTGATGGTAATTTATTTATGAGTGAGGATTTTCTTTCTATCGATGATATAAGGTTAAAAAATACTTTACTTGCAGTCTCAAAAATGGAACTGAATAATGATTAAGGCTAGTGATGGATCTATTGTTGCAGCTGCATTTCTTTCATCGGATCGTTTCATATCTACTGAAAGCACTGATAGCAAAGAAGAGTTAGCTAGAGCTATTTTAGACTATCAACCTTATATAAAAAGAAGATTACGAACTGATGATGTGAAAGCTATTGTTGAGCAAATGTATGATAATCATAGCTTTTGCTTTAACTCATTTTTAACGAACCTTAATCTTGAATATTTACAATGGAATGGTGATCGCTTTATTGTCAAACCGGAAAAGTTATCAGAGTGGTTAGAATTGTTATCATTAATAGATGGTACTTGGATAATTGCTCAAGGGTATGCAGATTTGTGTAAACAACATCAATTTGGCGCTCAAGAACTATCCAATTGCATTGAGAAGAATCAATGTCCTTTTGCGTTACCACAAGATCAAATAGGTAACCAGTTTGCTGACAACCATGTGCATTTAGGCGGGCATGGTTATTTAGGGCCAAGTTTGTTAAGTTTTTGCTTATACGGTAACACTATAAATCAAGAATTCATGTGGCCAACTAGATCAGAATACTCTTTATATGAAAGTGGTTACTTATCCAAAGCTAGTTTGGTAAACGAGGTGGGTATTTTGGCCGATGATACCGCCTCACGTTTATTTTATTCCGACAGAAGCATGGAAAGTGTGAATGGTGTCTGCATCTTTCAAGGTAAAACGCTGGATGCGATAGATCAGTTTCCTAATGTTAGTGAAGCCCAGAAGTTTATAAGTAGAAGTAGTTGTTTGAGTCAATCTTCTGTTAAGCGCTGGTTGTTATACACCACAGGACTACTTACTGATAATTCACAAAATAGTTCACTTATTAAGTTAATTCGTTTATGTAACATTTTACGAAATTACATGATTGTGTCCGGTGTTGGTTTGAGTCAGTTTGTCGAAGTTTCACGCTTTGGTATGAGAAGATCTAGAAGCGAACAGCAGAATAAAGAGCAAATCGATAATTTTGAAGCTGACATTGATAATCGAACTTTTCGTGAATTTCGAGTGATTCCAAAATTTGTTTTAGGGAATAAAAAAAATAAACCAGTAAACCCTAAATATTTTGAAAAGGCATTGAAGTATATATTTGAGCGCACTTTAGCAGAGAATACTCATTTTGTAATACATTTTACTCGTAGTGGTAATCGTCAAGACAAGTTGCAAGAGGACTTTCGGACGCAAATTAAAAATCAAGTTGAGTATCTGCAAGACTTTTCAAGCTCGGTAACTTTTTCAGAAAAAGAGTTAGCCAGCTCTCAGCTATTAAATGAAGTAATAAACACATCGTTAGATCTTAGAAAAGCAATTCGGGGCTATGATGTTGCTGGGAATGAAAATGAACTTCCCATAGAGGTATTTGCCCCTGCTTTGAGGCGTTTAAGGGATTGTAAAATACCCACAAAAGGTTTAATGAGCAATCGTTTATCCAAACCATTTATTACAGTGCATGCAGGAGAGGACTTCAGCCATTTACTTTCGGGTATGAGATCTATTGATGAGTCAGTTGTGTTTTGTGATTTTCAAGTTGGGGATAGAGTCGGGCACGCTTTGGCTTTAGGTGTCTGCCCAACAAGTTGGGCAAAACGTCAGCAGACGGCTTATTTAACTGTGGGTGAGCATTTAGATAATTTAGTATGGAGTCACCAGAAAGCGCTTACAGTCATACAGTCAGTCCCTAACTTGGTTGGGGTTCTACATTTACTACAGGAAAAAATACACTATTGGAGTGAGTTTCTTTATGGTGAAGCTCAACCTCCAAAGCGCTTATATGATGCTTGGTTATTAAGACGTAACTGCCCAGTAGTTTTAAACATAAGCCAAAGAGATGCTTTTAATGCACCTGTGATAAATCCGAACGATCCGTTATATAGTGGCTGGGTACTCGATTTTTATAATAAGACTGATGCTTGCGTGCAAGCTAAGCATATCGATTTATGGCAAACATACTTATTTGCTGAATTAGATAAAAATTATACAAAACGACGCGAAAAAATTGTAAAAATTGACTGTCTTGGTAAGAGTAGTCCTAAAACTTTCGGCTACGAGCATGGCAGCTACTTTGACTCAGTATCTCTTTCAGAGCTTGATTTATATGAAGCCATTCAAGACTGGTCTATGGAATATTATGCAGCTAAAGGCGTAATCATTGAGGCTTGCCCGACCTCTAATATCTATATTGGCCGATTTGAACACTATCACGAACACCCTATTTTTAGGTGGGACCCACCAGAGCAAGAGTGGCTTAAGCAAGGTGAAAAGTACAATCGCTTTGGCTTGAGAAAAGGGTCTGTCACTGTATGTATTAATACTGATGATGCTGCGCTAATGCCAACCACAATACAAAATGAGCACCGAGTACTCCAAAAAGCGGCTGTTGAGCATTTTAACGTTGGCGTTAATAAAGCGGAAGATTGGATAGAACGAGTCCGAAGGAAAGGTGTAGAGATTTTTAAGGCTAATCACTTAGATTGGGTGAATAAGTAATTATTTATTAAAGGGACTTTGATGGATCAGTTTTATGTTTTTGCTAATCAATATTATATAGAGTTTTACAGTTTGAAGGGGCGTGTGAAGCGAGTTTTACCAATAGCGCTGCTTATTTTAATGCACGCAGCACTGGGAGGTTATTTATCTTATTATTTTAGTAACAGCTTTGAGACCTTTGATAAATTCAAGTCGGTTAGTGGCATTTTACTTTCTGCGGTATACATAAGCTCCTTTGTTATTTTTATATTTTGGTTTGTTATGAAAACAAAGGCGGCGGTAGTTAAAGATTTTAGCGAAAAGTATGGTCATCAAGGCACTAAAAATTTAAACCAACTAAAAATCATCTGGCTTAAAAAATATTTTCCCGTTGATAGGAAAGGCTACATTAAATATGTTGATGACGTGAAACCATATTTGAATAAAATGTCAGGACATCACTGGCTTTGGACTTATAGAACATTCGACTTCTTTCAAATGATTTATAACGAAACGGCAAAACCTCGTATTTTAGCCCTTACACTCGCATTATGCTCTTTGTGTACGATCTTTTCGCTTCACCCCAGTGCTTCAGCAAATTTCTTTAAATTGGTATATGACATTAACCAACATGGCTGGGCGAAAGTTGCATTTATGTTGTTAATTGCAGCTATGTTTTTTGCTGAGATATGGATTGCGATAAGGTTAGTAACTGAAGTGTTGATTTTTACTCTTCTGAGGTCACGATACGTAGCAAACAAATACAATGAAAAAGAAAGCTATTTTGCTATTTATCTTATTGATGATTTAGTGAGGTATCATAAGCTACCAGTCAAAAGGTTGGTTTATCGGCAAGATTAGACCTTTTATTTACTGCCTTTAAAACTAATATATTTCTTTTAGTACCATAGGCATTACCGTGTCGGCTGTTGGTCAATGTAAAGTTGTTTAAAGTAGTGGTTTAAGACTCCCCCAGCTCCACCAATATCGGTTTTTAAATTCGTTGATTTAAAAACCCTAATAAACCCACCAATTTGAGCAATCAGGTTGGTGGGTTTTTTTATGTTTAAGGCGAAGTGTTTTATTGTTTTAATAGCTCATCGCTTATTTTTATTTTATTGAAATAAGCGCTTCATTTTACTGGTGCTTTAGGTACTCGCATCTTATTTTTACTCATGCTAACGTCGTTATTCTGTTTTACCTGCCAAGTGGTCTTAGATGGAATTTTTAGCTGGCGATTTATTAACGCCGCTCAGCGTGATTGGGCTTATTATATTATCGGCTGTAACGTCGATGATTTCGGCGGCTTTTGGTGCTGGTGGCGGGTTGATGTTGTTGGTGGTGATGGCGTCGTTATTGCCTATGAGTATTGTTATTCCGGTGCATGGGTTAGTGCAGCTGGGCTCAAATGCCAATAGGTTTATGCTGACTTTTAAACACCTTGATAAAAGTATGTTTGCGTACTTTTCACTCGGTGGGCTTATTGGTGCGTTTGCTGCGTCGTCTATTGTGACCCGTATTCCACTTGAATTGATGAAAATTGTCGTGGCAGGGTTTGTACTTTATTTATTATGGGGAGTGACGCCAAAGTTGCGTGAAACCTCAGCTTTATGGCGCAGTACAGCTGGTGCTGTGACAACATTTTTATCGATGTTTGTTGGCGCAAGTGGCCCGTTAGTGGGCAGTTGTTTGTATGTTAATAATTATGAAAAGCTAAGATATACCGCTACTTTTTCCGCTTGTATGAGTGTGCAACATACTTTTAAAGCTATTTTGTATGGCTTTGTAGGTTTTTCGTTTTGGCAGTGGTTGCCTTTAGTTGCGGCAATGATCATCAGTGGTGCGCTTGGCACGTGGCTTGGTTTACAGTTATTACAGCGGATTTCTGCGGCTAAGTTTAAACGTATTTTTCGGGTTGTTTTAACCTTACTTGCGCTGCAATTGGCATGGCAGGGGTTACAAGCGTTTTAGCTAACAATTTGTTAAAGCGCTATAAGTCTAGGTGTCATAGCGCTTTATAAATTCTCAGGAGTACAGGGACAAGGGCAGGCTTTTCTATTACACATCATTACAATGAGTGTTGCACTGATATTCTAAATCACACTGACTTTGGTAACGATGAATAGGCAATCACAGCGGCATCCCTGTGTGCTAGATCGGGGTGCTGTAACTTTTTACTGTATTCATCACAAAAGATGATTGCATCT
Source organism: Pseudoalteromonas sp. SG44-8 (assembly GCF_014164125.1). NCBI lineage: Bacteria > Pseudomonadati > Pseudomonadota > Gammaproteobacteria > Alteromonadales > Pseudoalteromonadaceae > Pseudoalteromonas > Pseudoalteromonas sp. SG44-8. Next base: position 15,448 of record NZ_JACJEQ010000003.1, on the reverse strand, counting down.
CCTTTTGTTATCAATAAAGGGTCGTGAGTGAAGTTTAATAACAGCGATTGCCAGCGCTGTATTATTTCTTTTGGTGGGCTTGGCAGAACTTTTAATATTGCTTTTGATTGGGTAAATTGGCTGTTTATTGCGATGTTTAGCATGTCGTCGTTTGCAGCTCCTAGCCAGCTAGTACCGTTATCGCCAACGCATAAAAGTGGCATATAAGGCGCAAGTGCTGGGCATACATCATTTCTATACACCTCAACTTTCCAATAGTTACGGGCTATTTTTACAAACTGAGTAAAATCTTTAATTGGGGTAAAGTTTGATGTCGCTAAAGGCAAAATCTCTACTCTGGGTTTATTGGCATTCACGGTGTCGTTAGAAACATCAATATACCAAGGACCAATAATAAATGCGTTTTGAAAATACTCATCCCGCAGTGAACCCCATGCTTTTTGTAAAGGATTGCCCTGTGCAATAAGACCTTTTAATAAGCTAAGCCCAGGTTTGTTTGTGTGCGGCAGTTGTGCTTGTAGTAATGTAAATACCTCGTCTCTTATTTCTCTACAGCGGCCAATTGGATAAGGTTTTTCAGCAAAGTAAGGCATAGTAGGCGCAAGTGTTAAATCGGCTATTAATCTTAGTTGAGCTAAGTCAGCACATAGTAAAGTAAGCTGCTCTGAGGAAAAGTTATTATCAAGCACGTATGTTCCTTATCGTATTTATTGTAATTTTTTTAGTTGAGCTTGTGTGTAGGCGTCATCTCTAAGCCACCTTAACATGTTTGGATAACCGTTGGGGTGATCAGGTTGTTCGCACATAAACCATGAATACAACAGCGGATAGCCAAAGCCAGTATTATTGCTAAAAGCGGTTATTAAGCTAGCTGAACTGCCTTTATAACCGTGTTGATGAAATAAAACATCGGGTGCAATATTTAAGTAACAGGCTGCGGCCCATGACCATGCAATCGCGGTCATTTCTTCAGCGGCTTGGTGATCATGGTTTTTCATATCGCCGGTTAAACAGGTTCTGTTTGTCTCTGAGGTTACTGCAATATGCCCTGCTTCATGAAGGATGTCACCAGGGTAGAGGCATTTTTCTAAATCAAGTAGTAAAGTTCCCTGGGCTACTTTAATTCCCGGCAAAAAAGTCTTTTCGTTTAACGTTTGATACCTGTGCTTTATACCAATATTAGTAACAAAGGCGAGAATTTTTTCAATCTCAATGTTCATACCACTCCCTGTATTTAGCAATTACAATTGTTGCTTACAGTAATATAGCACTCTATTCTAACTAAGTTTAGTTAGCGTTAATAAATCAATTTAAGGTGTTTTGCTTGCCTAAAATCAGGCGCGAAAAGGGAGTTATTATGCAAAATGAATTGAGAGTAAAAGTACCTCATCTGAAAAAAACAGCGCAGAGCATACTACCTTGTTATAAAGAAACTGGGCGTTTAGGTTTATTTCAATTAAAACGAATGTGGCACAAAGCGCAATTACAAAAACAAGGCTGTGCGGATAAAAAAATAATAGAAGGCGAATGGTCGCTTGATGTCATGATCATGGATACTTTAGGCTTAGGGCTCACACCGACGATAGAATTCATTTTTTCATCGGATAGTTTTTTAACGTTCGAAAACTGGGTAGAACAGCGTTATGGCATAGCTATTTCAAATACAGTTAAAAGTAAGTTAAATGAAAAGGTAGCAGCATTTTTTCAGCAAAAAGACCCAAAACAACAAAAAATACTACTAAATCAGCCTCGTCATTATGTTTTAACGTCACAGCAGTGGCAAAGCTGGGATGATAATGGTTACGTTATTATTCCTGAGTTGGTAGAAAAAACGCTATGTGAAAACGTTTGTAATATGATTTATGAACGTTTGAATATGGATAAAAACAATCCTGCTTCATGGTACCGAAATCATGATCTTAAACAAGGAGTTATGGTACAAATTTTTAATGATATAACAATGCAAGCTATTCGGAAGCAGCCTCAGGTGCGGGATGTTTTTGAGCAACTGTGGGGTAAAAGTAATTTAACTGTAAGTACTGATAGGGTTGGTTTTAACCCGCCAGAGACATTGAGTTGGCAGTTTCCCGGGCCAAATCTGCACTGGGATATTAATTTTAATAAACCGCTCATCTTTGCAACGCAAGGGTTACTGTACCTTACTGACGTTACCGCTGATCAAGGTGCGTTTAGTTGTGTTCCTGGTTTTCATAAAAAAATAGACGGCTGGCTTGCTAGCTTACCTAAAAATACCAATCCACATCATTTTAATTGCCAACAATGGCACAGTACGCCTTTGCCTGCAAAAGCGGGCAGTTTAATTGTTTGGCAACATACACTGCCGCATGGTAGTTGTCCAAATAGGACGAATAGTCCTCGAATTGTGCAATATATAAATATGAGCTCATTATAAAGCTAAGCAAAATCAAGCCTGCAGTTATTTATAAGAATAAAAATGATGCCATGTAATAACGTGTAATGTTTTTTATAACACTCCTGTGCCATGCTCAAAATAATTTAAATTAAGCTGCATTTACTAAGCCTTTTATTTTCTATGGTTTTTTATGATGTTTGATATAAATCAAATAAATTAAAGCTATATAAAATAAATGAAAATTAAAGTTGTACCCTATAGCTTTTAAACTAAGCTCTTAACTGAATGTAGTATTAATTCCCTAATAGAATTTAGCACGATAATTGGATATCAAAGGAATATTTCAGTATGGAAGCACATAGCTCACAGTCTATAGCGAGTTTGCAATACGCGGATCCCCAAGTTGATGAGTTATTAAAGCATTCAATACGTACTCAGCTTGAGTCTCTTTTGAAAGCAAAATTAACAACAGAGCAGCGCCAGTTACTTTTGCAAAAAAGCTTTGTTGATGCGATGACTTTGGTGTTGAGCTACGCAAAAGTTGAACATCTTCAACTAGTTAAAGTATTTGATAACATGTATGAGCAAGCTGTACAGTCGATGGCATTTGCGCAGCTCAGCCAAGAGCAGTTAACGCGTCAATATGTGTCAGCATCTGGTTTAATTATGTCTCCTCATAATTGTAAACACACCATTAAAGATGTTTATCGCATTAAGGGATATGCGCGTGGGATTGATCTAGCGATACAAAGTAAACTAAAACACGCATCATCAATTACTATTTTATATCCTGCATGTGGCCCATTTGCGCCGCTGTTACTGCCTTTGTTGAGCTACTACAAAGACAGCCAAATATTCACATCAAAGCAGATCAACGTCATTTTGGTGGATGTACATCCTGGCGCAATATTGTCTTTACAGCAGTTAGTTAAAGACTTGCAGCTTGATGACTTTATATTGCGAATTGAAGCGGCTGATGCAACCGAATATGAGCCCGCAGAATCGATAGATTTATTAGTATTAGAGGCCATGCAGCATGGTTTTACCAAAGAAGGGCAGCTCAGTATTGCTAAGCACTTAGTGCAATTTTTAACACTAGATGGCTGGATGATCCCACAAAATATATCAGTAAGAGGGGAGATGGTCATTGGTGAAACAGAGTTTAATCAACAGTGGAAAGGTATGGATTACAGCCATTCACTCAATACGAATGAAAGCGCACAGAATAATAGAGTGGAACTTGGTGAAATATTGAGCATTAATAAATCAACCTTATTAAATATGCAAGAGCTTGAACTACAAGACGGTGTAAAGGTTATTCCTGCAAATCAAATAATGTTGCCCAACGATATTCAAGATATGAACAAGCGTATTTTAGTCATTTATGCGCATATAAATACGTTTGCTGATGAGGAGGTTGGGCAATATGACTGCGGGGTTACTCATCCAAGACCCGACATGACGTTTTATATTGATACCAAGCCAAGAGATATTGAACATACTCATTTTGTGGCTAATGGTGGTGATACTGTGCAATTTTATTATCAATTAACTGGTTTACCTGGGTTTATTCCCGCAAAAGTTTAAAAAGGAATATTTATGCGAGGTAAAATAGCTCTCTTTACTGGCAGTACATTCTCAATCCCCGCTATACAATCTCTTATTCAATTAAATAAGTTAGCGTGTGTTGTGCTGGTGGAGCCGCAAGGTAACCCTGACCTTTTACAGCTTACAGTGCTCTTAGAGCAAGCCAACGTGCCTATGGTACAGTATTCATCATTTGATGAATTTAAAGTCATTTCAGAGTTAGATAGATATCAAGCGGACATAGGTATCGTTTATTTATTTAGGCATAAGTTGAGCGAGCGTATTATTAGCTTTTTTAGTGGAGACATTTTTAATTTACATCCCAGTGAATTGCCCTGCTACCGAGGCCCACTGCCATTGTATTGGCAAATAAGGCATGGAAAAACACAATGTGTATTAACACTTCACCAGCTCACCAAAGATATTGATTCAGGGCCTGTTGTAACTAGTCAAACAGTAGATATTCATCCATTTGATACATTACAGAGTTTATCTCATCAAGTATCTCAAGTCGTACCAGCTGTAATTAACACGTTATTAATTCAGCTACAGAATAACGCTATTGCCACTACGGAACAATCTACTATTGAGAATATGCCATCAGCGCCCTTTTTTAGTGAACAAGATTTACTCATTGATTGGCGAACTCATACCTCAGAAAACATAGTGTGTATGGCTCGAGCTGGTAACGTTGATTTCGGTGGTGCCAGAATACGGCTAGAAAATAACTTGTTTCAATTGTTGCAAGCAACGCAGTTGAAAACTGAATATTCTGGTATTAATACAGGGACTGTTATAGAGGTCAGTATGACGGCTGGCTTAATCATAAAAAGTATTGATGGTGCAGTACGTCTAGATATCATTGCAACTCCTTATGGGGTTTTTGACGGATATAAATTTGCAACATTATTTAATTTAGATGCGGGTACAAGTTTTCATCAAACGACACAAAGAACATTATAAAGTTTTGGTACTGCTTAGTTGAGAGGGGCTTTATGAATTCGAACTGGTGTTTTCTCCCTGTTTTCTAACTATGCATTGTTTAATGTAGAGGATAAGAAAATGAACGTTAAGATATCGATTTTGAATAATTACGCCTATGACTTAGCTTTAGTCCCATATTGCAATGGTACATTGCCGTCATTGGTTCCGACTGATTTGGTGACGGTGATTTCGCGAAAAGAGGCGCGCGAGGTAGTCAATGTAAATAGCGGTGAATGTGCCATTTTAGAAATCCCGGGTTTAAACAGTGTTTTGATCCAACATCTAGGCACTGACAAACTGATTGATTGTCATGACCGTTTTTGTGAGTCACCCGACGAGTTCGATTTGTACGAGCAGTCCGTATTATTAAGATGTGCTAACAAAGAAGTTTACTGGCGTTTTGCTAATGAAGTTGAAACTGCAGAACTTGAAATAAGTGTAAATTCATTGGGCACAGTATGCATCGACAATGTAATAGACGGAGCTGTTAGGGCTATCTCTTTACCTGAGCTTTATATTTCCGCATCCGATATATCAGTAGTTAACTAGCATAAATGGGTAATTAAATTGAGAATTGAGTTAACCGTCAAGTATCAGTATTTTTTTGCAATATAACTAAGTAAATGAAGGAATTAATTATGTCTACTGAATCATTTTTAGGGTCTATGGTGCCTTTTGCAGGTACTTTTACTATTCGAGATTTTACACCATGTCAGGGCCAACTTTTATCAATTGGGCAATATACTGCTTTATATTCATTATTAGGAACTAATTTTGGTGGTGACGGGCGGACGAGCTTTGGTGTACCTGATCTAAGAGGGCGCTCACCAATTGGACATGGAAACCGTCCAGGAGGATTAAGCTATAGCATTGGTCAAATGGCAGGAAATGAAAAGGCGTCGTTGAGTGCTGATAATTTAGCTCAACACAGTCATGCCGCAACTTTCACACCTACTGGTGGGGGAAGTGTCGGTGGTAACTTTCAAGTGGCGACAAACGGAGCGAATAATACGACTCCTGATGCCGATAGCTATTTAGCTGTTGCAGCAAGTTCGATTTACTTTAAACCGTCGGGCTTTGCTCCAGCTACATTGACTGATATTAAGGGATTAACTATTGATGGCGGGACTAGCTCAGGAGGGGCCGTTACGGTGGAGAATACTGGCGGTGGGGTGCCGTTTAGTATTTTGAATCCCGTCGTTACGATAAATTGGTTAATGTCTACTGCAGGAATTTACCCTTCACGTAGTTAATAAATAAAGGATAGTTAGCATATTTTACACAACGTATGTTTTTTATGGATAATAATTTTAGTTTAGTAAGGAATATCATGAAGTTGGATTCAATTATCCCTGCACTTGAAATCATCAATATACCTTTAATTAATAAAGGTGTATTGGGATTTACATTAATAGGTTCAATAATTCGTGACGTATCGCGAAGCGAAAACGTACACGCGCACAAAACAAGTCAGAGGTTATTAAATTTAGCTTCATTTATCCAAACCAACTTTTATACAGCTTTCTGCGTTGAAAATTTACTCAGAGGCATTCGAAAGCACTCACTGTTTAACAAGAATATAATTAAGCGCTTTATAGAAATTATATTGTCCCCTGTGTGCAAATCATCACGCCTAACTTACTTATAGGGAATAATCATGAAGTTAAATAAAATAGCTTCGGCATGTGCAGTAGCAGGTTTATCCGCACTTACCTTATCTTCTCATACGTTACTGGCAGCACAGAAGACGATTGATTACACCGCAGGCACAGGCTCAGGTCTGACTGATGTTAGAGATGGTTCAAATGGAGTCGGTAATGTTACATTAGACACCGCAGGGGATCTAACTTTTATATTAGATGCAGGTGAGACGAATGCGTTTACGGGATTTAATGATTGGTCAATTTATTCAGGTCTCGGTACTATTTCTAGCACCATGGTAAATGGTATATTTACCAATGAACCAAGCAGAGGCGTTAAGTTTTATACCAGTGGTGGGGAAAATTTTAGCTTTGATGCGATAAAGTTTAATCAGCTAACATCCACGTCGGGCAATCACTTTATTAAGTTAACGGGTTATTCCGATGGTGCCTCAACGGTTACTGTCACTATTACTCCGGCTAATTCAGGTTCTAACAATATATTCATATTGAGTCGCTCAGGTGACTTTAATAATGCACTTTGGCAAGATGTTGATGCCGTAACGATAGAGTTTCCATTTGAGCTGTCTGGTAATCCAACTAAGTATGACGGCCGCTTTGCGATTGTTGATATTGTGGTTGATGATGCTGTCGCATCAAACTCAGCCCCTGTTGTTGATTTAAATGGCGTGCTGGCAGGCACAGGTAGTTCAGTGTCGTTTTCTGAAGGCAGTGGTGCTGTAAGTATTGCGCCCGATGCTAGTTCCGCTGATAGTGATGGCGATACAATAACAACAATAACCGTTGCATTAACCAACGATCAAAATGGCGCCTCTGAAGGGCTTAGTGTTTCAGCAGCTGCACAAAATGCACTTGGTGGTATATCAGGTGCCTCAGATATTACTCTGCAAGATACAATTTCGATAACGGGTGCATCTGCAACCGTTGCACAAGTGACGACCTTTTTACAAGCAATAACGTATAACAATACCAGTGCAACACCTAATACGACAGCGCGTACAGTGTCAGTTGTTATTAATGATGGCACTGCAAATAGCGTGAGTCGTACAGCGACAATTTCGGTTGCAAATATTACTTCAGCGAGTTCTGCCGCTGCTGGATTTAGTACCTTAAACGGCATAAATTTAAGCCCAGCTATTACATTTAGTAGCGACAATGAAACATTAAATATTAGCAATGCAGCGCATATTACAGGGTCAACGGCTGATGGCGGCGGCGGTACCGATACAATCAGTGTTGTTACCGGGAGCGACTTAACTGGGTTCACAAGCTTAATGGGTTTTGAAACCTTAACGCCATATAACAATGGTTCATTGACATTAAGTGAAACGCAGCATGACAGTTTCACTACTATAAATGGTACAGGTACAAATCAATTTACTATCGCTAGTGCCAATGGCGATCAAGCGCTCACTGGCGACACTGATATTGAAACCTATGTGCTTGGCGCCGCAATGACCTTTACGCTTGGTAGCGTAGCGCAAAATGTAACTGGCAGCAGCGCAGATGATACCGTTAATATTAATGCCTTCACGGTAACAGGTACATTGAACGGCGCTGCGGGTACCGATATATTGCAGGCTGGCACTGGTGCTGATCTTAGTGGTGCAACAATATCTGCCTTTGAATCATTAACACTTGGCAGTGGTGCGAGTGTATTGATGACCGAGGCGCAGCACGATAGTTTTACAACGTTTACAGCACCAGGCACAGAAACGATAACCATCAGCTCAGCAACGGATGGACTAACAGGCAACAGTGCGATTGAAACGTATGTTTTATCTGCACCAAATACATTCACCCTTGGCGCTGCAGGGCAAAATTTTACTGGTAGCACCGGCGACGATACTCTCAATATTGGCTCAGTTAGCGCAACCGGTATTTTAGCGGGCAACACCGGCACTGATACGTTATCTATTGGTAGTGGTGGCAGTATTTCTGGCGCCACGATTAGCGGCTTTGAAAACTTGACGGTAGCAAGTGGCGGTTCAGCAAGTATTGCTGCATCACAGCTAGCATTGTTCTCAGGTACTGTCTCAGGCAGTGGTAATGAGACGCTAGATATTTTAGGTGATGGTAATTTCGCTACAGTATCAGCAATTGAAAGCTACACATTAAATGACGATAGCACGAACGCGCGTACAGTATCTATTAGCGCCGCGGGGCACTCAGTAACAGCTAGCTCCGTAACTGATGCCATTACGTTTGATATTGGCACACTAGCTTATACGGGAACAATTACCGGCGAAAATAGTGTTGCTGATACATTGTCTATGAGTAGCGGCGCAAACATTAGTAATGCCACGATTAGTAATGTGACTAATTTAACACTCGCTTCGGGTGCGTCAGTATCGATGACGGCCAGCCAGCATAGTAGTTTTACGGGCACCATAACAGCGCCAGGTTCAGAAACGATTACTATCACCGGTGATGGTGATTTCACAACCTTAACTGGTATTGAAAGCTACGATGTAGCTGATGACAGTACAAATACCAGAACAATCACCGTATCAACAGGGACCACTAATGTTACGGCTGGTTCGTCAACCGACGCCATAATTTTTGCAATTGGTAACAGTGCATACACGGGCACGTTAATTGGCGAAAATAGTGTTGCCGACCAAGTACAAGTAACTGATGGTGCAGACATTAGCGGCGGTGGATTTTTAAATATAGGCACTCTTTCGTTAGCTAGTGGCGCAACAGTGGCTATTGATGCCGCTAATATTGGTAATTTTAGCACTGCTATAACGGGTAGTGCGGGTACTGAAACACTGAAACTTATGGATGGTGGGGCGTTTGATTTTACCAGTACCTCAGTGTCTGCTGTTGAAGGCGTGGCAATAGGAACTGACAATAATGCCACAGTAACCTTAACTGACAACTTTAATGCCAATGGTCAAGCAGTATCAGTGTCAAATGCGAGTGGCGGTGAAATTACAGCAGCCCTATCAATAAATGCTTCAGCCTTTGCCAGTGACATATTGACAATTACAGCCAGCAATTTTAATGGCGATGATACTATTGTTGGCGGTAGCGGCGCAGATACCATCCGCCCTGGCGGTGGTACTGATTCGATGACGGGCAATGCAGGTAACGATAATTTTGTTGGCAGTGCATCACAATTATCAGGGGATACCATCACCGATCTAGCCGCAGGCGATACCTTAACGATTACTGGTGTGACAGGGCTTTCAAGTGCAAATGTGCGATTTAATGGCGCTAGCACATTAGAAGTTGATACAGATGCCACCGATTTTAATATTTCTGAGCTTACGCTCTCATTAAGTAATTCACCAGGCTCAAGTTTAGCTTTTAGCGTTGCTGAAAGTGGTAGCGATACAATAATAACTTTTGTTGAGCCAAATAGCGCCCCCGTATTTAGTAGTTTGAATGGCGGTGCAACCTTCATTGAAAATGGCTCTGCAATTGTTATCGACTCTGATGTGACTATCGCTGATACTGAGCTCGATGCCCTTAATGGCGCAATTGGTAATTATAATAATGCCAGTTTAACTATTAGTCGAAACGGTGGGGCAAGTACTGAAGATGTTTTTGCGAACAATAACTTATTGGGCGCGCTAATTGAGGGCAATACGTTTACTTATAATTCGACCACAGTCGGAGCGGTAACCACTAATTCCTCCGGTACCTTGGTACTGACCTTTAATGCTAATGCTACATCTGCAATTGTTGACTCAGTTTTACAAAGCATTACCTATCAAAATAGTTCCGAATCTCCATCATCATCAGTGACTTTGGATTATGTCTTTAATGATGGGATAGCAAACAGCGCGGGTACAAATCAAGCGATAGTGACTATTTCTGGGCAAAATGATGCCCCAACGGATATTTCACTTTCATCGGCAAGTATAAATCAATCATCAACTGGACCTGGTGCTAATATAGGGGCACTTACTACCTCAGATGTAGATACCAGCGACAGTCATAGTTATACGTTTGTAAGCTCAGGCGCAAGTGTAAACGGTACATGTAGTGCTGACACAAACAATAGCAGTTTTCAGATCAGTGGCACCTTAATTCAGACGCAAGCTGCACTTAGTGCAGGAAATTATATTGTGTGCGTACAAAGTAACGATGCAACAACAACTTTCCAAAAAGCGTTTACTATAACGGTAAATGATAATGTTGCGCCAAGTGCGCCATCTACCCCTGATTTAAATGCGGCTGCTGATTCAGGGTTATCTACTACGGATAATATTACCAACGATACCACGCCAACATTTAGTGGCACTGCTGAGAGCGGTTCAACAGTTAGTCTTTACAGCGACCAAGTTGGTGCTGGAGCAACTGTAATCGGGTCTGGCATAGCGACCGATGGCAATTGGCAAATTACCACTAGCACTTTAACTGCCGGTTTAGACCATGCTATTTCAGCAAAAGCAACAGACTCAGCAAGTAATGTAAGTAGTAGCTCAAGCGCACTTACAGTGACAATTGACACAACCGCGCCGAGCGCACCAAGTGCAGCCGATCTAACTGCAGCCAGTGATAGTGGCTCTTCGAGTACAGATAATATAACCAATAATACAACACCTACTTTTACAGGTACAGGCACCACAGGCGACACTATTACTCTTATTTCAAGTGTTGATGGCTCAATAGGCAGTACTGTTGTTAGTGGTGGGGTGTGGAGTATCACCGTGGGCTCAGCAATGACGAGTGGCTCGCATACTATTGTGGCACGCGCGACGGACTCTGCTGGTAATATTACCAATGGAACGAGTACTACAATAACCATTGATACTAACGTGAGTGCACCGAGTATTACCACCCCGATTGAAGTAGATGGTCGGATCAATGCTGTGGAAGATGCGCATGTGCTTATACAAGGTAGCGGCGCTGACTCTGGCGCTACGGTTAATGTGACCATCAGCGATGGTTCGAATAACTTATCACGGACTGTGACGGCCGATGGCTCTGGGGCATGGACTATCAGTGGTAGTGAGTTTGATGTCAGCAGCTTTAATGATGGCACGCTCACCGTCAGCGCCACACAAAGTGATTCGGCGGGTAATACTTCAAGCGCAGCCAGCACCGCGGTGATTTTAGATAACGCAGCACCAAGTGCCTTGACGATCGCCACCCCGATTGAGGTTGATGGTCGGATCAATGCCGTAGAAGATGACAGTGTATTGCTCACCGGCTCTGGGGCAGAAGCCAATGCCAGTGTCAGTGTGACTATCAGCGATGGTTCGAATAACCAATCGCGTACTGTGACGGCTGATGGCTCTGGGGCATGGACTATCAGTGGTAGTGAGTTTGATGTCAGCAGTTTTAACGATGGCACGCTCACCGTCAGCGCCACACAAAGTGATGCGGCGGGTAACACCTCCAGTGCAGCCAGCACCTCAGTGATTTTAGATAACGCAGCACCGAATGCCTTGACCATAAGCACCCCGATTGAGGTTGATGG